>NC_008346.1:2243750-2557500 GCF_000014725.1 Syntrophomonas wolfei subsp. wolfei str. Goettingen G311
TAGCAATATAATCTTTGGCCCAGTGTGATTCGGTATCAACAAATACCTCAGAACCCTTGTTTTGCAATTTCAGGGTTTTGACCAACACCGTAGTAAACTCTGCTCGGCTAATAGTTTTATCGGGTTGAAAACTACCGTCTGGATATCCGGCTATAGCCCCTGCCGCCACCAGTTTTTCAATATCCTTTTGCGCCCAATGTCCTTGGATATCACTTAGTTTTACCATCGGTATTACTATATCTGCTTTCTTCTGTTCTTCCTTTTTACCTTTTTCAGTAACCATAACGGCAAATTTGGTAAAGTGATCCACCTCTAGCTCTATAAAATTACTGGATACAGTTCCACCAATTTTTTGCCATTGTGATTTCGACTCATCATAGTAGTATATTGTTGGATTTTCCTTGCTTTCTAGTTCACTGGAATCAAAACTGAGCTTTACAAGCACCTTCTTGGCAAAGCTATAGCTATTCTGACCGCCCACACTAAACTCATATACTCCTCCGAGCAGTTTTAAACCAGCGGGTACAGGGGGAGGGTTAATTACTCTTTCTATCTTCACTTCCACCGCCCCGCTCTCTTTCAGAGCATAGGCTGGTATTTTAATACTAGCCTCAGTACCGAGACTAACTTCACCACCATTACTGGGGATAACTTTTCCAATCGTTTCTATATCAGCTTTCTTCAGCTTGTAGGAGAAGGTGACTACATCACTATCCATCTTGCCAGGACCGATCGTTATTGCCTTGATAGTTGTGTCACGGGTAATTTCTATGGGATGATTTATTGTGTCAAATATATCTGCCCGGCTTGATTGCCAGCGGCTGGCTATGGGATTATACATCAAGCTGTCTATAGTTGGCGAACTTCCGTCAGTGGTATAGTAAATCTTATCATCATCCATAATAGCACTGCTTAATCTAACTCTGGTCCCAAGACTTACTTCTCCACTGCTGGGGTCAGCCTGTGGATTATCCCACTTTGATGGACTAGTATTAATAACCTCAATCTTATTTATTTTCTTTACAAACAACTGCGCATTTTGTTCGTGCACTGCACGCTGTCCGAGCATTAACAAGAGGGAATCAATCTCACTCATATAAGCAGGATTATCAGTACCCTCCGCACTTCTCAAGGCGATAATGGCTTCTACCGCCCGTGCTCCGTTGGCAGACCCACGGATATGTCCCTGGCTGCTATCTCCATCCATAAACTGGGGAAAAATATAGCGCTGCTCATGTATTAGTTCTCTGGTGGTAAGTATTATGCTATAACCATCAACAGAAGAAAATCTAATCATTCCAGCCGTATCTCTTAACCCCGCTTCATTAAGTAAATCTTTTAATAGAGGGCCTTCTCCTACATACCATTTCTTACTAGGCCAGGTGTTTATAGCACTGAAAACTACTTGACTTTTATTCTTGGCTAACAAATCATCCTGGGTAAGCTTAAGCTCATTTCTTACTCCACTTCCGCTAATGGTAAGGATAACCTCTCCCGCCGGTTTGGTAGCATCGCCTGCTTTTACTTTGAACTTTCCAAGGACAGTAGCTGGCAGACCTCCCCCTTCCAGGATGATATTATAGCTGCCTACCTCGGCTTTGGCATTAAGTGTAAAGCTGCTTTCAAACTGGCCAGCCGTTACCTGGAGTTCCAGGGGTCCATAAATGCTCTCTCCCCGGGGATCCTTCACCTGAATCCTAATACTATTCCAAGGAGCATTTACCGTTCCCTTTACAGTAATTTGCTGTCCTTGTTGAAACTCCTGGCCATCATGAGGGCTGTTCAGCGTTACTGAGGCCAATATATTCTGTGTTGTAGCAGCGTCCTCGTAACCAGTAGCTTTTATTTCTATGTTATATTCTTTGGCACTGCTAAATAAATCCCCGGCAATGGTGATTTTCCCGGGGAGATCCAACGAATATTGTCCGGGGGTTAGTGTCACACCATCAAGCTTTATCTCATTAATAGCCAAGCGCCAGTCAGCATCATCAATAAAGTTCAGTTCGATAAGCTGTCCTGCTATTTTGCCTGCAGTATCAGGAACTAATATAGGTGCAGACTTGAGGGTCTTATTTATTGTATAGCTTTCGATTAACCCGCCATCAGCTCTTTTGGCCGTTAGGGTTAAAGATTTACCCTCTATATCAATCAGCTGGTAGTTACTGCCACTGTCTTCCCGGGCAATATAGGGAAAACCTTGACCGGGAATATAGGTCTTGGACCCGGCATTGCCCATTACATAGATAATTCCGTATCTTCCCGGATCACTTTGTATCTCTCCTTGGAAAACAGGGTGGGTTCTCATATACTGATGCTGATGTCCAACAAAAACCATATCCACCCGGTTCTGCTCTAGTATAGGCACCCAATTGGCAATTATCGACTGGTCAATCCCTTTATAGTCAGGAGAGGCTGGATAAGCTGGATGATGAAAAAGCGCAAACTTCCAGGTCTGCTTACTATTTTGCAGATCCGTATGCAACCATTGTTTGGCTTTTTCATTACAGTTATTATTGCTGTTAAGAACCGCGAAATGAGCATTTCCATAATCAAAGGAGTAGAATTCCTGTTCCAGTCCCGGCGGCCCATTATCTGGCAGGGCAAAAAAGTTCTTATACATAGTACCATCGTGATTCCCCAGAGTCGGCATCAAGGGAATACGCGAAAAAACTCCGCTTGCAGCATCAAGAAATTCTCCCCACTCCATTTCGTCAGCATCATTATTGGTTAAATCTCCTCCTAAAAGGGAAAAGCGCAAACGGGGGTTCTCCTGATATAATGCATTCAACATCCTCCCCCATTCAAGATATCCTGATTGCACATCGCCCATATACATAAAGGAAAATTTATCAGTATCATCCGCCGTTGAAAAAAAGTAAGGCTCGGTCCAACAACCTTCCTTGCCCAGCCGGTAGATATAATCTGTATCCGGTGTCAAATTACGGATATTTATCGAATAGTGATAATATCTGCTATCAAATTTGGTCGCTTCTGCCTTTACTTGCTGTGCGGAATCAAAACTGCCATTAAAACTGCTTTTTGCCTGGTATTGCAGCTGCCCCAGTGAATCGTCTGCCCCCAACCAGGTAATGGTCTGTGAGCTAAGTGGATCACTGGTCCAGCTTAATATGATTTGCTCCGGCTTGGCCACTTCTTCAGCCAGGGCTGCTGAAGATAATAAACAGCAAAAAGAAAGGAGCAAAAATATAGCCAGTACTTTGCTGCCCCCTGTTGTCGATGAGATATTTCCTAATTTGTTATGAAATCCCCTTTTCATATTTATCACCATTCCTTTCGCTAACGCTCAGGCACAAAACATGATGAAAGAATTTCTTTCAGACTTTATACCTCTCCCATATTTAGTATCTTGATATTATTTTTTTAAGGTATTAATAATATCGTTCCTACTGCCATAAAAGCGGATTGGAATCATGGGTATTGCTTAATTCATCCAACAGGTAAACCTTGACCAGATCTCCAGGCATTACATTAAATCCGGCCTGTGCTGTCTTAAGCAAATCAAAATCAGCTCTTGTGCTATTAATATTTATCTGCCTGCCCTTCCTCCAATGGATAAAAACAACGGTTTCTTCCCCCTGGTGAGCAGTTACGGGTGTAATGTTAACCGTAAAGTTTTTTAAGCCACTTATGCCACTATTAACGGTCATGGTAGGGATACCATCCACCGTAGTTTGTATAGTATAGGTGTTTTGAGCTACAGGTGTAAGAATGTATTGCGGCGGTTTTGGGTTAGAAACCTGATAATTGAAATTGATTATATCACTATCAATCTTGCCAAAGCCTATAGCTACCGCCTTTATAACCGTATCCTCGTTTATCTCAATAGCCTGGTTAATTGTCGCCAGTTGATCAGAGCGATTGTTCCACCATCTTTTTTTAATCCAGTTATACATCGGGCTTTTAAAGGTTGGATCGCTACCGTCGATGGTATAGTAAATGCTGTCACCATCCATATCCGGAGTAGTGAGTTCCACCTTGCTTCCTGCTATGACACTGCCAGCAGCCGGTGTTGCAACGGGGTTTTCCCATTTTCCCGGACTAGCGGTAGATACCTCAATTGTCATTACCTTTTTCACATGAGCATGATTCGTCTGCTCACTAACCCACCTCTGCCCCATCATTAAAATAGGTGCATTTATGCTATTAATATTGTTAAAGTTATCCCCTTCTGCACTCCCCAGGGCCAGGATCGTATCCACCCTGACTGCCCCCTCTGGCGATCCCGTTATGTAACCGGCGTAGGCGTGATTATCCTGCAACCCGGGATAATAATAACGAGCATCATCCAGCAGTTCCTCCCGGGTAAAGGTCATTTTGAAGCCATCTGTAGCGATAACTATGATTAAACTGGCTTCGTCTTTAATCCCGGCCAGGTTTAACAGCTCGGCTAATTTTACTCCTCTGGCTACCAGAAGTTTCTTGCTAGGATAAGTGTTAATCGTAGTGTATACTGCCTCCAGCTGACTCATAGCCTCTAATTGTACCTGGGTAAAAGTAGTCGGGGTGCTAACCCCATCTCCAGTCACTGTTACCGATATTTCTTCTGCCTCAACTACTTCAGGCATTAGCAGAACACTGGATAGGATAATAAGGGCCAGAGACAAAGCGATAGCAGATAATGTTTTCCAGGTCCTTTCTCTTGTCGTCATTAAGGGAAGCACTTCCTTTCACCAGATATAATTCTTTTGCAATAAGTCCAAGCGTTATGCCAGGGCACTTCTACCCCTTCCGGCTCAGTTAAAAACCCCGGGTTGGAATCAGCCTCCAGTATGAAGCAAAAAAAACAGCAGAAAGCAACCGCCCATAAATTAAAATTTCCCGGACGGTAATAGTACTTTCTGCAGTAATCTGCTCTTAACATCTCCCAATCCCATTCTCAAAGTAATTTCTCCCCAAGCAAGCTTATCTCTCTATACTATATGCAATGCAGTTAGAGCAAGAGAGAGTTTCCCCATACTGAGAAGTTTATTGCCGATCTGCCCCCCAGTTTATTTCGCCCTTCTCTCCAACCACTGCTTGCAAGCTTTAAAACCTATTTAGTTAAATTCAAAAATATGTTTTATCTGCCAGATAAAGTTTCCTTTACGGCAGCTATTATTGGAAAATTATCGGGTTCGTATCAGTAGAATTAGTTAAATCATCAACTACATAGACTTTTATAATATCGCCTGCATCCCCCACCTCGTTGCCGCGCTGTGTTGAAACTGCTCCGCAGTTTCTTCCGATGCTCAAATACTAGAAGCCGTTCCATGATATCTCTGGCTTAATTTGGCCGTAATCCCCTGTGCACATGGATACTCCAACTGTGCACTTTATCAGCATGATCCCTCCTATCTTTTTTCTAAATAATACTCGCTATAATACTCGCTTTACTCTTTTCCATATTATTCTACGTAAAACATCTCTTTTCAAAGTGATCTTCACAGAGGCCTTCTAAGGTTTTGAAGGGTTCGGTTTTTCAAGTAACAATATTGCTTTTAACGCAGCAATGTATAATAAAACTGGCTGCAAAAAACAAAATACCTGGCAAAAAGGTTTACCAGGTTTGGTTTTATATTAAGCGCAGAAATATACAAGCACAGGGTTAATTAGAAATGGAATTAACCTGCTATGTAAGCGCATTTGATTTCTCCTTTCCACCATGGGAGGCCCGGCCGTTTCCCGCCGTACCCTACAGGCCTGAAACCCTTAGTATTATTACCAGGTTTTCAGGCTCGGAGTATATTTAGTTTTATTTAAGTAGCACTATTAACCTCATTCGTCATGTTTATGAAATATCCTGCATTTATTTGCATATATTTCTATACTAATTCTAGCGAGCTTTTTCTTTAAATAATAAGCCGGAAAAAACCCTCTTTCCATCCTTGCCTCGCTTCCTGCCTTCCCCCGGATATGACTTCCTCATTGTAGTGTCCAAGAAAGATCAACCCTTCCCAAAAACATTTCTATTGCTGGGTTTTGCAGCAGTCGTTCCACTGCTAGGCTAGACGAGATACTCAACTTAACCGTGGGCAATCTTTCTTTAGAAGGGGACAATCCTCATATCAGGATTATTGGCAAGGGCTCAAAGGAGCGAGTGATCTCCATTACAGACTTGTCAGTCCAGCATCTGAATGTCTATTTAAATAATTACAGTAAAGGCGGTCCCCAAACAGAGTTTTTGTTTTACACTGTTATCAAAGGCAAAGCGGCGAAAATGTCGGAAAGCAACGCAGAGCGAATTCTACGTAAATACGCTGCAAAAGCCAAAGAAACCTGTCCGAAGAGGTTCAAATTCACCATTACGGTCGCGGGGTATGTGGATTTCGCCGTAATCGCTGATAATGGTCTTATGATTGTAACCATTGCGCGAATTACCGCTGTTGTTGCCTTCTATCGAATGCTTTTACAAGTTTTAAATGTTACAAGGTACTAGTCTCGGTCCTTTACCCCCGATATATCCTTACCACGCACTCCATATGATGGGTCTGAGGAAATATATCATTAGGTTGGACTCGATCCACAATATATCCAGCATTTGTCAAAATAGCCAAATCCCTGGCCAATATTGAAGGGTTGCAGGATACGTAGACTATGCTTCGTCCAACTATTATATCAAATTACGATATTCTCTTCTTCCATCTACAATGGCATATATAATTACTAACTTATCTGCCTCATTTATCTTATAAAAAACAAGATGCCTTTCAACAATCACTACTCTATACCCTTGCTTTTTCAGAATCGAATATCGAGGAACACTTCCCGACTCTGGAAACTCCTGAAGACGATTAATTGCTGTTTCAATCTTGTCTAAATATCCAAGTGCAATATCAATATCACCAGAATCATCGGCAATATAAAAAATGATTTCACGGAGCTGTTCCTCCGCTTTATCCGTTCGTAAAATTTTATACTTCATCCATTCTTCCTTTCCAGTAAAGATGCACGAAGATCATCGAACGAATCCTGCATTGGTGCCAATCTCCCATTTTTCACATCATCTTCTGCCTCTGCAAGCGTTCTAAGTAGTTCCAGTTCCGATTTCATCTGATAGTAATCCTGTAGACCAAGAACTGCTGTATCACCTCGTCCATTTACTGTAATAATAACAGCATTTCTTGATTCTTTGCACAGCTTGGAGATTTCACTATAATGATTTCTTAAATCTGCCGATGGTCTGATTGCTGCTTCCATAGTATCACCTCATTCCAATAACTTTTAAAAATCATATTTTGATATACTATAGTCATATAATATCACAATATGACTATGCTATTAAATTGTTATTCTTGCTCCTACAACTTAACTACGACTGTAGGTTTCTCCCCCAGTACCATTCTCCCTGCCCACTCATTTGCCTCCTCAAAGGTTTTGAATTTATAGACGCCCCCTGGAATAAAAGTGTTATTCTGCCTTAAAGACCATATTAAATCCAAATAGTCATCCCATTCAAGAGAAAAAATATCCACTACAGGGGGTTTGCGTTTACCAACTATTTTTTGGCTGTTCCAGTCCTGCATTAATAATACCTAAGTTCAGTATAGTTTCCCTGTATAAGTAAACGGCGTAAGCGTCGAAAACTTCACACGTATAAAAAACTTAGCATAGTTCCAGTATTCGGGCACTATCATAAAGCAAATCAATAAGATGTACACAGCCCTGACCGGCACCGAGCAGCCGGGCCAGCTCTTTTTTAGGCTTTCCCGCCAGCGTATGCCCGATAATATTGGCCAGTTGCCCTGTCGACTCCCGGCAAACCCCATCAGGTACCCGGGGCATATCCGCCCAGGCCTGGCTGATCGTCATATCCTGATCCAGCTCCAGGCAAGCTGTCATATGGTGGAATGAGTCTATTATGCTGCCATTTATCCGGTAAGTCCCATTATCCTCCCGGAAAAGCTGCTGGTTTTTGCAGCGGTCAAAAAGCCTTGTCTCCCGGCTGAACGCTCCGATAAAATCACCCCAGGATACCTTGACCCTTTCCAGATTGCTGTAATAGCGGCAGGAACCAAGATAAAATTCTTCCCAGGCCCGGGTATATTGAGCCGCATCATTATAACCCCTCTCCCGGTAGAGGAATGACTCGGCCTGTACCACTGCTATCACCGTATCATTGACCAGGGAGCACTCCAGTTCATCCTCGACACTACGCAGGGCCTGCCGCAGTTCCGGCCCGCTGCCCAGGTAAGCCTTCACCCCTTTTAGAGCCTGGAGCTCTTCCCGGCTATCCGCCATCATCCCCGGTCGCCCCAGGCGCAGCAGCCAGGCTTCCTCTATATCCAGGCTCTCTGCCTCTATCCGCAGCACTATTTCCCGTTCCACCCGTGTATCCAGGTAAGTGGTCCTGGCTATTATGTACTTTTCATCCAAGCGCTCCGCAAAACTGTGCCAAAAACGCTGAAAAAGAAATTCCACCCCATCATCCCTCCTTTGGAAACTTATGGTCTATTCTATCACAAACCTAAATAATTTCTCCTCTTCAACAGGACAAGGGCAGCAGGACAAGGGGACGTTTCGTTTGTCTCATGAGCAGGACAAGGGCAGCAGGACAAGGGGACGTTTCGTTTGTCTCATGAGCAGGACAAGGGGACGTTTCGTTTGTCTCATGAGTATTACTAACAGCTATGGCAAGTGCCGTACCCCTATTAAACCCATGAAATCCTCTTCGCTGATAAAGGGGAAGTATTGTTTCAGCCTGTTCCCTGCCAGGCAGCGGCTTATGGCCTCCCGGCGGTAGGGCCGGCCGGAAAGGGAGCGGCAAAGCTCATCAATATCCCCCGGGGAGAAGAAATCTCCAAAAATACGGGCTTCTTTGATCACTCCCTCTTGCACTTCCAGGTAAATATCGACTTTCCCCCAATCAAAACGGCGACTGCGCTTTATATTATAGGCCGGGGAATGGCCATAATTCCATTCCCAGCTGCAGTATTTCTCCAATCGAAGTTTTTCCACCGCCCGTATATCATCCGGCTTTAGTTCATATTCTCCATCCAGTCCGTAGTATTCCCCCACCATTTCCCGGAGCAAGTCCTTGAATTGCTGAAGGCTGAAAGGAACAGTCAAGTGCTCCACAATATTACTCACCCGGCTCCTCACCGATTTAACCCCGTGGGAGCTGATTTTATCCTCAGCTACCGCCAGAGCCTGTTCCATGTTCTCCAGATTGACCTCAAAGAGAAGGGTTCCATGGTGTAAAACCCGCTCCCGCTGGCGAAATTGGGCATTGCCGGAGAATTTCCTGCCGTCGATGGTCAAATCGTTGCGCCCGGTAAAAGAAGCAGTAATACCCATTCGTTCCAGAGCTTTTATCACCGGCACGGTATAGCGGGCAAAATCCAGTTCCCGCTCCGCTTGCTCCAGTATAAAAGTAAAGTTAAGGTTGCCCAGGTCATGGTAGACCGCTCCACCACCGGAAAGGCGGCGTACCACGGCAATACCTTTTTCCCGAGTAAATTCCATATTTATCTCTTCCCGGGTATTCTGGTTGCGCCCCACCACCACTACCGGGATATCCTGCCAGAGCATAAAAAGCGGCCCCAGATCCTGCCGCTGCATAAACAGGTATTCTTCCAGGGCCAGGTTGAAATAGGGATCGCAGGAATCGTTCTTCACATAAAGCACGAACAAATCTCTCTCCTTAAGTAAAATTAAGCCTGGCTTGTATCATTTATTACCTATATTTGGCTAAAAACTGTGCCGGTGTGAGTATTTCCGGTTTCTCAATGTCGACATCAGCAAAATCTTTATCACCTGTAATGAAAACATCCACATCTTCAATAATAGCGGTGTATAATATAGGATAGTCTTTTTTATCCCGGATTTTGAACAAATCTGGCACTGTTTTTGTTGGTGTATATACCATTTCGTATGGGAACTTGCTTAAAAAACGGTCTACCGCTTCTTCCTTGTTTTTAAACTTTCTATTAACCACTTCCACTAGTTCATTAATCACAAATGAAGATAAAACCAACTTATGTTTTTCGATTATGAGCTTCATCACTTCATCCATCCGGGCATTAGGGAATAAGATGACAGAAACCAGGATATTGGTATCAATCATTATTCGCATGATTTTCTTCCCAAATCTCTTTTCTTACTTCCTTAACCAAATTCACCACATCCTGTTCATCTTTCAAGCCCAGCCTTTCCGCCTCGCCCTTAAACGCATCCTGAACTTCACGCAATGCTAGCATAGCTGCATTCTCCATGATTATCTTTCCATTTTCCTCAACAAAAACAACCTTGTCTCCATCTTTGATTTTTAACTTTTTTCGGATTTCAATAGGGATGGTAATTTGCCCTCTTACAGTAACTTTTGCCAGTTCCATATTCTCAACTCCTTGATTGCATTGAAAATAAGTTTTTTCTTATATGATATGTCTTCTTTGACAAATTATCAATTCCACTGTTGCTTCTATTGCGAAAAGTTATTAATATTCATTAGCTTACAAAAAGGTGTTTTTTAGTGGAATCGCTGTTTCAAATAATCGGGTAGGAGGCTACCCATTAATTGAGTAGCCGACCTCCCACACCACCGTACGTACCGTTCGGTATACGGCGGTTCCAAAGTTTACACACTACTTCGCAGAGTAGCATTCCATCAAACTGAGGTATCCGGCACGTTTGAACCTCTCGTTGGATAGGGCTATTAATAAGATTGGACTATGGGCGGTACGCCAGTAGCCTTTTCTTGTATTCGCCCACATCCATGCCCGTTCTTCCTTAATTCCCAGGTGTTTGAGATTTTCAGAACGTGTACGGACTTTCTTCCATCGTTTCCATGTAACCATCCGAATGCGACTTCTTATCCACTCATCCAATCCCTGTATGAGGTTCTTTGCATCTACCAGTTTGAAGTAATTCATCCATCCTCGAACCACTTGGTTCAATCGGATTTTCCTTGACTCAATCCCCATCCCGTTACTACGTCCTGTGACTTCCCGGATTTTTTCCTTAAATTTTTGGACGCTCTTGGGATGTATCCTGAGCCTCCCTTCTCCTTTATGGATGTAGAAACCATAACCCAGAAATTTGACCTTGTTCACGTGTGCTACCTGTGTTTTATCCCGATTCACCCTCAAGAATAATTTCTCTTCGATGTATGGGAGGATGTGGTTTAGCGTACGATTGGCCGCTTTCTTGCTTTTGCAGAAAATCATCATATCATCTGCATAGCGTACAAAGCGGTGTCCGCGCCTTTCCAGTTCATGGTCACATTCATTCAGCATGATGTTTCCCAGCAGTGGACTCAGGGGTCCGCCTTGCGGCACTCCTTCGGGGCTGTCTTCAAACATTCCGCCTACCATAACTCCCGCTCGCAGGAATTTGTGAATCAGCGCAATGACTCGTCCATCTTTTATCGTTTCCGATAGTATCTGAATGAGTTTGCTCTGGTTGACCGTGTCAAAGTACTTTTCCAAATCCATATCGACTACGTATCTGTAGCCATCTGTAATGTTGGTCTGGCATCTTTTAAGTGCATCATGTGCACTCCTTTTCGGTCGGAATCCAAAGCTATTGTTTGAAAACTGTTTCTCAAAGATTAGGCTCAAGACTTGGCAAATCGCTTGTTGGATTAGCCTGTCCACGACAGTTGGTATCCCCAGCTTTCTGGTCTTCCCGTTCTCTTTGGGTATTTCTACCCTGCGTACGGGTTTAGGACGGTATTTGCCGTCCCGGAGGGATTGCACAAGTTCGTTCTTGTTTTCTTTCAGGAAGGGTAGAAGTTCATCTACCTGCATTCCGTCAATTCCACCCGCACCTTTGTTTCTCTTTACCTGCTTGTAGGCACGATTCAGATTATCTCTGCTTAGAATTTGCTCCAGCAATCCTTCCGTCTGCTCGTTTGTGTTGGTGCTGTCGGTTTCAGTCATCTTCGGTGACGCGCACGCTTCTGCATACTCTCTCTGTTCCGCAGATACCCTTTGCAGATAGCCTTCTTCTCGAAGTTGTCTGTGTTTTAAGTTGTCACTTTCAGTAACTTTCGTTGACCCACACCTCCTATGGTTCAGCCCTTCCTTCGGCATCGCGCTGCCTCCGTACTATGGCCTCTGCTGACTTCTCACGATAAATCTTGTTTCAACCGGGCTTCTTACTCTGTTTCCACCCGTCCGTGAGACCTCCCCGGGTAAGAACGCAGTCTTTCCTTCCATCTATCTGCCACATCTACACCGTAAGCTTCCGGATAGTTTCGGGCTTCAGTTTGTTGCGCAACCTTACCCAGCTTACGATGCCTGATGTGATTTCTGTTCGTCAGACCAGAAGTTTGCCTCCGGCTTCCTTCGGATTCCACCTCACGATGGACACCCTTGCCCTTGGCTATGTGCTTGGCACTATCAACCCGCACTAGGGACTTTCACCCATTAGACTGCGCCCATGCCGGGCGCACACAATAAACTCCCTGACAAACCTGGATTTGCAGGGAGTTTTAAATAATATTTATTTGCGGGGTGGTTTCAGGTGGATAGCCCGTCCCTGTACATCCAGGAGGGCTTCGTAGAGGGTTTCTCCCAGGGTAGGATGGGGATGAACCATATGCAGGGCCTCTTCGACTTTCATACCCAAATTAACCAGCAGGCTGGCCTCCAGAATCAAATCACTGGCATGAGGTCCTATAATATGTACGCCCAGCACAGTATCGTCCGGGCTGCAGATTACCTTGATAAGTCCCTCGCTTTCCCCCATAGCCACAGCCTTGCCATTGGCCGCAAACTGGAATTTACCGATTTTGCAATCAATACCCCGGGGGGCCGCTTCTTCCTGGGTCAGGCCCACCGCCGCTATCTCCGGGAAAGTAAAAATACAGTGCGGAATCGCCTCGTAGTTTAATCGGCTATCCATCCCCGCCATCCTCTCCACCGCTACCCGACCTTCTTCCGAGGCAACGTGGGCCAGCATGGGAGGACCGATTACATCTCCTATGGCATAAATCCCTCCTACACTGCTCTCGTAATCCTGATTAACTTTAATGAAGCCCTGCTCCGTCTCCACTCCCAGTTTCTCCAAATTGAGACCGGCAGTTACCGGGGAGCGGCCTACCGCCAGCAGTACCAGATCAGCTTCATATTGCACATTTCCCTTCTTGTCGCTGGCAGTGATCAGCAGGTGATCATCCTGCGTATTAATGCTTTCGACTTTTGCTCCCGTCTTTATCTCTATCCCCTGCCGTTTAAAGAGAACACTCATCCGCCGCGCTATTTCCTGATCCAGGAAAGCCAGGGCGCGAGGAAGGGATTCCAATACCGTCACCTGGCTGCCAAAGGCCTGGAAGATGCAGGCGAATTCCATGCCGATGACTCCCCCTCCGATGATGAGGAGGCGGCCTGGTATTGCGCTTCTTTCCAGCAATTCTTCACAGGTTAAAACCCCGGGCAAAGCAGCTCCCGGTAAAGCAGCGGGACGAATGCTCTCTGAACCGGTGGCAATAAGCAGGCGCTCGGCTCTTATACTTTCCTCCCCGACCCTGACCCGGCCAGGTTCTTCCACTACGGCCTCACCTCTGATTACTTCCACTCCATGGGCTTGCAGGAGATCGGCCACTCCACCGGCCATCTGCTCCACCACCGCATCTTTGCGGGCGCGGGTTCCGGCCATATCCAAACGAGCCGGCTCCGCATCCAGCTGTATGCAGAATTCGTCCAGTCTCTGCAGGCTGCGCATTATTTCGGCATGGCGGTAATATGTCTTGGTGGGGATGCAACCCCGGTTCAGGCAGGTTCCGCCCAGCTTATCCTTTTCCACCAGGGCTACCTTCATTCCCAGTTGACGGGCGCGAATAGCAGCCACATATCCCCCGGGACCGCCCCCTATTACCAGCAAATCATTCATTTCTTTTAGTATTTCCTTTCTGATTTTACGGCAAAAAGTTATTATTATTTATTGGCTTGTATAAATATACCGCTCAGCTCCCTTAATAGCGACCGCAGGGAGCATCAGTTGTGCCCGACAGGGCGCTTCGCATGGGCAACACCTGCGGCTTGTCTCGCGGCTCAAGGGGTACCGCGCTAATCTCCCGTCCATGGGCGATAGCGCTCTCGCGACGTCCTGTCGCTCGCCCCCTTTCGCCTGCTCGCCTTCGCCGGTGCAACCTTAATAGTGACATCCGAAAGATGGAACATCAGGAGTACCCGAAGGGTGCAGGGTGCAGGGTGTTTTATCCATGCTTCGCCAACGCTCGCTTTGTATATTTATGCAACCCTTATGCAACAAAAGGTTTTTTGCAGCGGAGTCCTTTCTCGAATGCTCAAGTTCGGACAGGGGCTATTCAGCTCCCAATCCCGGCCAGCGCAGTATCGGCTGACGGGCAGCCCGAACCTCATCCACCCGCTTGATTACTGTGCTGTGCGGGGCTTGATGCAAAATATCTGGGTTCTCCCGGGCTTCACGAGCGATCTCCCGCATAGCGGCGATAAATTCATCCAAACGCTCCCGGCTTTCCGTTTCCACCGGCTCAATCATCAAAGCCTCCTTGACAATTAGAGGGAAATAAACGGTGGGAGGATGGAAACCATAATCCATCAAACGCTTGGCTATATCCAGGGTGCTGACCCCGTTTTCCGCCAGTTGTTTTTGCCCACTGGCTACAAATTCATGTTTGCATAAACGGTTGAAGGGTATGTGATAATCCTCCTGTAAATGATGACGGAGGTAATTGGAATTGAGAACGGCCAGCTCGCAGGCTTCCCGCAAACCCGGCCCGCCCAAAGCCATCATATAAGCGTAGGCTTTGACGATAACCCCAAAGTTACCATAAAAGCTTCTCACTTTCCCTATCGATAAGGGGCGGTCATAGTCCAGATAATAGCCCTCTTCTTTCTTTTCCACCAGCGGATGGGGCAGAAAACCGCTCAAAAAATCCTTGACCCCAACCGGCCCAGAGCCCGGTCCTCCACCACCATGGGGAGTGCCAAAGGTTTTGTGCAGGTTGAAATGCAATACATCAAAACCCATATCACCTGGCCGGGCTACCCCTACTATGCCATTAAGGTTGGCCCCGTCATAATAGAGCAATCCGCCATCGGCGTGAACAACTGTGGCTATTTCCTCAATCTCCTTTTCGAACAGGCCCAGGGTATTGGGATTGGTCAGCATCAGGCCAGCTACTTCACTGCTCATACAGGCCTTGAGATCCTGCAGATCCACCAGACCTTCCTCATTGGATTTAACCTCAACTACTTCAAAACCCAGTACATGGGCGGTAGCCGGGTTGGTTCCATGAGCTGAGTCCGGTACCAGTATTTTGGTCCGAGCCAGGTCCTGGCGATGCTGGTGGTAGGCCTTGATTATCATCAGACCAGTCAACTCACCGTGAGCACCAGCGGCCGGCTGTAGGGTAAAGCGATCCATGCCCCCTATTTCACAGCATAGTTTTTCCGCCCGGTAAAGCAATTCCAGGGCACCTTGCACACTTTCCTCCGGCTGGTAAGGATGCAGGTTAGCAAAGCCAGGCAGGCGGGCCGCCCACTCATTGATTTTGGGATTGTATTTCATGGTGCAGGAACCCAAAGGGTAAAAGCCATTGTCTACCCCATAGGCTCGTTGCGATAGTTCCACATAATGGCGAACTACCTCTACTTCGCTCAGTTCAGGCAGCAAAGGAGCTTCAGCCCGCAAGAATTCAGGGTTGATTTCCGCAGCGGGCTCGATTTCCGCTACATCACAGGGCGGAAGGAAAAAACCGCCTCCACCAGCTACACTCCGGGCAAAAATCACTTTGCTCATCTGCATTCACCTCCTATCAAAGCCGCCAGCCGGTCAATCTCGGCCCGGCTTCTCTTTTCCGTAAAGGCCAAAAGCAAAGCGCCGGGCAGTTCATAACCCCCGATAATACCCTGCTCCAACAAGAGCCGGTTAATCCGGGCCGGGTCGTCAAGCTCTACGGCAAATTCATTAAAAAAGGCCTGGGGGTATTTCAAGGATAGGCCATAATTTTCCATCTGCCGCCGGGCATAAATCGCCAGCTGGTGACAGCGGGCCGCTATATCCACCAATCCCTGCCGGCCGACCAGGCTTAAATAAATACTGGCCGCCAGGGCATTCAAAGCTTCATTGGAACAGATATTGGAACTGGCTTGCTCGCGCCGGATATGCTGCTCCCGCGCCTGCAGGGTCAGCACATAGCAGGTCTCTTCATTGCTGTCCACGCTCTGGCCGACCAGACGCCCGGGCATTTTCCGCATATACTTCTTGGAACAGGCCATAAAGCCCAGGTAAGGACCGCCAAAACTCAAAGGATTGCCCAGAGGCTGCCCTTCCCCTACTACAATATCCGCCCCCCATTCCCCCGGCGACTTTAGAAGACCCAGGGAAATAGGATTGACCACCATGATTAAAAGGGATTTGTTGGCGTGAACCGCCTTTTCCCATCCAGCTATTTCCTCTATACAACCGAAGAAATTAGGCTGTTGTATAACCAGACAGGCGCTATCCCGGTCTAATAGAGCCAGGGTAGCTTCCTTATCTATTATGCCCTCCTGTTCCGGTGCCATAATTATCTCCATCTTGCCCGAAATCGCATAGCTTTTTACTACTTCCAGGTATTCCGGATGCAGGGTGGCGGGAAGTATCACTTTTCTCCTCCGGCTGCCTTCGCAGGCCATCTGGCAGGCTTCAGCCAGAGCGCTGGCTCCGTCATAAAGAGAGGCATTGGCTACATCCATGCCGGTCAAGGCGCAGATCATGGTCTGGTATTCGAATATAGCCTGCAGTATGCCCTGGCTTATTTCTGGCTGGTATGGGGTGTAGGCGGTATAGAATTCGGAACGGAGCAAGAGTTGGTCCAGGGCAGCCGGGATGTAGTGGTCATAAGCCCCGGCCCCGAGAAAGCAGGGATAATCATCCAGATTCATGTTCTTGCCGGCTAGTTCCTTAAGATGGCGGTTCAATTCCATTTCCGTAAGGCCCGGACCCAGCTCCAGATCCCGTCCCAGCTTGAGCCTGTCCGGTATATCGGCAAAAAGTTCCGCCTTGTTTTTCATCCCGATACTGAAAAGCATTTCCTCCACTTCAGTAGGAGAGTGGGGGCTATACCTCATTCTATTCTCCCCCCTGCTCTTTCTGGCACAGCTCTTCATAGGCAGCAGCTGAAAGCAGATTATCCAAATCTCCCGGATTATTCATGGCCACAACCACAATGTAATTGGCATAAGGGTCTTCGTTAATCAATTGGGGAGCATCCTCCAGTTCCTCATTAATAGCCACGACAGTGCCGCCTACCGGGCTATAGATAGTTGAAGCGGCTTTTACTGACTCGATAACCCCCAGCTGCCCTCCGGCCTCCAGTTCATCATCCGGCTCCGGCATTTCCACAAAAACTATGTCTCCCAGTTCATGCTGGGCATAGTCGCTAATACCGATCCAGGCCTGGTCTCCTTCTACCCTTACCCATTCGTGGCTTGGAGAATAATACAAATCTGCAGGTATTTTCACTTCTATCCCTCCATAATATTCTTTAATTAGGTATCCCTCTGACAAGGGGATGTTTTCTGTCGGTTTTGCCGGATATAAAGCTGATTCACTACAATAGACTTAAGAACTCCATTCTTTATGAAGCCTGGGTTTTTTTCCGATAAAAAGCCCCGGTAACAATCTGGGCTTTAACTGGTTTATTGCGGATCATAACCTCAACTTCCGCCCCTGGTTGGTAGTATTCCCGATCTACCAGTGCCAGAGCCAGGTTTTTTTCCAGGCTGGGAGCCAGGCCGCCGCTACTTAGCTGGCCAATTACTTTACCCTCCTGGCAGACTTCGTAATGAGAGCGAGGTATACCCCTCTCCAGCATCAATAGCTCCGCCTGCACCCGCGGGGGCTGGCTTTCTTTTTGCCGTAGCAGAGCCTCCCGGCCAATAAAATCACCACAATCAAACTTCACAAAAATACCCAGGCGGGCTTCCAGCGGGCTGATATCAGGTCCCAATTCCTGCCCGTAGAGGGGCAGTTTGGCTTCAAAGCGCAGGCTATCCCTAGCCCCCAGACCAATGGGGGCAATATCCTCCCCACCGGCCGCCAGAATAGCTTCCCAGACATCTATCGCATCCTCCGGAGCCAGGTAGATTTCAAATCCATCCTCGCCGGTATAGCCTGTACGAGAAATAATAGCTATTTTCCCCGCTATTTCCACATTAGCCTGAAACCAATAATATTTAATGCTATGCAACTCTAAATCCGTCAGTTTCTGCAGAATCTGCTCGGCCAAAGGCCCTTGAATCGCCATTTGGGCATAATCATCCGAAAGGTTTTCAATTTCCACGCCGGGAAAAGCATTTTTCTTGATCCACTCAAAATCTTTATCGGTGTTGGCGGCATTCACCACCAAAAGATAATGCTCGGTCGTATACTTGTAAACCAAAAGGTCATCTACTACGCCCCCGTCAGGATAGCACATTATATTATACTGCACCTGTCCCGGCGCTATTTTATTGATATCGTTGCTCAGCAGGTATTGCAGAAAAGCTTCGGCCTTTTCACCACGGACTTCTATTTCCCCCATATGCGATACATCAAAAAGACCCGCCTTCTTCCGCACCATGTGATGTTCTTTAATGATACTCTCGTACTGGATGGGCAATTCCCACCCGCCGAAATCCACCATACGACCATTATACTTCTGGTGCACGGGAAAAAGGGCTGTCCTTTTCAAATTCAATGTTCCAACCTCCTTGTAGTTTCATCATATTAAAGTTTAACTACAAATGAAAACTACAGCAAGTAAAAACATGAATAAAGCAGAAGATAGGTAAAAAAACTGCTGGGCCTGACGATAATATAGCAAAAAATCCGCTTTTTTCATAAAAAAACGGCCTATCTGGATAAGACGTATATGCTAGAATTGCTACTTTTTTTCTCAATTATCCATACCTTTTACTCCAGTAGTTCATAATGCATGGAATCACTATAACTGTTGCCCCAACTGAATCCAGCCGGCTTAAAAGCCTTTTCCCAGAGTATCAAATTAGGGTCATTGGCTTCCTGCTCAGGGTCAACACGGCGAAAATGATTGGCGGCATTGATATCTATGGCAGTGCCCCAGGAATGCCTGCTCAGTCCTTTGGCCGAATCCCAGTTCACATGCCGAGGCACAAATGTCCCATCCATGGTTTTAACCAGGCTCAAGAGGGGAACCTCTTTACCGTTTATCCAGGCACTGCCATTTTTTATGTAGTTAAACGCCCGGATAAAATTATCACGGGCTTCCTTATGTACCTGAACCTCCCGGTCTAAGCCCGGTAGCGTTATGGTAACTATGTTTTCCGCCATCCACCGGGGATCGATTTCTATCCTGCCACCACTTAGATCTTTATAGCGGAACTGACCAAATGAGCCCTGGACTTTGCTTATATGGGGAAATGGAGAATTATCTGCAGAATTCTGTGACGTAGATTTGCCTGCCTGGGGATATTCGGAATTATCCGCAACTTGGCTCAGCTGCGAATTCTGGGATTTACCGGTGGATGTCTGCGCTCCTTCAACCATCCGGGAACTTTGCTCATTACCTGCAGCACTATTCCCCGCTCTCGAAACCTCTATCCTGTCATTGCTTATTTTCTGAACCATATCCTCTTTCTTGTTGCTGTCATTGCTTGTTTTATTAGCCATGGCCTCCTTTTTGTCAACAGGCAAATCAACCTTTTTGTCATTGACTGAATCAACCGGAACATCTTTCGGCTTCTCCGCTATTAGCTTTTTTTCCTCCTGGGCTCCGTCCCCGCTTGTCATTCCTTCCCTATGTAGCTGATTTCCTTCTTTATGTATCTGAATCGTACCCACCGTAGATCTGGCTGACCTATATTCCGGAATAATAAGAAAGGCCGTTAATAATGTCAGTGCCACAATTATAAATATCCAAGAAAATTTCTTATTCATAATATCCTCCAAGAATAATTACCTTTGACCGGCCTCATTTGCTAGCAACAACACCTCCTACTCCCAATAATGTATTTTTCTCACTTGTTACATTACAATTGTATTGATAAGTAAGAAATATCGTCAAAGGTAATATAAGCCAGGTTTATTCAGTGTAAGCGCCAGTATCCAGTCACCCTTCCACGGTTAATTTTCTCCATGCGGTGAAATGGAATGGAGGCGGAGCAGGTGAAATCCGGTCAAAATGGATATTAGTATATTACAGGGTCTAAGATCAAATATATGATTAAGCCAACACCTAAGTTTTGCTGCTTAATAAGGCGGACATTGACTATTTGAGGCTATGCATATTAAACTAATAGCTAACCAAACATAATACAAAACAGGAAGGCATTTCCGCAAAGGAGGGGTTAAGATGGAAATTAAGGAGAAGAAAGAATACCCGCAAGGCAAATTCAAGCTGGATAATTTCATAGACTACCAGACCGCAGCAGTGGTTAGCAAGACCTTGATTAATCGTCCCAGTGGAACCATTACTTTATTTGCTTTTGATGAAGGGCAGGGATTAAGCGAACATACCGCCCCATTTGATGCTGTAGTACAGATTGTCGATGGTGAGGCTGAAATCATTATTTCCGGTGAAAGCTACTTTTTAACCAGCGGGGAAACCATTATAATGCCTGCCGGTGAGCCTCATGCCTTAAAAGCCATAAAGTGCTTTAAAATGCTTTTGACCATGATTAAATCCTAAAAATTAAACCAGGCCATCAGCTTCTATTTACTTCTTTTAAAAATCGAATTACCCGAAGGGTATGTTCACAATTTCCCATAGATGGATATGTATTTCAGCACACATAAATGAGCACCATTGCTTCCCTTTAAGATAAGCAATGGTGCTCCCTTTAATGTTGCCTTTCTAGTTAACGGTAAAACTCATTTGGTAGCCACTCTTTAATGGCTCCCCATCGGTCGTTTCAATACCGGGGTTAATATAAATTACATAGCTTTGGCCAGACTGGTAATCCTGTGCCGGGTATATGACAGCCCAGAGGCCATCATTCTCTAGTACTACTTTTTGAATCCCTACCTGGCTATTGTCTGTTGTTTTCATTATATTGATTTGATCTTTTAATGTGTTAGGATTTGCGGGCTTGTTAAAAACAACCCTCCATTTTTTATCGGGATCGCATGTTTTTGGATCTAGTGCTTTATAAATACTAACTTGTAACGATTTATTGGCAACATTGCTCCCATAGCCAGCTACTACTGTTAAGGTCCCATCAGCAACTTGAGGAACCGTAAATGTACAACTATAATTACCACTGGCATTTGATTTAACAGCATCAAAAAACACTATATTTCCCAAAGAATCAACAATTTTAATACTTACCCACTGATTCGGATCAGCGCTACCAGATGCAGTTATACTATCGCCTATTAATGCACTGCTATTACTCAAATTTAAACTGACGGAAGCGCCCAGGGCAAGCCCGGGAAATATCGATAATATAAGCAGAGCGGCAACAATAAAAGCAATTCTTTTCTTGGCCATCAATATCACCTCTTAATCATATCTCCGACTTCATAATTGCACAAAAATGCATAATCAAAATGATTCCTTTACCTCTTTTAACAGGTAAAAGGACTTCTTGATAAAAGCTTTTAAACGAAAATCGTCTTGCTGATTTATCTTATATAAAGCCCCCCTCGCTACAAAGTCACGCACAATCAAGTTTGTTTAAAATAAGCCAAAACTTAAAGCAATATCACTTATCCGAGCAATAAGCGAAAAAATCCGGATGTTTTAAGTATCGGCAGAAACTGCGGAGCAGTTTCAACATAGCACTGCAACGAGGCGGGGGATTAAGAACCCACCGCCTGTTTTACTAATAGAAACCCGACCGCTTAAAGAAGTGGGGGACATATTTCACCTCGTTATAATTTTAGCCAAATTGGCTATACAAAGCATCGACCCCAGTTTACACCACTCTAGCCTGCTGATCAATATTCGCGAAAATCCCTCGCGCTGGCATTACACTACTGTACTTCACTACTGCAAAACCACCGGATTGACATTAATATCATTGCTGAGGCGGTCAACAATATAGACCTTGATGACATCGCCTGGCTGTACATTGAACCCGGCTTGGGCAGTGTTGGCGACATCAAAGTCAGCCACAATAGCATTAAGCTGCAACTCAGTGCCTTTCCGCAAGTGAGTAAATACAATGCATTCATTACCCACATTTGGAACTATCGCTGCAACGGAAACTGCCAAATATTTCAGACCACTCTGTCCCGATTTTACGGTCATAGTAGAGATACCGTCCGGGGTTGTGCCTATGGTATAAACATTATCTTCTAACGGAGTCAGCTTGTATAGCGGCCTGGCAGTGCTTAAAGTGGTAATGTGAATTTCGCTCACCCATTTCACCATCGAGGAAACGGTGCGATCCTCCAAATAGCTTTGTCCCATCATCAAACGCATGGTGTGGGTGGTATCCAGCTGAGCGCTATTACTGATCAAGTTCTCAGCAGCTCTGGTAGCTATGATGGTATCAACCACTACTCTGTTTCCTACAGCCGGGTAGTAATAATGTTCATTGAAGAGCTCATTTTGGGGATCGTTAAATTTTACATCATAGCCATCATTGGCTCTTACGGTAATGCTTTGTATTTGCTTAGTATTTATCGATACATATTGTGACAGAATAGCGGCCAGGGGCGCTCCTTGCCCGGTAAAGTAATTCATTTTGCCATCTTTATGGTGGGAATAATATCTAAGTTCATTATTTGGATTCAGGGCATTAATTTGCCCAGTGGTAATAGTTATTGGATTAGCGTTATCTACCCAGATTTTCAAAGCAGTGGTTTCAAAGTTTTTACTGATGGTCTGGGTGACCGTGGCATCACTATAACCGATAGCTTTTACAGTTATGGTGTAGGTGCCGACGCTTGTAAATACGCTGGCATCAAGAGAAATCTTGCCAGCTGTACCGGTGTTGTATTTGCTGTTTTCCAGTATAGTGTTGTTCACCTTGACCTCGCTGATAGCATTGCGCCAGGCTTCATTATCGGCGAAAGTGATATTTATGGGATTGCCTACTGTGTTGTTACTGTCAGGGGTCAATATCGGAGCATCCGGGATGTCCGGCAGAACTATATCTAATCGGTTGACCCAGCGGCCAAACCTATTGTTGGTGATCACATTATTAGCAATATCATTGGCGGTCTGCCCGAAGCAAAAGCGAAAGGTGGTACAGCTTGAGGATTTTACCGTTGGATCAGCTGGAACAACCATCTGACTCCAATCCAGATTGCTGAGAAAACGTCCCTGGTAGGAAGATAGTGCAAAAATGGGATCGACAGCGACTGGACTAGCATCGGAACCGGGGCCGGGCTTGTTGTTCTCGGCATCCCATTTATTCACAATTTCGGGATAATAGTAACGAGGACTTGCGAAAAGGTAATCATAAGCATAGAAGCTTGACCAATCATCGGTGGAATATATTCTGATGCCCTTTAAAGAAACAGGGTCAATTGTAATATTGGCATTATATTTGGCATTAATATCAGCAACTAGCCTATTCAGGGTAACCCCCTTAGTTATGGCTATGCAGGGAGCTGGAGCAGAGTCTATCGATGAATAGTAAGCCACATCACCAGACAATGCTTCCATTTCGGCTATTGAATAAGTATGGACAGGAATGATCTCTCCATTATCATTTATATTTACCACAAAACTCGCCGCTGGGTAAGACTCACTTACCTTGGCCAATGCCACACCCGGATGGCTCAACCCTAATATACTAAAAAACATGATCAAGACTACCATGCAGGCAACAGACTTCCTGTTATGGGTCCTTATTCTTCGTTTCATTAAACGCATAACTTATTACCCTCCTCATTTTTAATACGATCCAGCAGTTTATTATCAACAATTCCTGTAACTATACAAACGATAAATGTAGACCTCCTACTATGTACCCAGATAACAGCAAACACCTCCAGTAAGTTTTTTCATCCAGATTCCTGGGTAAATCAGGTAGTAGTCCTCATACCGCCCTGGCTACATTATTGCAAATTTCTCTCGCTTACCTCCTTCTTGTATTCTTTGTATTTTCTGCCTGCACCCAGGCAAAAGAGAATTAGCGAAGTTATCCCGATTGGAAGATTAGCATTACCATACTCGTTTCGCGGCTTTAAGGGTATAATATCTGCTGACAGTTCAAATATTTTACCTAATTGCTCCGACTTAACAAGATCGCTTTTATTAGCCAGGCGCTGCTTTCCCATTGACATTGCAACTGGGTCCGATTCCTCCTGTTCCTCCCGGGCTTGAGTGCTGCCAGCCACGACCGCTCTCTGGCTTTCGACGAGATTAGCGGTGGCATGCACAACGCAGTTGGCCGTTAGCTTACCTTCAACCGTAGTGGCGGTAATGGTAGCTGTCCCCGGGGAAACAATTGATACCTGTCCGCTATTATCTACGCTGGCTATTTCAGGATTACTGGAGCTCCAGTTAACACTCTTGTTGGAGGCATCAGTGGGTCCTACCATCGCCTCCAAAACAACAGTACTGCCAATCAGAGCATGAACTACATGCTGATTAAGTCTAACCTCGCCAGGTGGCTGGCCAACCAGCATTACGGATATTTCATGAATCCATTTGGCTGAGCGCATAGATGTTATGGTACTTGTATCCACCTGACCAAACAGCAACCTTAAACCATTACTTTCGTCCATCTGGCTAAAGTCAGGAGAGGTGGCAAAACGTTTCCAGTAGTCCCGAATAGCAATAATCGGCTCAACTTCTACAGCACCTTCCTCAGCACCGGGTAGAGCTTTATTTTCATCGTAATCCCAATATATAGGTAAATTAGGATAATAGTAACGCCTGGTATCCAGCAAAAAAGATTTGGGCAAGCTCTGATACCACCCCTTTTCCACATCAGTGGTATAGAAATAGAGAGTGTCTATAGAGTTGATATCAATACCGGCACTATGTAGAATGTCGCTCAGTTTTACTCCTTGAGCTGAATCTAAAATAACCGATGGCATGCTATCAATAAAAGTATAGGCCTGCTGCACCTGGGGCATTGCTTCCAGTTCATTCAAGGTAAAAACCTTCATGGTGTTATAAGGGGTACCAAAATAGCCCGCCTTAACCGTTAGATTTGCTGACAGGGTTCCTTCTTCCCGCCGGGGAGAAGTTTTGTCTTGGCTATTGCAACTATTAACCGTGCCCGGCAGTAGTTTGACTGTCCTGTTATCCTCATCCCATTGCAGTTTTGCCCCCAGTGCTGTTGCCACTGATACTAACGGGACATAAACCCGGTCGTCAATAATGGAAACTGCTGTTCCCAAGGGCAATTCCTGCCCATTAATTCTGGCTTGGGAACTATCTATACGCAGTCGGAGGATGTCCTTGCCTTTACTAACGGTAGCTGTTTGTTGCTCGGAATCCCATACTACTTTCATCTGCAGGGCTCCAGCCAGCGTTGAAATCGGAACCATAATTTGATTCTCGATGATAAGTGGCAGTGGGTTAGTCATAATAACCTGGTCGTTACTATCGATAATAGCAGGTGGAGCCGCTTCCTGGGCCATTGCCGTCAGAGAAATGCTCAGGCTGCTGATAGCCAGAATCAATGCTGCCAGGCAAAATATTCCCAAGGCTATGGTGCTGCCATTTCTCCAAAACCTGATTACTTGCCCCGATTTCTTAATTTGCCGCATAGCCCTGTTTATAAATCTCACCTCCTTATAATGGTTTTTTCTGGCATCACTGATACTCCCTGGCACTAGGGATAATAAGCTTCATCAAGTTTCCCGATATTCTTATAAATACTGGATCGTATTAAGATGATTATGTTCAAGGGCTAATACGCCAATAGGGTACAAAAACCGTATCAGCATTAAAATCTAACCGGGGACTTCCACCGGCGTCTGTCCCCGGAGTCGCGGTGATTATTATTCTACCAGGCCACTTACCAGCGATTCCTTGCAGATAGCCATCAATCATCTTTACTGCGGATAGGGTTGGAGCAACTACCTCGCTCTGGCTTTCATGCCTGGATGTAATACCTTCAAAACAAAGCATTATGAGATCATAGCCTTGATCCAGCTGATTCAGGCTCAAAGCATAGAGCTCGTCATCGGCTGTGCCGTTAGCATTCTGGTCGTTTGCCGGTAGCGCTTCTATTTCCATGTTTAGCTGTCTGCCAGCAGGTTGTAATAGCAAGGCTGGTTTTTTTAACTGCCTGGCCACAGCAAAAAGCGTGGGTATCTTCAATTCTTGATCCTGGACGGTAGTAATGCCGTTTTCCTCTGGCGATTTTCCGGTTACTATAGCCCCTAGCCAGACCTGTTTTTCCAGCGGATATACCCCACTAGCCTTTAGAGCTGCTCCCGCGTTTTTTAGAAATGGCAAGTAACCTTTGGAGAGAGCTTCACTATACAAATGGTAAGTTAAGCCCGGTATAACTATCACCAGCACCTTCTCATTATTTTCGAGATAGCGCCGAGCATCATAGAAGGCATCCATTATACTGCTTGGCGGAGGGTTAATTATTACTCCGGCTACCTTATCCACACAGTTACGATCATCCAGCTGCAAGTAGCTTATATAATTGTCCTTCAGTTCAAAAAAGCCCTGATTTTCTAGGAAGCGATGTTCCCCAGCAACACCCATCACCAACATCCTGCTCCCTTCCTCTATCGGGATAAAGTCAGCCAAGCGGAAAACTTTCCGCCGGGTATAGACCGCACTGGTATAACTTTTTCCCTGATTTTCCACCACAGCTTGGCCTTCCGCATAGCAGTAGTCCAGCCAGTCTCGTTTATAAAGCTGACCCGGTGTAATCCTGAATAATTCCTTATCCGGCTTGATAAGCGTAATAGCAAAATAGGGAGGACATTCCTTTGCTATTACCACTATTTCCTTTAGCATTTTGACATTACTATTAATAGGATGCTTTAGATTAACTGCTTCCCAGCCGTTTTGGGCAGAAAAGAAAATATAGGAATTCTCCAGCCCTTCTGCTGGAAATGAGGATGTAAAGCCATCATTGCCGACTAAATATATCTGCCCTGCTGTTGCTATAGGTTGGGCCTCCGCGATAATATCCATCAGCCTCATCGCTTGATAATTGTTACCTTCATGGCTTATATTATGTATCTGTCCCAGCTGCTTCGGGTCTTCCAGTTTCACCACCCGTGCAACATCTCCCAGTACCTTCAAAGGAGGTATATAGCCGGGATTGGGCTGACAATTGGCCCAGAACAGGCCTCCAATAAAGCCCAGTAAACCTAGGCCCATAGCCAAAAGCCAATTTCTCCTGTTCATTACTTTAACTCCTTCTCCCCCGCAATCAGCAAAAGCAACTTGTGATATTGATTAATGTTTTTAAAAGTAGTCAAATACTATTTTCCTTGTACATATATTCGTTCCAATATTCACATGGGCAAACCTGTGATTTGCCTTACGGCTTGAGGGGATTTTGCACTGCTTCCAAATAAACCCTGTGATTATTCTCTGCATTCAATGGAGAGCAGGTCCTCCAGGTTCTTGTCCACTGATCCCGGGCAACTAAAGGCCAAAACTCCCTGGCTTTCATATATCAAGCCCTTTCCCATCTCATTAGCTGTCAGTTCCAGACTGGACCCATCAAGGCTGTTGAACTGATATTTGCTTGCCCGGCTCAGGCCAGTCTGCTTGATTAACCCGGATAAGTCCATTGCACTTTTCCCATCTGATCTTTGTGGGGGTAATACTCTTATTCCCTGGAAATAAGACCAAAAGCAGGTCTCACCATAATTAATACAAAGTACGTCCCGCACATGCATGCCCTGGGGGAGGTTAGGAGCTAAAAATTTCGGCGATTCCTTTCCGCTTATTTTGATATAGGCTGTTATAAAATTAGATGGGGTTTCGTTTTTGTGCAAGCCATCACTGGCTTTGATAAATACATTTTTAACCCTATCCGTTCCGGCATAGTTATCTACCAAATCCTTGGTTTTAATAGCCTTATCCACGCTGTCAAAATGTTCGTAGTCTTCCTGGGGCAGGTTCTTAGCAGCTGTCTCCAGGAATACTACTTTTTTTACTGGGCTTTGTTCAGCTCCAGTTTCCAGATCAATCTTATGGAGCATCCTTACCCAATACATCGCTCTCTCACCAGGAATTACCACTCGTATAGGCTGATTCTCAAGATCCAAGTCTTTTCCATTAATTTGGTAAGCAAGAATAATGGAGCGGTTTTTAAAAACATCAGGGGGAAGCGATATGGAATAACCATCCAGAGCAGTAAAGCGGATACTACTGTAATCCTTAACGGACTTACCTTCTTGTTGTAATATGTTTTCCAGCAAAGGACCGGTACCTTTAATCTTGATGCTTTCGCCATTGGCTCGGGTTGCTTGTGCTTTTTTGGTAACTGCGGGTAGTTTTTTCAGTTCTTTCACGCTAATTCTATAATCACTATCCTGCAGCCCGGTTATGATAATTTCTTGACCATCATTGACAGTAGCCGTATTATTAGCATTTTCAGTTTTTTCTATACAAGCAAGCAGGCTTAATATTATGCTTAACAATAGCCCAATCATAAGCAGTTTCTTTACCTGTTTTGGCATTTAACTTCCCCTTTTCCTACTCAGCTTTTCCACTTGGAATTTACCACCAGAATGCTGGTAAAATGTCCGCAGCTTGATCGTTTAAAAAAATCATGTGTATGGCAATATTCTTTTAATACTCACCAACATTCATCTTTTTAAAGCTTTAATGCCATGGCTATGACTGTAACTGCTTCAGCTCTGCTCGCATTACCAAGGGGCTTAAAGCTATTATCCGGGTATCCTTTTATCACCTGGCTTTTCACCGCTGTGGCTACAGCCCTCCGGGCCCACTCCGCAATGTTGTAGCTGTCATGAAAGCTGTTTTCTTCCGTTACTGGGGTAAGTCCAGCGGCTTTTACCACCATTACCGCCATCTGCTCACGGGTAATCGGATCATCGGGACCAAAGGTGCTGTCATTGTAGCCACCGACAATTCCTGCGGTAGTGGCTATTGCGATATAATTTTGGGCCCAGTGCCCATTGGTATCGATAAAGACTTTTCCTTTAAGATTGCTTAGATTAAATGCTTTTACCAACACAGTAGTGAATTCTGCTCTGGTGATACCGGAATCAGGTTTAAAACTGCCGTCGGGATAACCACTTATGGCTCCACGGGCAAGTAGTTGCTTAATCCTCTCCCCCGCCCAGTGCTTGTCAATATCGTTAAAAGAACTATATGGGGCCACGTTAATAACCTGCTTGGAAAAATCCACCTTGCTTTCAGGCTTTTTCTCTTCTAACTTGGCAACTTTGAAAACCCGACTGCAATCTTGTTTTAATTCCGGTGCCACAAATTGAATACTATAGTCGCCAGCTTCTACCTCCCTGGGCAGGGTAAATTCTCTGCTGAATTCGCCGCTTTTATCAATATTACTGCTATAAATACACTGCTTGTCGGGAGCTGTAATCTTGAGTATGGCGCTATCCAGGCCATGAACAGTTCCACTTATAATAACTTTGTCCTGCGGTTTGAAAATCTGTCCTGCTTGAGGAGTTATTAAGGTGATATTGGCCGTAATGGCTGGCGCCCCTGTTACCAGAAAAGTCAGCTTACTACTCAGGTTAGATCCCAATTCAGGTCCGATCTCTATGCTATAGTTACCAGGTATGGCATCTTTTTTTATGTCATATTCCTTACTGAATTTGCCATCACTGACTTCAATGTCAAAAACAGTGTATATTTCATAACCGTCAGGATCACTGATACTTAATGAAAGTGATGAATGATTTTCCACTGTCCCCCGGATATCCACCTTATCCCCCGCCTGGTAACTTGCATTTACCGCTGGTGAGCTTAATGTAACTTTTGGATTAAGCGGGGAGGCTCCCCCTCCTGAATGTAGCTTGCCAAATACTTCGATCTTATTTATCCATTTTACAAAGTTCATATTTATGCACTCTTCGGGACTGGCCTGTCCCAAGCATAACCTCAAGCAGCTTGCGCTATCCAGATTGCTCCAGTCAGGTGTGCTTAAAAATCGTTCCTGAGATGAGCTTATAGCTAACATTGCTTTAACCGGGATGGCTCCCTGTGTTACTATCTCATTATCTTTATAGCAATGGGCATTTTCGTCCCAATAATTGTCCCAAGATTCAACTATTTTGGGATAATAATAAGCATTTCTTTCCAGAAGTGTATACCGATCTATTTTTTTTACCAAATCATCTGTAGCATAAAACTTTATGTAGCTTATCGAATTTATTTCGATACCTTGACTGATCAGAAAGGTTTCTAGATCAATACCCTTACCGGCAGTAAACACCGGTGCCGGCATACTATCTATAGATGAGTATTCTCGCTCTACCTGCGGCATACTTTTAAGCTCATCAATAGTATATTTATTCAATTCAGAAGCAACTCCATTATCGTTGAGTACGACTACTAATTCAGTAGCTGCTTCGCTGGAATCACTTTTGGCTATGGCCCATTCACAGTTGAAAAGCCCCATAAAACAAAACAATAAGATAAGAATTCCCAGCATAATGCCCCTGATTTTTACATCAGGCTCAAACCCTGACTTTATATACTGCACTTCTTCTCTACCTCCTGTACTAGTTCTAGTAGTTAAAAGGAAAGCACACCATGCTTTGTTAAGAATTACACCACCTTCCTGTGTTCCAATCTTGATTCATTGTATCCCCTCGTTTTTTTTCCATTACTTATTTCGATTACCTGGGAAACTAAAAGCTAATAATGAAGGATATTTGTTATTGCAATACGATTGGATTAAAATCAAGCGCATTAGTTAAATCATCAAGCACATAGGTTTTGACTATATCTCCAGGTTTGACATTAAAACCTGCCTGAGCAGCCTTGACCAGGTCAAAATCAGCCTGGGTAGCGTTCAAATTAATTTGCTTTCCATTTCTCAAGTGAATGAAAATCAGTGTTTCCATTCCTTCGTGAGGCTTTACCGGGGTTAGCTCTACCCCAAAATACTTTAATCCCGAATTGCCTTGATTCACGGTCATGATTTCCAGACCATCGGCGTTAGTCTCTATTTGGTAACTTGCATCTTTTATTGGAGCAATCAAATACTGGGCCCGGGCTGCAGGCACATTCCCCAGTATATAGCTGTCAATAACCAGCCCCTCAGCGTTCCGGGAACTCAAGCTAAGACTGTCTCCATCAATGCTTAATAGTTGGTAATTGCTGACATTAGCCACCTGCTTGGCGATATATTCTCTGTCTTCACCAGCAGGATAGAACTTGCTTCCTGAATTGCCCATAATATAAACAATACCTTCTCCATCTGCCTGCACCTTACCCCCACGCAACGGTTCGCTCCGCATGTAGACGTGTTGGTGACCAACAAATACTATATCCACCGCGCATTGTTCAAAAAAAGGCACCCAGTTTTCCTCTAAATTATAAGAATGACCATCATCTACCACCGGGTAAGGGGGATAGTGGAAGACTAGAAACTTCCACTGCTGCTTGCTATTATTAAGGTCATCCTGCAACCAGTTTTTGAGCGTGTTGTAATAAGGTTTGGAAACGCCCATTTTGTTGCTGTTTAGCACCGCAATGTGACAATTGCCATAGTCAAAGGAGTAAAATTCTTCCTTAAATCCTTCCGGGCCATTCCGGGGCATAGCAAATGAATTCCAGAATAACGGCGTATCATCATGATTACCTGCTGCCGGCAGCAAGGGAAGCTGTTTAAAGGTCGGGGAAGCAGCGGCAAAGAACTGCTGCCATTCATTGTTGCTATTGCCATCATGAACCAAATCCCCACCCAGGAGGGCAAATCTTAAATCGGGGTTTTCCGCGGCAACGTGCTTAAGCATTTCTCCCCATTTGTCATAACCTTTCTGAACATCACCCAAATATAAGAAGGAAAATTTGCCACCAGGGGTAGCAGTGGAAAAGGAGGCAGGCTCACTCCAGACCCCTTCCCGCCCAACACGATATATATATTTGCAGTCAGGGGCCAACTGGAACAAGGTAGCTTCACAATGGGAATAACCGGTATAAAGCTCAGTTTTCACTGCTGCCACTCGGGAAGCACTGGTAAAACTACCGTTATAATTGGCAGCAGGCAGGTACTGGACCCATTCCTGATCGGCAGCGCTATCGCTCCGCCAGGCCATAGTCCGGGTAGTCTGCGGATCATCAGTCCAGGATAGCATGATATGATCAGGCAAGCCGCTCGGCTCAGTAGTAGCTATATCCGGGTTTAATGCCCCCGAAAGGCTGAACAGAAACAGGAAAAAGAGCAGAGATATGGCCTTCTGTTTGGAATCACGCAGTAGTTTTAAATTCAGAAGCATAGTTCTATTCTCCCAATCTTTTTTCAAACGGCTTCTCCCGGGCTATTGGGCTATATATAGCTCATCGCAGAAATAAAACGCGCTGCTGTTATTCGCGTTACGTGAAAAATGCGGCTAATTACTAACATAAAATAATATAAACATACATTACTTGACATTACTCTAATTGCTATATCTTATAATGTCAACCATGCTTTTCCTGTATTTCTTGTTTAATCGCTATAATCCTGTACATTCTGTGGTTTTAGCGGTATACAAAATTTGCGGAACAGTTATTAGTCTTTCTTGTCAAAACTTTTTTATCATAAACATATTTATAGATAAACTAATATAAACCAACCAATGTGAAATTACTGTTGGTTGTCTACTTTTGATAGATGGGTATAAAATTGGAAAGGAAATGAAAGTCTTTTAAGGAATTGTTTAACGATGTTCCGTTACCTCAAGAAAAGAAATACTTATTGCAAAGGCGTAATAGTTGAGTCTTTGGAAGGGTGATCGTCTTTAGAAATAGGCGGTCTAGAGGGAATATTTGTTTTTCATGGCCTTAAGTGCTTGTGGCAAAAGCTCAAAAAAAGAACATTGACAAAATTATCTTAGCTTTTGTCAATGTTCAGGGTAATTTGCTTTTAAACAGGATTACTTAATCAACCTTGTATAAAAGCACATAAGCAGTAGTGAAATTACCTATTCTTAGAGTCGCAGGATCGGGTATTGTATTTATATTGCGGATGGTTACATTGTCCAGGGCACTAAGCGTTAGCGTGGTTGAAGCCGTTAATGATTGACCGGCGGAATTAAAGTCTGATTTAACTACACCATTAACCACTACTCCCCAATGCTGAGGATTATTCTGGGTTGTATAAACCGAAAATGTTATATTGTAAGTGCCGTCAAGAGTAACGCGAATCCCAGCCGTCCCCGGGGTATGGTTTATGCCGTTTAAGGGGCCGTTATTGCTAAATGTTATATTGGAGCCAACTGCTACGTTTTGGGTGTTTAGCTGAAATACATAACCCCAAGAAGCCACACTTTCACTAGGCAGGTCCTGAAGAACCGGCAGATTCTCGGAACGGCCCTTCTTAATTGTCCTGGCACCAGCGGTAGTTTTTGGCCCTCTGGGACTTTTCGGCCCAGTACGGACCTGACGATAGCGGACATTGGGGGGAGCAAGTAATCCATTATTAATATCCATTTCATCACCCTTTTACAATATTTACTTACCTAATATATGATTTGTGCAGATAAAGTGTTAATTATAAATTAACGGTGCCAGGCACTTAAGTTGTTAAGTTATTGAAGCTGCCCCCTGCAAGTATTACTGATACTCCCCGGCCCTTAGTATTAATTTTGTCCCTATAACTCAGGGTAAACCTGGTCTGAGTGCGGTTCACTTTTAAGGATACTGCGCAAAAATATAAATATGCTGCACCCATTTTTCAACGCTACTTGTACTTGCGGGTATGGGAGATAAGAAAAGCAAGGGATAAGGGGTGAGGTAACGCATGAAAGCATAGTGAGAAAGGCTCAGTTAATCGATAGGCTCAATACACTGCGGGTCGTCATTTTTTGGGCTGTTTACCCGGTTGGATACCGGATAGGCGATGACATCGTTTACAGACTTTAGCTGCTTTAAAAATAAACGAGCTTCAGCAGCACTCTTTCCATTGAATCCGTGTAACCAGTAATCCTCCTGATCTCGCTCCAGGATAAGTGGCATCCTATCATGAATATGAGCCAGGGATGGAACCGGGATAGTAGTTACTATGGTATAAGAATGAAGAATTTCTCCATTGGGATTACTCCACTGTTCCCAAAGGCCGGCAAAAGCAAACAGCTGCTTGGACGGTATGATGATGCGTACTGCCTGTTTGCCCTCCTTTGTCTTTTGCCATTCATAATAACCATCCGCTGGAATGAGACACCTGCGTTCCCTTACTGCATATTTGAAGGATGCCTTTTCTTCAAGGGTTTCCACCCGAGCATTGATGAGCTTGCTGCCCATACTCCGTTCTTTGGCCCAAAAAGGTACCAAGCCCCATTGCATCATCTCCAATTGCCGCTGGCCGCTGCGTTCCAGCACAATCGGCATAATCTGGGTAGGTGCAACATTATAGCGTGCTTTCATCTGTTGATTCGCTTTAGAACAAAGAAAACGTTCCGCTACTTCATCCAATTGCACAGCAAGGGTATAACGACCACACATAGTATCCCTCCCAGCTTAATCTAATGGATTTTAAATGGCAGATACTTTAACATAAAAAGAGCGTTGACGCGGACCATCAAATTCGCAGAAATAGATTCCCTGCCAGGTTCCCAGCAACAAGCGGCCAGCTGTTACTGGAATAGTTTGCGATATGCCTATGGTGCTGGCTTTTAAATGGGCTGCGGAATTGCCTTCCCTATGGCGATAAGCCGGGTGCTTCCAGGGGAAGAGCTCATCCAATCTCATTAGAATATCCTGAACGACGGTCGGGTCGGCATTTTCGTTGATAGTAATAGCTGCGGTAGTATGCGGGCAGTAAACCAGTACCATCCCTTCCCGTACTCCTTCTTGCTCGACCACATTCTGAACCTGAGCAGTAATATCAATCATTTGCTCGTGCTGCCCGGTTGTTAGCTTAAGCTGATGCAGCATATGCAGCCCTCCTCTCAATAAGCTCCCCTCTCTTCTACAGTCAAATTTTGCCATTTAAACTGTAGCCTTGCCTCTGGGGGTCAATTTGATGTTCTTTGCCTGGGCCAGACGGACCAGTTCCACAAGCTCCTGCTCCGATTCCGGCTGCACGATGCCCTCAGGAATAGCATCACCTACCAGGGGTGGGTAGGGCTAGGCCATCGTAATTAACATCTTTTCTAGTTTTCGGTTCCGCCCACTGATTGCTTTGATAAAACCCATCGCAATATTGGGATAAAGACTGCACAATCTATGTATATCTTTTCCTTCGAGAATTAGAAGAGTTGCTTCACTTAGAATGATTTGGGCAGTAAGTGAAGAAGCCGACTGGTCAAATACACTGCTATCTCCAACGGTATCGCCGGTTCCTCGTACTGCAATTGTGGCATTAACTCCTGCGCCGGCAGAGTAAGCGCTTAGTTCAATATGACCATCGATAATAACATATAAGTTGGAGTTGGGTTGCCCTTCCTGTAATAGCACGGTACCTTCATCGTAAATTTCTAACCTGGCTACCCGAGCCAGGAGGCCTAGTTCTTCTAGCTGCAAGTAAGAAAAAAGCTCCACACTCTTTAATAGCATTACTTTGTCCAATAAACTTAGCATTTCACGATCCTTCATAGTATTTCCCCCTTCCAGCCTCGATAGAGCCGCTGTGCTTATTGCACTGAACCAATAGTCATCTAATGATTGAGCCTTTTTTAACTTAGCCTTTACAATGTCTGCACTCGGTTTAGGAATAGTTGCTGGCGAAACCATGGCCTCCAACATAGCCCTGGCTAATCTGCGATCAACCAATCCTTCAGATAACGCCTCCAGCGATATTTCTCTAAGCTCTATATCTTCATCCTGGCTAGCAGTTCTAACTCTAGAAACTACCAGGGGATCATAAATGCTTCCTAGTACTGCCCAGCAACCCTCTATCTGCAGTGAATATATTTCCTGGTAGCGAAGGAAGGCTACATTAGCCAAATCAGCATAATTTAAGCTCTTAATAAGTGATGGTACTTCTTTAAAAATAGCTAACTGTTCCAAACGTTGCAGGCAGCTATCTATTAATAATTTGCTGTGTCGATCTTCCCTATTCAATGCTGATAATGCTTTGATTATGCCCAACCAGGAACGCAGGTCGGTTTGTTTATTAATTTCATCCAGCAGAATTGGCACTGCATCTTCTCCCATGTCAATAAGCGCTTGGTCGGCTACTTTATGAAAGTCGCGGTCTCCTTTGGCATATACGTCTATAATTCTGGGTATAGAGTTACAGATTTGTAGTTTGCCTAAAGCTTCACAAGCGGCCGTTCTTAACTGGGGGCTGCTATCCAGCATGCTTATTAATCGCGGTGAGAATTTGTCCAGACCTGCTGAACTTATGGCTTGGCAAATAGTTGCAGCTGAAGTTTCACCCTCATCTAAGCAGCGTTTCACGGCATCTATTACTTTTGGGTAGTTTATCGCTTGTTCCAAACTGCAAATCGCTGTAACAGCATGGGCTACTACCAAAGAGTCAGGATCATCAAGTGCTTGATATAATTGATGCCGATCTAGATTTAGGACTGGCCACAAGTCTATGGCTGCAGCTCGGACTTCAGGTTCTTCATCCATGCAACATGCCATTATTGACTCCTGGTGATAAGATGTATTGTCTAGTCGCAAACAGTATTTTAGAGCACTTCTGCGCACATCAGCACAAGAGTCCTTTAGTAAATCGCCAAGCCTCGGTTCTAAAGCATGAGAATCCAACTGCTCCGCAATTTCTAATGCCAGGGTTCGTTTACGATCGTCGGGATGATGCAGAAAGGAAAACAGCTGGGTTAAAAACGTCGATGGTACATAGCGGCCTAAAAAAGCTGCCCCATTTTCGCTTAAATCCTTAACACCATTGCCAATGGATCGTAGCAATTCGTTAAGATACATGCCTCTAGTTTTCCAAGCAACAAAAGTAGCTATTATTGCCAAGAGCAGGGCAGATACCAACATTGACTGCATACTGATTATCCCCGCAGAGTAGAGAGCTGAAACCGCTGCCCCACCTATCATTCCGCCAAGAATTATTAAGGCTTCAACTAAAAAACGAATGCCATCTCTACCCTGGGGAGGAATTACCTTGAACAATAATTGGTAGGAGGGTTCACCTAAAACATTTACCATTATTTTGGTTATCAGATAACTTATAAACACTGCGCCCAGTGCCCAGGGCCCAGAGGTAAAGATAATTGTAATTATAAAGCTGCAACCTAACCCGGCAACTACCAGCAATAAGACATTGCCTACCCCGAGCAGCGACATGATCCGGCTTAGAAAGCCCAGCTCAATGACCACGGCAACAACGTTGGATATGGCTAAAAAAATGGCCAGGAATCCAGCTAATTGAGCCTCATCGTTATAAGTAATTCTAGCGACGGTATTGAATTGGTAGTCCATTAAAAAGTATAAGGTCATAATTAAGGTCAGCAAGGACAGCATACCCAGCAAAAACCGGGAGCGATATATACTAACAATACTGTTTTTTAAGTTTGTGGGTTCTTCAACTGTGAGTGCTTTCAAGGGGGAAATGTAGTATTCAATAGTCTGAAATAAATAATAACCTCCGCCCAATAGAAACAAAGACCAAAAAAGATAGATGATTTCTACGCCGATGGGTGTCAGTAATTTGCCAATAACACCTGCTGCAATGCAGCCTATAGTGGATGCGCCAGCCATTAAGGGAAACAACCTTTTGGCTTGCTGAGTGGAACAAACATCCAAAGCAATTAACCAAATTAGAGGGGTAAGCTGGAAAAAGACCACCATTGAAGTGACTAATAATATAGGATAGAAAACTGGCCAAAGCGAAAAAGCAAAGAACTTGGATAAAACTAAAACTAATCCATTTAGCAATACTATTCCTGCCATCATGCCATAAGTAACGCGAAGAAAACGAGAGCGATCCATGCGGCCCGATAAGTCAGCAATTAATAATGACAACAGCAAAAGGCCAGCCGCTTCCAATACATACATTAAAGGCAGATATTCAACACCATATCGAACATTAAAAATAGCAGTAGATGAACTAATACCTAGAACTTCACCCACACCCAAGGAGAAAAACACGGGAATCATTAATCGTAGCCGATGGGTATCATCAGGTCGAACTAATAACTGTTTTCCAAGTACAAACAAGTAATTTACCTCCGTTAATTGAAAGGGGGGCGTTATATTCTTGTTACAACTTTAGTATTTGGTTGGGATCATGATTTTTAATATAAGCTAAAATTTTCTGTCCCATTTCAGTGTGAACTTTAATAAGATCGTAATCAATTACTTGATTGTTCAGATACTGGAGTATAAGTTGATCACATCCTTCTGAACCGGGCATTATTCCACTAAAAAAGAATCCCAGGGTTTCGAACTCTTCGGTCAGGATAGCAGTGTAAGGGCTAGTCAAAGGTAGCTTTAAATAAATGGTTTCCAGTCTCTCCAGACAGAGTCCTCTTAGCATTCGATTAACCTCATGGACAACATTTTTGCCATATGTCTTTACCGTAACAAATGCAATAATACTAGGAACATCATATTTAAGCTCCAAGACAGCATCCTCTTCCAGCAAATCTAAAGAAGAGCCGATCGTCAGAATCTTAGCTTCTACGCCCAGACTATGGTATATTTGTTGGATCATATCAGCATGCTGTGCCGGAGGATATATTTGTATAGCATGTTTCGCGTTTAGATAGGTAAAAAGGATGGTTTCACTCTCACGCTGTCCTGCTCCTTCTTTTAGGGCTTTAAAATCAAATGGCAAGTCCCCGGATATGAGAATGGCAGTATCGCTCAATCCCCATTTAACAGCTACTCTTTGCGAATAAGGATGGGTAGTTACTGACCAGGTGTATAAACCAATCAGTCCATTGTTTTGTGCCCACTCGATGACGGCTGCTCCCAGGTCATTTAGACATCCCGCTCCACGGTATTTTGGATTCACGAAGGCATCATCCACAACCGGCACATGAGGGTCATCGCCTTGGAAGATCAGAGCCACATGTCCGATTATTTCGTTATTCTCACTGCTTGCCACCAAAGAAACCATCTTGCCCTCTTCATTAAGTTGTCTTAATAGTTCTGGATAATAGATATATTCACTAGAATAAGAATAGCCATAGGACATATATGCACATCTAGAAACATTTACGGCTTGCTCCGGTTTCATAAGATGAATCTGATAGACAGGTACTTCATCTGCTTGTTTATGACTATCTGACTGAGGTAAGTCCATCACATCACGCATTCTGATGCCTGAGTATTTAACCAAGCGAGTTTCTTTGCCAGCTTTACCCAAGTTCACAAAGGAAACTTCATCCATAAATCGATACATCAAGTGCAATCCCAGACCCCGAGTATCTTCGGCTTCTGTTCTATCCTTTTGTGCCAACCTGGTAAGTTCTTCAGGATCAAAAGGCATGCCCTGTTCTCGGATTAAAATCTGCATTCCCAGGGCTGTCTGTTGAAATATGATATTAAAACTAGCTTTTTCTCCTTCCGCAAAGGCGTGGTTAATTACATTAACCACTGCTTCCTCTACTCCCAATACAACTTCATTAGTACTTTTTTCATCCAAACCAATAATACGTGCAAAAGCAGCGGTACTATCCTGTATTAGAGGAATATAGCGCAAATTATTGGGAATTGTAATACAAATATCTTGATACTTTCCCATCTTAGTTTCCCTCCCCACCAAAAGGATCCAATATATATTTATGGTTTTTTATATAGGCGGCTATGACAGATGGCGGCTGTAATAGATAAGGTACCGCAATTTGAGTAATTCGTAAAATGTCCATAAAGGTATAGGCCCTGGATGCAGCACTTGGTAAGATATAGTTGACAAAAACAATCTGCAAGCGCATAATTCCAGAACATTTTTGGATTAATTCGCCTTATCTTTCCATAATCCTCCTTGTTAAACACCCCCCCAATTTTTCCAGAAGTAAATAAAGGAGCAAAACACTAGCCAAGCCGATGATGAATGGGGCGAACTACCGGCCATGCACCGCCCTTTATTAAGCAATGGACAAAACAAACCCTGGTAGTGGGTTTTAAACCAGAGCAAATGGAAAAGCTCCTCTAACATTCGTACGTTTGGAATATGTTTTCCTTGGGCCTTATGTATGGTATATGGATGGAAGGTAAACCATACAGTCATTGAAGGTAGGAGATTAATGTTCACCGGTAGTGCAATAAGTCTATTCGGGAACTGGATATTATGGCTTTTATTAACCATAATTACACTTGGAATTTATAGTTTTTGGGTAGGAATCGCTTTAGAAAAATGGAAAGTAAAAAATACACAATTTGCAGATTAACCTGATGATCGTCTTTGGAAACTATGGTACATCATGTTTGTCTATACCCGCTGCCGCAAGTCGCAGTGACTCCATGTCCGACCTGCCGGAGGATAGTCTCCTAAGATAAGGTACGAATGCTACTAGGAATTGGAGTGCTGGGGGCTATATGGGCAAAGTGCACCTTTGCACTCGTGATTGTTGGGCGAAAAGAAACAACAAATATCTACCGGTAATTCCATATTGACCGCGAGCTGTTCTCCCGTGAACTCAACAGCCACTTTTGCCGCCGTGAAACAATTCCTCTTACAGCATCTCGGCCCGCCGAGAGCGCTTATTCGCCGCAATACCTTGGAAGTTATCAGATTGGACAGACTCCATTCCCGTTCGCTCAACGGCGTCGCCCCGGTCGCAATACTGATAAACATCCCCGTACTTATAGCCGCCCCGCAACATCCCCAGAATCCACAGGCCCCTCCGGGAACCTGTTTTGCACGACGTTCTATTTCGTTCAGGGCTTTATTCAGATCCAATTGTCCTCCACTGTTATGATAGGCAGCAAGAAGTGCTGCACCTGTGAGAATATGGTGTTCCGGCCCATGCATATGGATGAATGGCTTTGCCATCAGTTTTTGCATGATTTCGATGGGATTTTTAGAATCGGTCGTCCGGCATACTTCAAGGATAATCTTGGCACCTCTCTTGCTATGGCACTCATCGCAGATATAATGCCTATTAATACAGCGGACATTGTTTAAATGCTTTTTGTGGCAAATCACGCATTCCATTTCTTCCGCTGCATCAAGGTATTCCAACTTACCATCACATATCAGACAGTCATTCAGATGTCCATTCATCGTTCAGCCTCCAATTCACCCTGTTTGTTGTTCTTCTGCTGGCAGTACTAGCAACAATATCAAATATTTTGGTGGTGAAGCCCTAATATCCGGCTATAATACCTCTTCCCCCGCTGAACAAAAATATATGAAAGAAAAAGGTATCGCTGCCTTAACCTCGGTTGAGGCCCTTTTTTTTTAAGTTATGTTGCACATAATTAACAGAGCACACAGTACTGAATATAATGGCAATTCTGACCAGCTTCTGATTATTAACGAACTATGCATAACTATATATGGATTTTTGCCAATTACCTTAAATAAACTTTTTAACTGCAGCTTATTCTATGTGCCAAAATTCGAACGCATAACCATCTCATATTCTCCTCCGGAATTCAGAGCATAGATCAGATAATATCCACAATCCCACATGCATTTTTTCACTCCGATTTCATAAACACCATCGGCGTTTAAATCTGCTGCCAGGCATAAATCAATCCATATACTATAATCTGCGTACATAAGTTCCATATTGTTATCCTTGTTTGGTTTAAAGTCACCTTTTAATGTAAGCAGGTCGCTGTGCAGCGTCTGAATACTGCCATCATCATCCTGATAAAATATAAAGTTAAATACTCCAAGACTATCGGTTTTACCATTGCTGTAAAGAAGTGGATACCCCATCTCTGACCTGGGGGGCTCGGCAAACATCAGGTATTCCTTCTTGCCATCGTTGTCAAAATCGCCCAGAACACATTCCGTAAAATTCGGAACCGTGTTTTCTATATTGTTCTTCTTGAATAAATCTGTTAATAACTGTATACCCTCTGCGGTAGGCTCAACACCATAGCTCATTGTTTTGGGGAACAGATTGCTGCCGATGTTTGTAACCAGTCTGTCGTTCAGGCAATCCCGTGCCCATTTTTGACCAAAGGGAAATTCAGTATTGAAGCTGTAATCGGGTATTTTAAGTTTGCAAAGCTCATCACCCAGTTTTATCGGCAGGTCAAAAATCCGGTAACCTGTGTCACCACTTTCGCCTTTAAATCGATAAAGCTCGCCATACTTTGCTAAATTTTTGGGGGCATCCGCATCTTCAAAGGTACCTAAACCAAAAGCCTCCTCGGTTGACCAGATGATCTGCTTTGACACCCCGGCCAGTTTGTTATTCTCATAGACATAGTAGGAATCTTGATCAAGCAGGTCTTTAGCATAGTATGTTACCGCATCTCCCCTCTTTTTTTCAAAGCCGCCGGTATCACACAGACTATGCCAGCCATCCTTATCATAGCTGCCTAACAGAGAGCCGTTCATAAAAAAATACTGCGGTTGGGTGCAGGTCTCCGCTGCCTTTTTGTTATCAAGTTTGGTAATGTCCAGCTTGCTATCCTGCCCCGTATTGGAAACGGGATTAATACAACCGGCAAGAGCTATTGCGACTACGAAGCTTACCAAGAATAACATACGATGGAATCTCATTTTACTTCCCCTCCCCTGTTGGCCAAAACATTCAGACCGTTAGTACTGTGTACAAAAAGATAATTATCTTCATTCAGTGTCCGGAGTGATATCCCATGATTTAACAACAATTATAGCATCGAACATAATTTTCAAACCTAAACTTTAATAAGGGTTATTATAAAAATATACCCACACAGCAATAATCATAATCAACACAATTACGGAAACTATTCCTAAAGGCTTGTTTTTGCTATTTATTCCATAGATTATGCCTATAATTGAAGCTATTGCAAAAGCAATGGCATATGCCATACCTACCACTCCTTTATTTTAATATCCCATTTATTATTAATTGAGACTTTTGCACATTAGTTAAGACCCAAAATAATGGGGTTTTAGTCGTACATAAAAAGGACTTCACCCCCATTTTGCCGAATTAATAAGTGACAAAACAAATAACCCGTAGGAGGCGAAGTCACTTATGAATATTCGACAGAACTGTATTTTCTCCTTTGAGGACGCATTAAAAATACAACCAAAATCAAGGCTTGAGAAAATAATTAACACCCTTGATCTAAAACCAGTTCTTTGCAAATTAGATAAACCTGGCGAGATAAGAGTTGGACCAAAACCATACCCAGCCTATGCGATGTTAAATGCCCTGATAGCTATGAGACTAGAGAACATGGGTACCTTTACTCCTGGTTGAACGACTTACTTATGATCCTCATCTACGGTATGTTTGCGGTTTTGAACCATTTGGTACCGCGCCTAGCAAATCATGTTTTAGCCGGTTTTATTCAAAACTTGCTCAGAGCGGTTGTTTAGAAACATTGTTTACTTCCCTGGTTAAACAAGCAGAGGAAATGGGCCTTCTTGATCTTAGTTCAGTAGCAATTGACGCTACCAAGGTAGAAGCTTATGAAAAGTCCGTTCCCCGCAAGAATATCATCCAGAATGGTAATGCCGCTGATTGGGGTATTAAGAGTGATACCAACGGCAACCCTATCAAGTGGTTTGGCTACAAGCTCCATATTGGCACCGATGTAAGGTCCGGGCTTCCCATAGCAATGAAGGTAACACCGGCCAATTATTCTGATTCCAGTGTAGCTTTGGAGTTGGTTGAAAAATGTTGTGCCAATACTCAGTCCAAAATAGTTTACTTCCTGATGGATGCTGGCTATGACCACCGTGAAATATATTCTGTAATCAGAGATAAATACCACGCCCAAGCTATCATTGCCCTGAATAAGCGGGGTGCTAAACAACCTCCAGAAGGTTTTGATTGGGATGGAACTCCCATCTGTTCAGCCAGGTATCGGATGGTGTACTGGGGTTCCTATCAGGGAGTAAACAAGTTTAGATGTCCTCATATTATGGGTAAATGCGACTGTCCTTTTGGCTCCGCCTGGTGTTCTGATAGCAACTATGGAATGGTGGTAAAAACTAAAGTTAAAGACGATCCCAGGTTATTTTCAAGTCCCCACCGGGGCTCTGCTAACTGGCAGAAGCAATATAATTTGAGAACCTACTCAGAACGCTGTTTCAGCCGTTTTAAGGAAAACCTGGGTTTAGAAGACGGGCTAAACGTTAGAAAAATAACTAAGGTTGAAACCCACGCTTATCTCTGCGCTATAACTATGATTGCAGCTGTAATAGCAATAAACCAAGACAGCAGTACTAGATCATCAGCAGCATAATATTTTATCAGTTTTTTAAGAACTATCCCTTTAAAGGGAGGAGTATGCCCAATTACTGAAATTATTTATTAACGAATGTAACTAGATTGACTAACTGTAATTTACTGTAAAGCGGTGGCGCTGTGTTACTCAAATATTTGCTTTTGCTATACGGATTTTTTTGAGTTATGCAAAAGTCTCAATTTATAGTATAAATTATTACTTTCTAAATGATAAGGAACGGCATTAAATCCCGTCTTTGACACTTAGAGAAGAGAAAAGAGCTCGCAAACCCCTAAAGTAAGGAGTTTGCGAGCTCTTTATGCATTAATTAAAAGTGAGTAATATTTGTCTAAGACTTAGTAGCTTTAAAAATATTTTTCATCTGTCGCATGGTGAGTATCTGGTAGTCAGTACGGAAGCCAAAAGCATCATGAAGGCTGTCGGTGAAGTCCGTTCTCATATAGGTGGGGACGAACCCCTCCCCCTTGACCTCATAGAAATTCATGTCCCGCAGCCCCTGAACGATCTCGCTGCACGTGTACTGCTCGCCCAGCTTCTTCTCCAAGAGTCGGTAGACCACCAGCGCGATAAAACATGTAATGAAATGCGCCGTTATCCTGTCGTCGCGGCTGAGGTATACCGGCCTATCGGTCTTTATACGGGGAGTCGGGCTCGGAGTGGGGCGATGCGAAACTGATTCGGGCCCGGCGGACGCCGGGGGGATAGGGGCGCTGAAAGCACTGGCCAACCTTCGGGTATTTGCTGCCTGGGCCCCAGCAGGAGAGAGATTGTGCTGGGTTTAGGTACCTTGCCGGAAGGTGAAATAACCTTTGGCAGCAATAGCATTACTTTGTGTTGCAAGCTCGTCCGGCTGCATAATGGTTGATATAGAGGATTGTGGTAAATACTGTTCATTCTTATTTGTTGTTTTATATCCATTTTAGTTTAGCGGTTCCAGCAGGTTACCAGTGACGCCCTTGCCCTTGGATTATCTTCCCGCTGCTTAGGTGATAGGGTTTCTTTCAACCCATCGGCTCAGCAAGCACGCTGGTCAAACTAAAGAACTGGGCGGACTTTGATATCCACCCGGCCTCGGTTGTATTATTAGGGGAATATTTGGATGATACAAAAGAACCGTCCCTTTGTGCTCTCCAACAGCTAGTGCCTACCAGCACACAGAGTTTGCACCCGAAAAGGTAAACTGTATACGTAGCTAGCATAAATTCCACGATCCAGAAGGATTCGGAAAAACCAATACTTACCGGAACAGCTCACCACCCCACCTGCTTTATCTGCTTTAACAGGTCAATCGTAACCCCTGCTTTTACCCCGTGAGCCTGGCACCATTGCTTAAACCACTCTTTATCCTTCAATCTTCTAACTGCTGCCGCCATACGGGAACCAAAGCCAGGAGCATAGGGTGGATGGTAACCCTGCTGACAAATGCGATTATAACTCTCCCGAGCTGCTATGTAATCAGAGTAACCCCCGTCCAAGATACTCATATAGACCAAATCCCAGAAGGCCAGCGCTTCAACATGGGAAATAATTCCCCGTTCAATACTCCAATAAGGCCCGTCCGGTTTCTCATCATCAGTAAGCACAAAACTCACCCCGATAGCCCGGGCCAGGGCAATTACGCGCTTTTCTCCCTCGTCAGGCGGCAAAAAAAGATTACGCATGTCGTCTAACTCAGTTTCATACAGGGATAGCACCTGGCGGTTTTGTAACTCCGCCCGGTCTACTAACAGTAAAAAGGAAGCATTGGACAGCTCCCGTTCTATAAGCGGCAGTATATCCTTTTGCCTCCGTTTAATTTCATCCAATATCCATTGGTCTACCAGTACCTGTTCAAAAAACCGGTTTAATAAACTGCTCTCCCCACTGTGATAAAGATGCCCCAGGATATTGGCATCCGCACAGGCCCTTTTATATCTCATGGGATAATTCCTCAATCAAGTCGTCAATATCTACTTCATCAGTGGCAGAAACCGAATGAGGCCTAAAAGCCCATTCCTCCGGGGTTACCCCTACTACTGCCAGGATTTGCTGCAAAACCGGATAAGACAGCAATCCAGTTTCATAATTAGCCTCCAAACAGCGCAAATAGCGGGTAGGCACCCAGACCTGTTCCCAGGGTTCCAGTAAAGCCGTTGATGGGGCCTGAGCTCTGCGGAATAAACGCTGTAAATTTTCCCCAGTTTCCGCCCAATATTTATACAGGTAGTTTACCTGTTCCCGGTCTATCCGGTCTAAATCCGCCAATCGCCTGACCATCGCCCGATAACTGACCCCAAACAATAACTGCAGGCGGACAACATCAGTATAAGTTAACGTTCCCTGATTAAGGCCCAGTTCGTACAGGGCATCGTTAACCCCTTCCCGGGGCATAAGCAGAGCAGCAGCAAAACAATCAGCCCGGTACTCGGCCAGGTTCTTTTTATTAAATAAACCAGTCAGCTCATCCGCTATTAACTCACTGCCGGAGTCCTGAAAATCAAAGATATGATGTCCAATCTCATGGGCAGCAGTAAAACGTTCTCGGGATAAAATCTTAGAAGAGTTGGTAAGCACCAGCCGTTCACCCTGGTATAGGGCGGCAAAACCCTCCATGGCCTTCTCGCCAAAAGGATAACGAATCAGGAGGTAGCCCATAGCCTGCTCCATAAAACGGAATATATCGCCTATATCCCGATAACCCAGGCGATATTGGCCCCGCACCTGGCTGGCCTGGAATTCCGCTTCCTCCCGGATAGCAAAGTAATCTATCTTTTTAGGTTTGGTTGCCATCAAGCTCCGCCTGCCTTTCCTCGCCTTCCCGTACCCGGTAAAAGAGCCGCTCCTGAGCCGAGAATACCCCCAGTATTCTTTCCGCCCGCTCGAAAACCTTCAACATATCCTGAGAACAACCCTGGTTACGGCACATAGCTGTTAACGAAGGTTCCTCTGTTTCATCCACCCCGGTAATATCGGTGTAAGGTATGCCCAGGTAATCGGCAATTTTCTCAATCTCTACAAAGGCTATCTCCCGGGCCCCTTTTTCCAGGCGGATATAAGCCTGACGAGAAATACCCACTACCCCGGCCATTTCTTCCTGTGTTTTCTTATACGCCTCCCGCAATTCCCGAATACGTCGGGCCAAAGCTTCACGTTTCATTTAGATTCCCCCTTAATAAACGTGGTAAAAGAGGTTAAGGTATTTGTAACTATATTATTACATTATATAATTAGGATATGCAATTTAATTTATGAAATGTTATTCTGATGTTACTTATGTAAAAATATGTTTATCCATTAAAATATATTAAATTTGAAACACTGTTAACAGTATCTCCTACTCCCAATCACGAATATTATCCGGTATAAAGTTTTTAGATATATTTTTTTAAATTACTAATAAACTACTTTTCTTTTCTATAATCGTATAGTCAGATATCGAAGCCACCTGCTGATTACGAATCGAAAAAAATGGCTACTGTGAGGAGAAGTTGGAAATACCGGGCTTTTTAAGCTCAGTCTAGAAAACCAAAAACGCCCGTTTGGTGCCCTATAATGCTAATTTTGGCACCAAATTGGCACCATTTTCCGCGAATGTACTTGTACGGCTAATAATATTATAAAAACCCAGCTTCATCAATAACTGGGTTGGTTTAGGGACATAAGGAAGCTAAATATACGTTTTCAAATCCATCCTCAGGAAATATTAAACGCCCCTTTTAGTTCATTTATTGTGCGCCTTTTTACATTACGATCACTTAATCTATTACAAGGAACGCGATGATACGATAATACTAATGATTCGGGAATAGGCTGGGAATATTCAGTTGAATGATTGACCAGGCTTATTTCCTCGGCGTTTGTAAGCATAACTGAAAGCAAAACATCATTATCAAAACCCTTATGTATATACCACGAGGAGCATACTTGAAGAAACTTTCCAAGCTTCTCCTGCAAATACTCAACATCTATTTTCATCTCCACTTTCTGCCTATATTCAACAAATCCGAAATATTCAGCCGAAATGAACACATCAAAATTGGGGTCTTTAGGATAATATACGAAACATCCTCTTTGGCAAATACCTGTTTGATGTCCACCGGTAAGATTTATCGCCAAATCTGATAGCTTATCCGTATCCTCATCTACTAATTCTATGTAATAACTTTTCAGAGGGGTAGTCATCATTAATAAATATGGATTTTCGCCGTTTCGTTCTTTTTCCCACCGAGCAAACAAAAACTCAACGGCTTCTGTAATCTCGGCTGAAACGAAGGGCATTCCCAAAGCCTTACGGATAATACTACTATTTGATTCCATATTAACATCCCACCCTTAACCCTAATACTTTACCGGTATTTCAATACAACGAATGAGGGGATCCTGCCATTGCCGCCAGCATTCTAATTCTACTTTTGCAATCAAATCTGAACCTCGTCGACTGACTTGTGTATTGGCAGTCCTAACCAAACCTGATTGAGTCAATCCCTCCGCAATAAGTAGTTCCAGGACTTTGCATTTGGTTGTTTCCGAAAGGTTCAAGTCATTAATCCGGTCGAGCATTAGTTCAGGCACAGAAGATGCAAATAAGAAACCCTTCTCTAATCTACCTGATCGCGAAATGGCCTCTTCTACAAGATGCTGGGCCACCTGATCCCCAGTGTAACTTTTCCCATTCGTAGACAGGTTCATTTGCACAATGCTATTAGCCTGATATTCCTGCTCAACTTCCATGGTTAGTAAAATATGATATCCTTCTTGCGTGGTACTGGCATCAAGATTCATTGGTTTTACTTGCACGGTGCGTCCTTTATAGGTTAAAGGGTAACTCCTATAGTCAAAATCCAAACTCTCAAAATAACGTTGAGTATTACGATTATCTGTCGTGGCATTAATGGTTATTTTCTTTTTCCCACGGTTCATAATTTCCCGGATTGAATCGGTTGGAAAAACAGCCTGACCCAGTTTAATCCATTGACGAACTTCTTCAACTGCCATTTGGTTTAATACTCGTTCGACCTGCTGACCCAGGTCATTTTCATTTACATATTCACCGGTAGAATGGAAATTCTGTAACTCAATTATCCATCTATTCAGATGACCTTCACGTTCTTTGGCATCAATACCTGCTTTAATCCAAACCCGAACAGGCAAATCTAATCTGCGCGCCTCTTCATATTCCTCATTTGTTGGACTATAACCACTCTGAAGTTTTATCCCATAACGAGTCTTTAGAATTAAAAGATATATGTTACTGCTACGAACCCCCTTAAGGTAAGCCTGATTTGGTTCTTCATCTACTGGCGCAATGGTTTCCCACATAACCGGATTAGCGCCTACTTTTTGCACCGCTTCACAAATTGCTTTTCTTTCATCCCTCATATCATTGATAGTCGAGCTTATGAAGATACTTTTTCCTGCTGCCCATTTATGTAGAATTTCTGTACTCAAAATGCGGCTCGGGGGTTCACTAATAATCAAATTATAGTTATTGTCACGCAACATTACCCCTCCCATGTCATCCATTTTCTTATGTCTAGTGACGGCTCACTGATAAGAAATTACCATCTTATTTATCCCCTACTCCAACTCTATCTCATCATCCAACCCCAATTCCCGCAGGGCACTTCTAGTCTCTTCAATCTTCTGTTCTGATACACCACCATCGGATTCTACTTCGATACTCACATTAATCTTCAACCCTTGAGTAGAAGCAAACCGGGCAAGAACCTTGGAATAGAAATTCATCCACTTTTGGGGCGGCAAATCTCCGTTCCAAGCCAGTTTCGATAGCTTTCCAGATTTACCTTTGGGGGGTTCCGGCCCAGGATCAGGGTTATCTCCTCCCGGCCCTTTTGACATAGGTATGCTTATAGCTACATTGGCAGTGCTATTCACTTTAGCAGCACTGGCTTTAACTATAAAAGACCCCTGGTCGTTACCCGCTGTATAGACCCCTTGGCTATCTATAACTCCGCCAGTAATCGTCCAAATTAAATCTGGCACTTCAATAGAACGACCCAGTTGATCATAGCCATCAACCATAAAAGTCTGCTTATCACCTGGTTTCATCCTAACCTGCCCAGGGTTTATTTTTAGGGTAGTCAACGTCGGCGGTTCTTTGTACTTTTCCGCTTCTTCAGCTTTAATAATGTACATGTCTTCAGATATTTCAATATCGTTTTCACTTAACACATCACCGTAGTAAAAAGGTTTGTATTCACCGACTGAGGTTTTGCCTACATAAGCAATTACCTTATTGGCAACCCCTTTAGCTATTCCATCCTTTACGATTTTTTGATTCAGTATACGGGGAAACTGGGGTGAAGCAAAAAACATATCCCGCACTGATTTGATACTCCATTCAGTAAATGCCGGAGGCCAGTTACGTATCAGAAAGGCAGCGCTGATGCCATCCGTAATGTCACCGTCCTGCATCAACCGGTTTAGGATTAATTGCAGCATAGAACTCGCTGCACTAGAATGGATCAGGCCCATATCTATTAAACGTAGTTTATTGTCTTTGCCCAGTAAAGCCAGATTCTTATATGTGCGCCAAACACTCTCTTTTAAATCACTTTTAGCTTTCTTCAAATCTATTTCTAATTGCTTAATCTGGCTTTCATCCAATCGCAAGGAAGCCTTATCTTTATTAATCTCTTCCCAGGCTAATAGCTTGCGGGCTTCCTCCTTTAAGGCCGTATCAGATTCAGGTATGGCCCAAATAACAGCACTCTTAAATGTTCGCGCTGAAGTGCCGTAGGAACGAGTCATTTCATCTATAATAGTAAGGGTCCTTTTGTTCTGCAGGGAGTATTCAGAATCCATAACTGCTAAAGTTAATACTGCTCGATCTGCGACCGTACTGCTTTTGGCCGGGAAATAAACTCTTTCTACTCCCAATCCTTCAGAAAATACTTTTTGTACCTGCTCCCTGACCCGTTCATCAATCGCGGGGCCTTGTATATTGGCCCGACGATCCGCAAGAAGCTTAATAAGATTAGGTTTTATGCCAAAGCGGTAACGATTACGTTCAGTGGAGAGGTAATAACAATTACTGGTCAAGTTATCCAATACCGTTTCCACATTTGCAATGTCCTGCTCTGGATCACCTACAGCCAGGCGAAGTTCTGGCACAGTGGCCTCGGCATTGGCCATGCCCCCATTAGATTCAAAGAAAATACTGGTCGCTACCTTGCGATGAAGCCGGGCCTTCTTTATGGCATCGACTGACTCTTTATCTAAATGTAGAGCATGGGCATCCTTTTTTCCACAAATGTCAGTAGTAACCGCACCGATTAATCTGTTTTCCCCCAGTTGTTCAAATACTGCTGCCTGAAAAAGAGAATCATCCAATGGAGCAGTTCCTAAACCAATCAAATGATCTCTATGCGCACCTTTGAAACCTTCTGCATATGCGTTTGATACCCAAAGAGCTAAAAGCCTAAGAATGCCCCTGGTTTGTTGGAAACGAGGCAATACCTGCCACTTGCGCTCAAAAACAGATAGTACAGATGGGTGGAAGGGATAACTGGCCAGAAACGCCTCGCGGGGATCAGTTGCAAACCAATCCGGTAATTGTGTGCGGTTATCAATAATCCAATCCGCATATTCCGAACACACTTTAATGCCATCGTCAGGTAATCCCCCCCATTCAAAAAGCCTGCGCCGAATAATTTCTGCGGTTTCCGATTCCGCCGACATAAAGATCGGCTTACCTACTCGATCCAATAGCTTTTTAAAGCGATCATAATCAGACTGATCCTCAGCTGTCATCTCTAATTCTGATGCTGGAATGGATACAGCTAAAACTACATTTTTCATGCCTCGTGCCGTTTCAGATAGATTTTGCAGAAAATCATAGAATTGACTGGCAAGACCACTCTTACGATTACGACTCACATAATTCATCAACTCATCCATTAAAATTAGACAAGGTATATTATCCGGGATCATTTTATGTATAACATCGCCGGCCGGTGCTATCAATTGCCGGTCATGTTCGGCTACGATAGCAAATGTATCATCCCCCCCTAATTGAAAAGCAAGTTCGCCCCAGGGTGTTTTACGGTTAGGGGTCCCATCATCGCCTCCACGTCCACTTAGGGAATCAAACTCGGTTCCAACGAAAACAGCTACATTGGCCCGGGGGATAGTATTAATAGCTGCTCTTTCCAATATACGACGCACGCCTGGTAAGCCATCAGCTTCGGGCCCGCTGTTAGCCAGATGGTAGAGAACTGATAAAGCATGCGTCTTCCCACCACCGAACTGGGTTGCCATGTTAAAAACAGCTGATGTCTCAGTAGTAATACCTGACAATCGTCGTACCGTTTCTGCTGCCAGAATAGTTAAATTTTGAGTTAAATAGGTACGCTCAAAAAAATGTCTCGGCTCCTGATAATCAATCGGTGCTCGTCCATCCCGAATCTGATCCAGATGAACGGCAAACTCGGAAGCATCCAGTGGCCTGCCCTCGCGCAGATCCTCACGAGGTGTAACAACTTTATACCATGGTTTTAGCGCCATCTTTGTCCCCCATTTCTATGTAAAAATTAATATATTTTCCTTGCCAAAATACATCATTTATGATGTATAATAAAGTTGTAAAAAAATAATAATTTATTAAGGGTGACCCTGTCGGCTCCGAAGTCCCAAGTTTATGTTTGGGATATTGATGTAGGAGCGATGGGGTCTTTCTTATTTATGTTTCGTTTTAGTTTCATCATACTCCCACTGACCCGGTACGAACTTCCAATGACGGTAAGGATGATGCCATCTATTACTTATATCTCCTTTATGACCAGTTGACTCTCCTATATTAAATCCAGGATATATTCCTCTTATCCGGGAATTTATGTATTTATATAATTTTTCCTTTGCTATGGTCTTAGCCGCTCGTCTCCTTTGCCCTTCTGGAATAGCTTTATGCAGATCATTTAAACGAAATTGCATAGCTCCCAGCACCACATCAGTACACTGCAGTATTATATGGTCATGCGAATCGACTTCTGCAATATCTTCTTTGCGGATATGGATATTAGCGTGTTCAAATTCCTTTTGAAACTGCAAATCATAGATAAAGTTTTTGAATTTATCAGATTTTGCTTTAGTATCGGGTAACTGGTCAAGATATAACCTTAAATAAATGGGGTTTTTAGTATCATTTGAATAAATTAAGCCAAAGCCATGTTTAAGAAATTGATAGTACAGTAAGAAATATGATTCCTCTATCTGTTCGCGAGTAAGTCCCACGGGCTGGCGAGCGTTCTGGGTAAACATAATCCTTACCTTGATTTTTCCCTCTTCTATTAAATCAAAAAACAGCTTAATCATCGCCATATATTTATCCAGATAAGCTGCCGATACTTTTGTCCACTTAATTTCCCGCAACCCCAAATGTTTTTTCTCCGCCTCTAATAGTTTTCTTACTATTTCAATATCTGTAGAACATACCAGAGCCCCTCCGTAGAAATTACTATGATATTGGCCCTTTTGCACTGATTCATCGGTATAAATAATGTACTGTAGTATAAATCGTCACCTCCGAGCACTAAACAATCCCATAGTAAATCCCCAAAACCAGCCACAAATGTATGGTCATTTTTTATATTAATAATTACAAACCTAATCCCTTCTTACGTGCCAACACCCCATCTACCCATCGTTTTTCCTCACTTGAGGGGGGATAGAGTGCTGATAAAGCCTGAGCCAGTTTCCAGAAACGTTGATCATGGCCGATACCGTCCTCTACCAGAAAACGTTTCATGGCATCGGCACGACCGGTAGCAAAAAGCAGCATAGTCTGGTGAACTCTATCCAAAATCGTTGCTCCGGCCAGCGGGGCTCCAACTGAACATGGACCTGTTTCACCAGGAGTAGCCTTCTCTAAATCTTCGGTTAGATCGAACAGACTAAGCTGTTCTTGTTTAACTTTGGCCTTCTTTTTAACTGCCACCGGTTCCTCAACCTTTCCAAAAAGGTAGCGGGCTCGATCTTCTACTGGCAGCAAGCGGGCTGTGTCGCCTTTGATTTCCACAATTGAATTAAGTTTGTCCAAGTGGGCACCCAATCCTTGAGCTAATTTTCTAGCTGTATCGTATTCCAATAAGTATCCACTCGACTTTGTTTTACTGGTTGGTTTTTCATCAGCCTCAGAATCCGAATCATCACTTTGGGTATCGTTTTTATCGGTTGTCTTAGTTGTGGTAAGAGTCCATAACCATATAGCAGTCAACCTGCTATCTTCTTCAAAGCCAGAAGCATCCGCATCACTAAAAACCACGCTCAGAGCCTCGCGAGAAATCGCAGCCCATACATGTTCCATATACTCTTTTAACAAAACTTGTTCGCCATTCGGTTTTTCAACACTTGAATAACGAGAAAAAACCTCCAAAGCAGGTCCAAGGCATGCGAAAATGGCATCAGCACCCACTACCCCATTTTCAGCCAAACGCGGCATCCATTCATGAATACGTACAGGTAGCTCCTGCAATACATCGCGCCAATCACCGATTAATGTAATCAAGGAACCGTCCGAATTTTCTCTAGGACGACAGACTAAATGAATCGAGGAGGCGAGAGCAGCTGAGTCATTAGCCCGCATACGTACAGATCGTTCTGTATCAATAGGCCAAGACGCAGTGATGATCCATCCAGCATCAACCATCGCACGGAGTTGGGCTTCCCATCCTTCAGTTGATTTATGAGCAAAGACTACTACACCAATGCCTTCGGGAGCTAGAACCCGACGCCCTTCAGTCATAACCTGAGCCATATTTCGTTCAAAATATATCTTGTCTTTCCCTTTTATTTCATCAACAATACACTCGTCTTCTTTTGGCGCTAATTGACTCGAGAATAAAGCAGGATAGATATCACCTACAGTTCGTTTTAACCATACTATAAAGAAATCTGATAAATCAGCATAAGGAACTGCATCGTAATAAGGTGGATCAGTAAAAAAACAATGTGCAGCGTCATCTGGCAGTGGGCTAGAGGTTGCTGATGAAAGTTCCGCATTTCCACTAGAATTACAACACTCATGGTTAATAATTAATGAAATCCAGTTAATAGCTCCTTCAATATATCCACTTAATATATTTATTTCTCCAAAATCCCATAACATAGGTAAAGCTTGGCGTGCAAAAACACCATCGACCATTTGACGATTGATATTCCACTTAGATAAAGAAGACAACTGATTAGAACACCTGTCTACGATCATGGCAAAACATGTCCCTATTGCTATTGAAAATTCCTTATCTTCTCCCTGATTCATGTTTTGCCTAATTTCTCTAACAAGGTGCACCAACGTTGTAAGTGTTAAGGCCTGCCTGGCTGTAAATAGATCCTCAAATTTATCCATACCATAATTTCTTTGAGAAAAAGCACGACCAGCACCACTTCCACCACCAAGTGGGGTGGGTTCATCCGGAACCAAACTTAATTCCCCTTTATGGTTTACCTTACGCCGCTCCAGTTCTTGATTAGCTTTTTTCACCGCATCTATATCTTGCTTGTTCGGTAAGCGATAAAATCTGCCCTGTTGTCCAGGACGATTGGTAACCACACAGTATAGTAGGGCATCATTTGCTCCACCATGCCTTTTTTTAAGTTGCCTCCTAACTGAAGCTACTGGCGTAGTATACCCACACACTGGGCAAGTAGCAGAACCACGTTTTACAGTTCCTTGGCCTACCTCTCGGGCTTTGATATTGTCTACTATCTCAAAATTAACCTTTTTCTCTCTACGATCGGGAATCAATTTTATAGCAATTGAACGATTTTGTTTTTTTACCAGCCATAAAGAACGCATTAATGGAATTTCAGCCCCACATCCGGGACCTTCACAATGAATAGTTCGTGCCCATAAATATGCAATTGGTATAGCTCCGTCGGGATCTTTGGGGTAAAACTCCTCAAGTTCCTTTTCCGCCTCTTTTTTTATCCAATTTCCCCATTCTCTAACCACTTCGGCCAACTCCTGACCATAACGTGGAATATATTCGAGCACTACTTTATTAAGCAAAACCGCCACCGGATTAAGATCGGAAGCAAACGTATCAGCCCCAACTCGCAGGGCTTCTAAGGGAATAGACCCCCCCCCTGCAAAAGGATCAACTACCATTGGTCGAGTTCCCGCTATACCTCCCAAGCTCTCATGGGCTACTTGGGTCAGCCTACGGCTGCTTTCTAAATATTGATCTACAGTTGTGTTATCCCAATTAGAAAAATCGGCTATAAAATCCAATAACGCTTTACGCAATACCAGTTCATCATTAAGCAAACTGGGTTCTTTTTGGATTTTTATAAAAAGACGAAAGCTCTCCACACTTAAAATTGTTATATGCTTATTGGCCCAATTCAACATTTCTTCTCGGGCAGTTATCTTGAATTCTTCTGGGCAAAGAGGATCAGCAGGATCGGGCCACAGTGAAGCACATAAAACCGCCCGACAAGCTGCCAATGGTCGCCTCGCCCACCATATATGTAGCGTAGAAATATGTCCGTGACGAATACTTTTCTCTCTCCGGGCATGAGCTGAAATCCTCTTGATCGGTAAATCCACCTCAATTAATCGTTTACAATACCTCATTTCTTCAGTCATTATTTGCCCCCAATATTTCATTTGCTCCTACATGATAGTGTTCAATCTTTACTATTGGCTTCCATCCTAAACGGGCTGGATTCTGTATGGGATAAACCTGGGGTTCAGTGGCACAGTTGAATACTACATAAAGCCAGTAATCATCTTTTAATCTCTCCGCCGTTTTATATTCATTACTGGTCAAAGCAATTTCACCTACCCCAGCCCGGCCCTTAACTTCTATAAAACGTACATCCACAGCCGTTTCAGGGTCTTCGGCATGAGGTTTGCGGGAAATTAAATCAAAGCCCCGGTTTTCCTTCTCTACGGAAACCGGATTCCACCCGCGGGCTTGTTCATATTCCATGGCTTTCTTAATGGCTATAGCTTCAATTTCATCATCCCTAACCATAGGGGCCATCTGGGGAGTCGTTCTATCGGGATGAGGTAAAACCCAGGCTCTGCCATAATGAACAATGTCCCCGATGGTACATGATTTTTCCCGTTCCAGTTCCTGCATACGCCGTTCCAAGCGTTCGTTTAACTCATCCAGTCTATCTTCAGTTGTTTTTATATTGGCAGCTAATAAAGGATTCGGGTCATCGTTATCCTGCAGTTGATACAGTTCTATCATGCGAAGTTGCTGCCGGTTAATCAGTTCATTGAGGCTGATACGCAGATGTTCGGTGATAATCCGGGTTTCCTTATCACGTTGCTCACTAACCTCATCAAGTAAAGGACGTAAGGCTTCTATCAATAAATGCTGCTCTATTGCGTCACGCCCGGGAAGATTATCATACTGAGGCAGTTCTACAGGTTCTGGATTAGCAATCAAATCCAAAAAAATAGTAGGCTGGCGCACTGCCATTTGACCACTAGGCGTAGTTTCAACTGCAAATAAACGACGGTGTACCACATTACCCAGACCATCTTTAATGGAAGCTGAATACACATCCAGACAGGCAGGGGATTGACGATGCAAATCGTAGAAAACAGCCCCATGTTTCAAATCCTCCTGAACCTGAATTAACACATCCTCCCTTACGGTTTCAAATAAAGGATGGCCTGGGGTAACCCACTCCAGGGTAGGATCCTTTTTTAACAACTCTTTATTAAAACATATTTGTTTATACTCATGTCCTAACTTACCAAAACGCGGTTCAAGCGATTCACCAATCTGCCACAGGTTACGGGGTACTCGTCCGGAACGATAAATATGCTCTCCTTTACGAACCGCCTTGGCGGGAACACCACTAATTTTACTGGCTTCCAAAAAGAAATCCTCTATTACTTCGGGAACCAGGCGCCGTTCCCTGGCCTCGGCAGACTTGCCAATAATGGCAGATAAGTTCAGCTCTTTTTTTGCCAGGCCTTCCAGAGCTGAATGAGTTATATTCTTAAATCGTTCGGTATCAACCTCTTTTATAATGCGATCCTTGATAACGTCTTCAGTGGTATTGCGCGTGTACATATTGCGCACCATTTTTTCCAATTCATTAGCCGGGAAAATATCGCCCAAAACATTGAACACCTTACCGGTACGTTTTGGATCCAGATCATCCTCTATCTTATGAATGCGTTCGAAAAGCTTGTTTAATACCCTGCCTTCACGGGTATTGGTAGATACAAAATTGAGAATCAAGCAGTCTTTTCCCTGTCCGTAACGATGGATACGGCCCATGCGTTGCTCCAGCCGAACTGGATTCCAGGGAATATCATAATTGATCATGAACCAGCAAAACTGCAGGTTTATTCCTTCTCCAGCGGCTTCGGTGGCCACCATGACCTGACAATCTTCTCTAAACTCCCGTTCTGCATAAATACGAGTACCAGGAGCATCCCGATCACCAATCTTCATCCCGCCATGAATCTGGGTCACCGTTAGGCCCCAATCCTGCAGTTTCCCAACCAGATAGGTCAAGGTATCTTTATGCTCGGTAAAAATAAGGAGCTTCATCTTAGGATCATCAAATAATCCATGTTGAATAAGGGTATCTTTTAGCTTAATGAGTTTGCTTTCAGCTTCTCTTTTTTCCAGATCAAGGGCCTGATTAATCAATCGGCCCAGTTGAATTATCTCTTCTTGCAAAGCCACCGGGTCAACCGAGGCTACAATATCTTCCAACTGAGCAATAATTTCTGCCTGTTCTTCTTCGGGCAGGTCATCAAAATCCTCCGGCAGTTTTTTGTTCACCTGCTCTTTACGGTAGGCTTCCGGGTCGGCCAGAATCTGTTCTCTCTTTAATTTCATTCTTTCCAAGGTTCTGCGTACTGCATAAACACTGGAAGCAAATCTTCGTTGCAGCATGGCCATGGTAAATGCCAAAGCTCTGCCTCGGGCTGAATCATCCTGGGCGGCCTTGATAGATTGGTCTTCTACATATCGGGTCAGGGCCTCATAAAAATCCATTTCATCCAGATCGATTTGGAAATCAGCAGTCTGTACATTCCTTTTAGTAAAAAGCGTCATGATATCGCCGGTCTCCGGGTCAGGAAATGTTACGAGCGCTTCTTTGACCCGGCGCAGATAAAATGGGGCACTCTGCCTGCGCATAGCTTCCTCCAGGCTTTTTACATCCCCATATACATCTTTATCGAGAAGTTCAAGAAAGAGACAAAAATTAGCTGGATCGCCTTTATGCGGGGTGGCCGTCATAAGTAGATAATGATCGGTCATTTCAGAAAGAGATTCCCCCAGCTTATAAGCCAGGGTCTTTTTATCAGCACTATATGCACTCATTTTGTGAGCTTCATCCACAATAATTAAATCCCAGTGACTGCGCAATAAGCTTTCGTTGGCATCTTCAATACGAGATACCCAGGATATAGAGGTTATAACCTGGTTTTCATCTTGCCAGGGGTTGGCGCCATAATTAGCCCTCAGCACATCTCCCCGTATTACTTTAAAGTTTTCCCGAAAACGATCTTTCATTTCGCGTTGCCACTGAAATGAAAGATTGGCTGGAGTTACAATCAAAATTCTTTTGATTATGCCCCGAATCTTTAGCTCCTTAATTAGTAGCCCTGCCATAATCGTTTTACCGGCTCCGGGGTCATCAGCCAGCAGGAAACGGATTCGAGGCAGTTTCAGAAAATAATCATAAACCGCTTCTAACTGATGCGGTAATGGATCAACACGAGCAATAGAAAGTGAAAAATATGGATCATACTCGTAGGCTAGTCCCAATCGCATAGCTTCAATCCCAAGACGAAATCTCTTAGCATCTCCATCGAAAGGCTCTTTATCTGGGGTTATATCTAATTCGTTTAACTGCGCTAGGGACAGAATATTATCATAAGCCTGGTTTGTTTTTAATCCCTTGCCGAATATTCTTATTGAATCTGCCAAGGGGATTGTAGTTATTATCTGTATGGATTCAGGAAATAAGGGGCCCTTTATTACCACATTGGGTTTTAATTGCTCAAGATATGTATTGATATCACTCATGCTTAACCAAACCTTTCTTTGGTGTCTATCTGAACAATCGCACTCTTACAATATTTGCATATAGTATATATTAATTATCCATTATATTCTTAAATCCTATAATGTAAATTTCCGTAACTCGTCCTTACGTTATATAGTCTTATAAAAGTCCTCATCCTCTGATCTAATCCCCGCCGCCCCATCCGATAATAGAGGATTATGTAGCCCTTCGTATTGCAAGGTATGGTGTTCCGCACATCCCCTCTCCTTAATATACATTCAACTCCAGTCAGTAATATCCTGCCAGGAAAACTATTATTAGGTGTTTAGATATGAGGATACATATGTTCATCTATTTGACTATTAAGGAAGGTGTTTTCCTTTGCATTTGTATTCATATTAGAAAAGCCCCGGCTCTCACCAGGTCTTTCATGTTGAGCTATTCCCGCTCCTCAAAACACTATCTTCTCCACCTTAATCCCGCTTGCGGTCCAATACTGTTCCTGTACCCACTGGTGGAACGGCACCGGGTCATAGGTATCAGTGGGGTTGTCCAGGCCGGCCTGGGCTTCCTCCTGGCTGTAAAAGGTATCGGCCAGCTCGCGAACCATAACCTGGTCACCCTGCATATAGGCGTAGAGAGCAGCGAAGGTTCCTTTTTCAATATTACCGGGTTGATGATTACCTCCAGGCGTTGCCCGGACTGGCTCAGTTCACACTGCAGGTTTTCCCGCAGCCAGGTTACAAACAGCGGTAAGGTCATTTTCCGGGGTATCTTTACATGAACCAACCTTTTGTACTAACAAGGTTCTACCTTAAGACTTATTTATGCATGGATAAATATAATATAGCATTAGACTTTTTAGGGGAGAACATTTGTGATTCCCCCCTTTATTATTAGCCTCATGACGGAGGATAAGCAGCACTCTTTTCAGAAAGGGAGTTTCCGGATACATGGGTATTACGGCTGCCGCTCCCATATTCCCGGCTCGGGAGGGTGATAATACATTCGCGCAGCTCCGCTATAGCCCGGGTGAGATCGCCCAGCTTGTTCTCTATGCGGATGAGCAGATAGGCTGCCACGGCTATGGGAAAGCCCACATTGGCGATAAGGTTCAGCATACCTTCCATTTTTCTCACATCCTTTCCAGGCATAACAACATAAATAAAGATGCAAAAACGAGCGGGACTTGCCCGCCCGCTTCCTGTCACAGGCTTTCAGGACAATTACAAACCATTCAGCAACAAATGGATCGAGTCGTAGATGCTATTAAAAAAGGACTGCCCTTTGAGCATATGTCCTCCTATTTCTCAGAATTGGGAGAACAAAAAAAGTACCTCGAATCCCAACTAGCTAACTACCGTTCCCCGTTTGCAGAAATCACTCGGCAAGATGTCCTTAACTATATGAAAAAGCAACAAGGACGACTGGTCTTTAATACATCAGCAGAAACCAGAAAAGAAATAATGACCTCCTATGTAAAAGAGGCCAAAGTTCTTGGCAAAAATATTGATATATTGTTAAAACTTCAATTAAAAAGTTCGCATAACGCTGGTGTCGGAGGGGGGACTTGAACCCCCACCCAGTTACGGATACGCCCCTCAAACGTACGTGTCTGCCCGTTCCACCACTCCGACATTTAAACCATCCGGGGTTTTTCTTTAAAAAAAGTCTCCCCGACAACGGGTATTATACAATAGGATTCACCTTAAGTCAATTGCTCCGGCAACAGTCTCTTTTCTAGCTTATCCCCAATTTTACCTGCTTGAATCTTATACTACAGTCGGAATCTCATTTCGCTATTTGACATAGCTATTTATGAAAAATTGTAATATAAAGTAACTCCCGGAAGTAAATCAAACCTTCTCTTTTATTATATCTCCCTCCTGGTTTACCCCTGGTTTGAAAAGTTCTACCTGGTACCAGTCTATCATTTCCATAGCATCAATTGTAAGGGAATCCACATCTTTACCCAGGAGTTTGGCCGCTTTCTTTTGGTAGAGCCACAGGCAAGGGGCATCGTCTACAACGATTTGCTCTGCCTTACGCAGCAAAGCGCTCCTTTCTTTCTCATTAGTTGCGGCCCGGGATGACTCCAAAATCTTATTCACCTGGGGGTTATTGTAGCCGGAGAAATTGCTGTTCCCCATCTGAGAAGAATGATACAGGCTATAGAGGAAGCTGTCAGCATGGGGATAATCGGCTTTCCAACCCAGACGGAAAAAACTCATATTCATACTGGACATTTGTTTGCGATAATAGTCCCAGTCCAGGGCCTGGGTTTGAACGGTGATGCCCAGCTGGGCAAGCTGTGCGGCAACGGCTTCAGCCACCATCTTATGGGCTTCGCTGTTATTATAGGTTAAGAGCAAAGGGGGTAAATCACGGCCACCCGGGTAGCCGGCTTCTTCCAGTAGTTCTTTGGCTTTTTCCGGCTTGTAGCTATAACCCTGCATCTCTTCGCTGTAGCCTGGAATCCCTGTAGGGATAGCTCCTTTAGCGGGAAGGCAACTGCCCCCGAATACTTCATCATTAATCTTCTTCCGATCAATGGCATAATTAAGGGCCCGGCGCAAGTAATAATTGCTGGCAAAAGGTTTTCTGTTCAGGTTAAAAACCAGGGAATAATTCTCCAGGACAGGCTTTTCGATATATAGGCCCTTATACTCAGAAGCTTTTCTTATTTTCTTTATTTCTTCCAGGGGTACAGTGTCCAGGTAATCTAATTTTCCTGCCTTATAATCATCCATGGCCTGCAGTTCATCGGGGAAAACCTGCACATTTATGGCCGCCAGGCGGGGATTACCTCGGTAATATTTCTCATTTTTAATCAGGAAAAATTTCTTATTTTCCTTATTTTCTTGAAAAATGAAGGGGCCCGTACCTGCCAGGGGATCATTATTATCCTCACTGTCAAAAACCCAGAATAGCGGGTGGCCCAGAAAATAAATGAATACTCTGTTCGGCTGGAGCAAAGTGATTTTCAAAGTATGCTCGTTTAAGACCTTAATTCCATAAATATCTATATTCTTGCCCTGCAAACGTTCCGCACAGCCAGCTATAGGCAGGAAAAGGCTCACATTAGACCAATCCTCAATGCTGCCAAGATTTCTCTCCCATGACGCCTTAACATCGGCGGCAGTTAGCTTTTTCCCATTATGAAACTTCACATCTCCCCTGAGATAAAGGGTAAGCGATTTGCCATCGCTAGAATACTTCCACTTCCTGGCCAAAGCTGGTTTAATCTCACCCTTCTCTTCATCAAAACAGAGCAGGCCTTCATAGATGGTGGAAGCCAGTAACCTCTCGGGGTGATTGCTCAGTTTGGCTGGCTCGATGCTGTTGATTTCACCTACCAGTCCAAGATTAAAAGGGCGAGTGTCCAGGTTGGCGGTGTAGACCGCTACCTGACGCCAATGTACAATGGAAGCCAAAACTACTATTAAGCCACAGAAAACAATAAACAGGACTATTCTCTTGCACCGGATAATCAAAGCAAATGCCCTCCTTATTTTAACTCTCTTCTAGGACATTTATATTTAAGGTAAATGGATAAAATTCCTTAATTGCTTGATTATGGTATAAAAATAGCCTGTATTAAGCTGATGTTTTTTAAGGTGAGGAGTAAGGGGTTATTGGTCATCAGGCGTCAGGCATCAGGTGTCAGTCATCGGGAGACGGAAGACAGAAGAAGCATCTACCACCTCGCTTTTCATCGGCGCGTATTGCCTGACACTCAGGCAAAATCACTTCGTGTTAAGTAGATATGAGCGCTGTGTGACGGGCCGGAGGATGTTCTACTGGTAAATAGCCCGGTAGGCTTCATAGTTTTTCAAAACAATCTTGACATAATTTCTGGTTTCTTCAAATGGTATTTTATCAATTTTCCCCGCATCACCATCCCAAATTCCCTGTACTCGCCACTCCTTCACCTTTCCCCGGCCTGCATTATAGGCGGCGATAACCAAGGGAAGTTCGCCTTCGAACTCCTGGTTAAGACTGTTTAGATACCAGCAGCCAAAGCTGATATTTAAAGCAGGCTTATTCAATTGCTCCGCTTCAAATCCACTAATGCCTTTCTGTTCAGCTATCCAGGCAGCGGTTTCGGGCATTATCTGCATCAAGCCACGAGCACCCACCGGTGACCGGGCCGTAGGCTGATATTTGCTTTCAGCACGAATTATGGCGAAAACCAGATAGGGATCCACCTGGTTCTCATAAGCGGTATCGAATACAATATCCCGGTGGGGCTGCGGGTAGAAATAACTTATCCACTGGGGAAAGGTTAAAACCATTAATAGAAAGATAAGGATAGAAACCCACAGGCTAATAGAAAAGCGCTTTTTCTTTTTTTTGCTCAAGAATAACCCACCCCCCAAGTAGTATAATACATCTTATTTGTAGATTAGCTTAAATATTGTTGAAATATCTGGTGGCCTTTGCTATTGTTTCCTCTATGCTACCGCAATTGTCAATAACTAGATCAGCCCGCCGGGCTTTTTCATCCAGGGGCATCTGGGAGTCTATACGGCTTATCGCATCACTCCGGTCAATAGCATCTCGAGCCATAAGCCGTTTTATTTGCGTCTCGCGATCCACCCAGACCACCCAGACCTGGTCAAATAATTTTTCCATGCGGGTTTCATAGAGCAGGGGGATTTCCATTACTACAATAGCCTCAGGCTGCTCTTGCTCAATTTGGGCCAGCTTTAATTTAATCTCCTGCATAATAGGAGGGTGGGTTAGCTGGTTGAGCAACTTTAGTTTTTGTGGATCTTTAAACACTATACCCCCCAGTTCTTTACGGTTGATTGTCCCATCTGCATTCAATATCTCTTTTCCAAAGTTATCTATCAAATCATAATAGGCAGTTTTACCTGGTTCAATAACCTGATGGCCTATTTTGTCCGCACTAAGCAAGACTGCTCCCATTTCTTGCAGGACCCTGGCTACCATACTCTTACCACTGGCAATACCACCTGTTAGGCCTATCGTTTTCATATTTTTCAAGCTCCGTTCTGCTACATTATTTCGAGAATTCCCAGGCTTATCAGCATAAGGCCGGGTATCAAGGAGGAAATTAGCTGCCAGCGCTCGGCTTTTATCTTAATTCCCAATTGCAACCCACAATTTACTAGTATAAATTTTAACACACCCACAGCCAGGGCTGTTAATAGAATATTGAAACCTGCGAGGGCCACTCCGATACCTGCCCCCAGTGCATCCATAGCCAGAGCCAGCCCGAGAAAAAAAGCTTCCCGGGTGCTGATCTCACCGGATAAATCAAAATCAGCCCGGGCTGGTTCTTTTAGTATATGTATGATTATGCCCAAAGGCTTGATGTTCAGGCTAAAAAGGGGCTCTTCGCCTATCTCATCCATACTCTCTATTCTATCCCGACAGGCAGAGAGCAAAAAGCAAACTCCGATAAGCATCAGCATTACCGCTCCCAGGCGACTGGCAAAATCAGAAGGGAATATGGCGGCCAGCCCTCTTCCACATAACATGGAAAAGCTAACGGCCAGAGCTGAGGCCATAGCTATAACCAGCAGCGAAACCAAGGGAACCTTAATTTTCTTTAAACCGTAGGCCATGCCGGCAAAAAACCCGTCACTGCTCACTGCCAGGGCAAACAAGAGAATATGAAAATACTCCACCAGAGGCCACTCCTATCCCGCATCTTAGTTATATAGCTACAATATGGATAGAAGTATGAATATGTTACCCGGGTGTTGGGTCGCTGCCTCTCCCCTGTATATATCATAGGGACGGTTTGTGGCCCCCTGTCATGCAGGGTTAGTAAGAAAAGTGAGGAGTAAGGGGTAAGGGGTGGAGGTTACGGTGACAAAAGAACCGTCCCCTTGACACGCGGAAAAGGAATTGTTTACTGCTGGCATTTCTCGCAGTAATGGCTGCTTCTGCCACCGATTCTGCTTCTTTTCAGAGGCTGGCCGCAGTTGGGGCAGGCTTGATTAAAACGGCCATAGACTTGCAGGTGGTTTTGGAACTCCCCCGGTTGTCGCTTACCGTCTCGGTAATCGCGAAAAGTGGTGCCACGATATTTAATGCTCTTTGCCAAAACTTCTTTGATGCCGCAGCACAAGCCTTCAATCTCTCGCACAGAAAGGGAAGCAGCCTGGCGATCAGGCCTAATCCCCGCCATAAACAGGGCTTCATCGGCATAGATGTTGCCGATGCCAGAGATAAGGTTCTGATTCAAAAGCAGATTTTTTATGGCAGTTTGGCGTCCTTGCAAAACCTGTTCCAGGTAGCGGGGGCAAAACTCCTCACTCAAAGGCTCTTTTCCCAGCCGGGAAAAGAAGCATTGGGTATCCTTAAGCAGCCATAGCCCCCCGAAACGACGAGCATCCTGGTATAAAAGCTTAAGCCGCTTATCCAAATGGATTATCACATGCACATGCGGTTCTAGAACCGTAGTTTCTTCCTCTTGTATATAAAGCCTGCCGCTCATACCCAGGTGAAAAACCAGGAACAGGCCGTTGTCCACGGCCAGGATAAGATACTTGCCCCGGCGGGACGCTTCTTCTATGATCTGACCAGTAAGCTCTTCCAGGGCATAGTCCCGGCAGCGTAATATATCCTCACGCCGGATTTCTAGTTCTTTGATTCTAAGCGGCAGAATTTCCTGCAGGTTATTCTTGATCGTCTCGACCTCCGGTAATTCCGGCATAATACCCCCTCTTTCCCTCTACCCGATCTCCGATACCGGTCTCCGATAACTGTCTTCCGCCCTCTGCCTTCCCTCTTCCGTCCTCCGCCTTCAGTCTTCCGTCTTCCGCTACTCCATCTCATACCAGTTAGGACCGGTCTTAAGGGATACTTCCAAGGGTACTTTCAAGCTGCAGGCGTTCTCCATACAGTCCCGTAAGAGTCCGCTCACTTCTTCCAGTTCCGTCCGAGGCAGTTCCAGAAGCAGTTCATCATGCACCTGCAATAGCAAGCGAGCCTGAAGCCGGCGCTTCCTTATCTCTTCATCCACCTTGATCATAGCTAGTTTGATTATATCAGCAGAAGTTCCCTGCACCGGGGTATTAAGAGCCATACGGCGGCCAAAGGCCTGCACCATCTTATTCCTGGCATTGAGTTCGGGCAAGTAACGGCGGCGTTTCAGCAAAGTCTCAACATAACCGTGGCGGCGTCCAAACTCCACTATATCTTCCATATATTTTTTTACGCCGGGATAGCTGTTAAGGTAATTGTCGATATATTTACGGGCTTCTTTACGACTGACCCCGGTGTCCCGGGCCAGGCCAAAATCACTGATACCATATATTATGCCGAAATTGACCGCCTTGGCCCTTCTCCTCAGCTCGCTATCCACCCATTCCACCGGCACATGAAAGATTTCCACCGCTGTCCGCGTGTGAATATCCACCCCGCTTTTAAAGGTTTCAATCAATCGCTCGTCCCCGCTGATATGGGCCAGGGAGCGCAGGTCAATCTGGGAATAGTCCGCCGCCATAATAAGCCAATCCGGACCCGGAGCCACGAAGGCCTGGCGAATCCGGCGTCCTTCTTCCATTCTGATAGGGATGTTCTGCAGGTTGGGCTCCACGCTGGACAGGCGTCCGGTTGCAGTCTGGGCTTGTTTAAATATGGTATGTACCCGGCCGGTTTCCGGGTGTATCAACTCCTGCAAAGCATCAGCATAGGTAGATTTTATTTTGCTGAGCTGGCGATAATTTAAAATGTGAGCTATTATCTCATGCTCCTGGTAGAGTTCCTCCAGGACTTCCGCCCCGGTGGAATAACCGGTTTTACCCTTCTTTATTACTCTAAGACCCAAATCCTCAAAAAGCACTTTACCCAATTGTTTGGGTGAATTTATGTTAAAACTGCTTCCCGCCAGCTCGAAAATCCGTTCCTCATGGCCGGCTATCCCACTGGCCAGTTCCTCAGAAATCCGGGCCAGGGTACTCCGCTCCACCTTCACCCCGCAAAATTCCATCCGGGCCAGTACTTCCGACATGGGCATCTCTACCTCTTGCAAAAGCTCCCGCAGTTCCGCCGGGATTTGCCCCTCCAGCTGGAAATAGAGTTCTCTTATCGTGTTGACCAATGCCGCCAGGTTATTTTCCGCTATGTTAAGCTGCAGGTGTTTCTTAAGGCAGGCATCCAGTTCATCACCCTCAAAAGCCGGATCATCTACATAGGCCAACAGCATGGTATCCCCCGCAACTCCCCTGAGCTCAATTCCGTGTCTTAGTAGCAAAACCTGGATGAATTTGGCGTTATGCAGATACTTCTTAATCACTGCCGACTCCAGTAAAGCTTTTATCCACTGCAGTTTATAATCATCCCCAGCTTCCAGTTTCAGCTGGTAAACCCGCTCGCTGTATTCCAGGAAAACGCCCTGCAGACTAGCCCACATAGGATGATGGTAACTGCTCTGGAAGTACAGGGCCACGCTCTCCCCTTGCTTTATTTCTTCCAGTAAAGCTGTCACATCTTCTTCTCTTTCCAAGAACAGTACTTCTATCTCCTGCTTTAGCGGGGCCATTCCCTTCTCCCGCTCTTTCTCCTGCAGGATTTTCAGGAAATTATTGAATTCCAGGCTGCGGTACAGCTCCAACAGTTCCGGGTAATGGGGTTCCCGCATTACATAGTCCTCTATCGAAAAATCCAACTCCATATCGCGGTTAATGGTGGCCAGCTGCCGGCTGAGAAAAGCCTGCTCCCGGTTCTGCTCCAGCTTTTCCACGAGCTTCTTGCCTTTGACTTGCGGCAAATTCTCATAGAGATTCTCCAGGCTGGTAAATTCCTGCACTAGCTTCATGGCAGTCTTCGGGCCTACCCCGGGAACCCCGGGGATGTTATCGGAAGCATCCCCCATAAGGCCCTTTATTTCCACCATCTTTTCCGGCTCTACTCCCCACTTGTCTTTGACCCCCTGGGGATCATAGAGTTCCATCTCACTTATGCCTTTTTTGGTCAGCAAAACCTCAACCTGTTCCGAAACCAGCTGCAGGGCATCACCGTCACCGGTTAGAATGACGGTCTTTAACCCTTGTTCTTCCGCCTTTTTGCTCAAAGTACCGATTATATCGTCCGCTTCATAACCCTGCATCTCCAGGTACTCTATATTCAAAGCTGCCAGAACATCACGCAGCAGCTGGAATTGTCCCCCCAATTCCTCCGGAGGAGCCGAACGATTGGCTTTGTATTCGCTATACAGCTCATTACGAAAGGTACTGCGATCTTTATCAAAAGCTACGGCAATATGCGTAGGCTGAATCTCAGCCAGCACCCGGTTGAACATGGTCAGGAAACCGTATACCCCATTGGTGTAAACCCCGGCGGAATTATGCAGCAGCGGCAGAGCATAAAAAGCCCGGTACAACAGACTGTTTCCATCTATGAGTATAAATTTATCGGCCATAAATACCCCATCCTTGTCGTTATTCTACCCGAACCTCCATCCCGTGATGGGTCTGCTTGAGTGGGGGAATCAAGTCCCCCTTGCTCCTCAAAGCTCGTTCCTCATATTAATAATAACATTCTTTCCCCCCAAGAAAAAAAGTATTGGAATTCCCAATACTCTCCTAAAACCTTTTTAATCTCATAATCAATATTCATAAGCTCTTACGGCTTGAATCCAATTTTTGCCAAAACTTTAAAATTAAGCTGTAATCGCTCCAATCATTTTTCTTGAATTATCAAAATGTCTAAGTTAACTTTAGTTCCTTCCGGTTTGTTTTCTTCCATAATAACTTCAATGTTATTAGTATCTTCTCCCTTTTCGGAATTAAAGAGCATTTTATTATCCGGCGCAGAAGCCGCTTTTTCTTTAGCTAATTCCTCTTTTTCATCTTCTCTTGCTTCCTCATTATTTTCTATTTTAACCATGCTTAATTTCTCACTATCGGAAAATTCGCTTTTCTCCAGCAGTAGGGGTTTTTCGTCCAAATCAGGAGCTTGCAGCACTTTATCCTGTCCACTTGCTTCTATAAGATCCGCAACATCAAGCTTCCTCCCAATTGCTTCTAATTCCATTAGAAGCTGAGGGACTTCTTGCGGTTCCACTTCCAGGACCACCCTTCGCGCCTCACTGTTGCCATAAGACCCGGATGTCATACTGTATTTGATTTCCCGCTCATCGGCAATCTCTATTACCTGAGCCAGGGCCGTTGACAGTTCTTTCACCATTATATGGCTGGAATAGCTATCATCCCCGGCAGTCTTGGGCTCCACTTCTTCCTGGGTATTAACCGCCCCTACCCCCACACTCACTTTGGCCCTGGGATTAGTGTCAATCTGAGCTTCCGGTTCAGCGGATTCTCGGTTGCTATTATCCTCTTCCTGATTCCATTTTTGAAAACGCTCTATTATATCCTCGATAGCTATTCGGGGTTTTTTCTGTTCCTTTTTATTCTGCCAGGACACAAGAAAATCCCCGACAGATAGGTAGCTGCTGGCATATATACCTGACGCCAGGGCTAATCCCGCCAATACTGCCGCAATCCATCCGGTCTTTTTGGGTCGGTCGATAGTAGTAGCACTAAATATCTTGTTTTTGTTTTCCTGCAGTCGTTTTTGAACAACGGTGGAGAAATCATTCGGGGGCAGCGGTGATTCCAATTGCTGCATAATACCACGAAGAAGCCGGTAATCATCCAGCTCTTTACGGCAGTCTGCACATTGAGCAAGGTGGGCTTCCAGTGCTTTTGTTTCTTTCTCACTTGTCATTTCATCAATGTAGGCTGAAAGCAGCTCACTGACCTGCTCACATTTCATGACTTTTTCCTCCCGGTTTTTAGACGAGATGGCTAGGGCAAAAGTTCCCTCTCTACCCATTGTTTCCTTAAAATACTTCTGGCTCTGCTAAGACGCGACTTGACCGTGCCCACCGAACAATTCAAAACATAAGCGATTTGTTCATAACTCAAGTCCATACTATCCCTTAAGATTATTACCGCTTTATGTTCAGGCTTCATCTGGTCTAAGAGGCCTTGTATGTATTGTGATAATTCTTTCTGTTCATATACCCGATCTACCGGGGGCGAAGGGTCCACTATTTCCCTCTCAACTTCACTACCACGACTGGTAACGGCTGCTTCGTCCAACGAAAGAGGAACAATCCTTCTCTTTCGGCGCCTGAGTTCATCCAGGCAAACATTAGTGGTAATTCGAAATATCCAGGTGCCAAAACTGGAATTTCCCTTAAAAGTCTTTAAGGAACGAAAGGCTTTTAGAAAAACTTCCTGAGACATATCATACGCATCATCTTCATTCCCCATGTACCTGAAGCTTAAAGCATAAACTTTGTTTTGATATTGCAAAACCAATTTTTCAAAAGCCTGAGTGTCACCCTCCATACTTTTCTTCACCAGTTCTTGTTCTGATTGCATAAGGTATTTCTCCTTAAAAAAGTTGGAAATAGGCTTAAATTCTTATTCTTATAAAATCAATACTATAAAGTTTTCGCCATCTTTTATAAAATTCCTTTTGTTATTTCCCTGCCTTGTTATAACAAGAGGTGAAGCTTTTACCTGCCTCTACCAAAGGTTGACAGAAGCACAGATAAAAGGAAGACTCATTTTTACCCCTTTTTTCCTCCCCGTTACTTTTCCCTTTTCAAAAAAACACTATCCCCATACCTTATCAATCTTGACAAGGCTAAAAGAGGCTACTATAATTATCTTTGCATTGGAATTTAAAAAACCAGCCAGAGTGTCGGAATTGGCAGACGAGCGCGACTCAAAATCGTGTGCCTTACAGCGTGTGGGTTCGAGTCCCACCTCTGGCACCATAGGAAAAACAGGGGCTTAAAAGCCCCTTAATTATTTTCTGATATTCAGTTTGGTAAATTTTTTGCCAATTTTACTGCCGTTTGGTTTTAAACAAATCTTAAGCTTTCGTTCTCGCTTATCCAAAAATGGCAGGTTTTTTACATCGGAACTGCGGAGCAGTTCCAACACTCCGCTGCAACGAGGCGGGGGATTAGAACCCGTCACCTGTTTTGTTAATAGGCGACCGCTTAGCAGGGGGCATATTTCACCTCGTTATAATAATAAGTATGGGTTGTTACTTTTATTGATTTTGCAACAAAATTTCTCTTCTTATTTCTACAGTTTGTTCTAGACTCAATCCTTTTTTGTTATTCACCATAGTCTTCTCCCAATCGCCATACATTGGATTAGGTAAAACTATAAACTTCTTACCCCATTTTTCTTTAAACTCATCTACTGCCTTAGCTCTACCTTCTAAACCTAAAGAAGGTGAAAATGCATCAGAAAAGTCTTCTAAATTATCGCCCATTAGTAATACTACATTATGATCTTTTTCTACTAAATTTCTTCTACTCTCTTTACTGGATGGAGTCCCATCTTCTCTTACCATTAAATATTTTTCATCCTTTGCAGGAAATCCGAGTTGTTTTAAACTTTCTAAAGTATACCCCTTAATTCCAGGCCATCTATTTGTAATGTAGAATACTTCTCCTCCATTATCCACAACATAATTTAAAAATCCTACTGATCCAGGTATTGCCTTAGGTGCATCGGATGCAATCCATTCTTCCCAAGCTTGAGTAGTCCATTCCTTACCACCCATTAATTGACATGTATAAGAAGTGCTATCTATTATGGTATCATCAATATCAACAATAACTGCTAATTTTTTCTTTGATTTATTCTCATCCATAGCTTTATCAAACATCATCTTTGCTAAATTAAATGCTTGATAACTGTTAGCCCTATTTTCACTAGACATTAACCATAGGGTTCCCGATACATTTTGCTCTAACAATGGACTACTTGATATTTTACTGCCATCTGTAATAATAACTTGATTATTTTTGCCATCCCAAGATACTTCTTTATTATCCTGTTCTGCAAAAGTCCTAAGGGGAACATAAGTTGTTCCATTATGTACAAATGGCTTTTCACCCTCGCCAAAACTTATCTCTTTACCATTCAACTGAATTGTAATATCATTATCGCTTAGCTGTATGGTTTTAAGTAATGGTTTAGCAAACACTGTACTAGTCATGATGGCAATCATCAATAAAGTAATAATTACTGTCCTTTTACTCAAATTAAGTTTCAATATTATCACTCCATATAATAGTTTAATCTTTAACCCCTTAATTCCTTATATGACTAAAATCCATAGGCTGATTCAGCAGACTTTATAGCATTTATAACTGCTCTTTCCATTGTTTTTACTGTTAAAAATCCTGCAACATTTATATCTGCTTCTATTTTCCCCGTAGCCATGGTGAAAATAGTATCTCCATCAAATATAGAATGGGCTGGTCGCATAGTTCTTCCGTAACCATTATGAGACATAGAAGCTATTTTATTGACTTGTGATTTTGTAAATATTCCATTAGTAGGCTATTATTACTCCTGTTACACCTTCTCCGCCCAATAATCCTGATAAAAGTATAGTACCTTTCTCCAATGTATCAGAAAATGCTCATAAACAAAGGGTTTCCAGACATTGAGTTTTTCTAGCGGCTATTGTTAATAATTTTCTACCGCCGACTACATCTTTTGGCTGGTATATCCATTAGTATTCTTAGAAACACTTCTATCCCAATTGCCAAATTCCTGCAAAATAGTTATGAGTTGTAGATTATTCTTCTTATTTATTTAATCAGTAATTATTATCCAGGCACTATTCTTATGAACCATTCCTTTAGCCTCAGCAGCTGATTCAGCTTGTCAGAGGCTTCCCTCTGCACCTTTTCCCGAACACATGAATACATGTGGTAAGTTATAATAACCTGCATTACCTGGATGTAGACTCTCAAGTATAATGAAACCATAATTTTGCAAATATTTACAGCAGGCTGGCAAAAAAATAGACCCCCTAAAGTGAAGGGGGTCGTTGGGACATCAATTACACTTGCTCGAGAATTTTCGCGTGAGCGGCTACATAAATCGTCCCAGGAATACTACTTACATCAACATTAAATGTATAGGTTGTAAAATAGCCATCGGGGACAGAAGGATATTTGTATGGAAACAGTCCAGGAGAATGAGTTTTTGGAACAGAATTGCCAACATATAAATGCACCTGGTGCATTACATAGGGAAAATCGGTTGTGAAGGTTACTAATAAGTTAGTGCCTTGGCGAAGAAGGTTTACCGTACCTACAGGAATTTTGGTTCTTCCCAACCCAAGAACAACAGATTTTTCTATATCCGTACTTTCTAAAGTAAAATACTGAGCATTGCCGGTGCCATACTTTTCTCCCACCCCCCAGGCTGAACCTCGGTTAATAAATATAGGAGGAGGAGTGGGAGGTGTGGGAGGTGTAGGCAAGATTGGGGGTATATCCATGATATCCTCAAGTTTAAATTGCAGGAGCATCTGATTTTTTATAAGCGTTTGTAACACCCGCCTGACTTCACGGTTTACGGAGAGTAAGCCCGAAATGGAGGTTGCTTTTACGGATAAACCGGGAAGAGTACCCAATACAGCCTGTAGTTTTTCACCCTCAGCATTAATAATATGGGCCAAGCCAAGTTCTTCCAGGGCTACCGATGCTAATAGCAGGTTAATAACCTGGGTTCTATTTATACTTATTGACGGAGTAATCGTGGGAATAGTCGGTAATGACATATTCAATCAACTCCTTATTGGGGTTATATTATTATTTTATGTTCGCTTTGAAAAAGTGTTAAAGTAATCCATTTATGTTGTAATTTTATATCGTTTGATTAATGTACATCTTAAACTCCGCAGACCTTCCAGGTCAGAAAGCCTGTAAATATGGAAGGCCGGGAAATGATATTTCCAGCATTTCAGCAAAATTTTTATCCTTCAGCTTGCAATCCGCAGTTAACTCTCCTGTCAAGCCACCTTCTCCTTAATCACCTTTTTTATTAACAGACCCTTTTTAAATGATTCTGCAAACACGCCTTTGTCTTCAATACATATTATGTAGATAAGAAATCTATTTTGATATCTTGTGGAACTATGAGCTCTCTCCAGTTCTTATTGCTCATTAGGAGGTGCCTGTTTTGAGGCAAAACAAAACAAGCCTGTCTTTAGCAATGATTGTAAAGGATGAAGAAAACTGTATAAAGAGATGTTTAGATAGCGTAATAAACCTAATAGACGAAATTATCATTGTCGATACCGGGTCAACAGATAAAACCATAGAAATTTGCCGTTCCTATAACGCCCAGGTTTTCCCTTACCCATGGAATAATAACTTTGCCGAGGCCCGCAACTTTGGACTGGATAAAGTTACCGGGGATTGGGTTTTATGGTTGGATGCAGATGAAGAAGTGGTTGCGGAAAATAGGAATCAGCTAAATAAAGGAACACACTTTGATGATTATGATGCTCTCTCGGTCCCGCTTATTAATTTCTATGGTGAAAAGGTTGATTATGATGAGGTTGTCCAAATAGCCCAACCCCGGTTTTTTAGAAACCATATGGGCTTCCGTTTTGAAAATAAAATCCATGAGTGGCTTAACCTTTCCTCCGCTTATGAACAAGACCGGGTAGGGTTTTTAGATTTTAAGATTTATCATTACGGTTATATGAACTCACAGGTAGATAATAAACAAAAATTTAATCGGAATGTCACTTTATTACTGCAGGAACTAAAAGAAGAACAAAGTCATGCCTGGACTCATTATTATCTGGCGGCGGAGTATTATCGAAGCAAAGATTTCAGAAAAGCCTTCAAACATGTTAATCAATCTATAAGGCTGTTTTTAAATGAAGGAATCATCCCACCGCCTTCGATGCTCTATAGACTGAAATACTCGATTTTACTTGAAACTGGAAGCTGGGAGGGTGCATGGCCTGCCATCCAATCTGCAGTTCGAATGTACCCTGATTATGTGGATTTGAATTTCTATATGGGAGTGATCCTTTACTACAAACAAAAATATCAGGAAGCATTGGATTGTTTTAAAGTATGTATCCAGTTAGGAGAAGATAATCTGAAATATTTAAGTATCAAAGGAGCAGGCAGTTTCAGAGCCTGGTATTACATCGGGCTTTGTTTGGTAAAATTAAACTCTCAAGAGGAAGCCTTCCTGGCGTATCAGCAGGCGATAACGATTTCTAATAACTTTGTGCCTGCTCGTGAAGCAATTGCTGAACTGATAAGTATGCAGCCTAAGCTTGGGGATTGTATTAAAAATCCTAATCCTGAGTTATAAAAAGCAACAGTTAAAACAACGAAGAATGAATGGTGACCTAACCCCCAAAAATAAACCAGACTTGCTTGAGGTGGAGTTTTGACTCCATCTCAAGCTTTATTTTAGGCCAATTTTTCTAATCTGCGGAAAGAACAACTCATCCCGGGGGTTAGATTTCTATTTTAATACTAGCTGGTTTTTTGTTAACAATAGCGACACAATTGAATATTTTATTAATAAAGTAGATTCAGAAAGGCGTTGAGTAATATGACTATGCCTGAATTCCCTCCTCAGCAATACCGCCCTGATTTATATAATACAATTATCGATCTCCTGGATTCCATCGCCCTGGAAGAAATGGCTTTGTCTCATTTGCTGAATGCGGAAGCGGAGAAAATTCAGCATTTCATTGGTTATATATCATCGTGTACCCCGCCAGATGTTCTAATAGACTTTAATGTGGTCGTAAATGAAACCCTGGAAACAGTAATTATGAAAGAATGGCTTCTCCTTAGAAAGTTGGAGAAAGTCACCCGGTTTTTCCACCAGCAATTCCCGCCGCCAATTCCCCCACGTCCGCCGGTACCGCCATGTCCACCCACACCGCCACGTCCACCGGTACCGCCTTGTCCACCCCCTCCACCGTGTCCGGCGCGGCCATGTCCGCCTATATATCAGTGCCGCCCCCGGTCCACTTGCAAGATATCTTGCAAGCCCAGACGTCCGGTCAAAAAGCATCGATTCCACTACGAAGAATGATCAGGGGATGGGGTATCTAAAGTGTTAGCTTTTTAAAGCATTGGAAGAAACTGCGAAGCAGTTTCAACACAGCGCTGCAACGTGGCGGGGGATTAAGAACTCCTCTGCCTGTTTTGTAAATAGGCGACCGCTTAGCGGGGGACATATTTCACCTCGTTATAGAGAATATAGATGTTTCCCTGTCAATGGGTCCAAGCGGAAAACATTACACATCTCATTTAGAATCTGTATATTTGCCAGGCCGATATTCATAACTGTATCATTACCGCCATAATATATAGCTAGCGTATCGTCCTGGCCAGCTAATGCACCGCAAGTGAACACTACATTAGGTACATGGACATAATCAGTCTCCCTAACTAAGCAATCACTTGCACTAGGCATCAATAATGGTTTAGCACTAATACGAAGTTTACTTGGGTTTGTTGGGTCTTCCCGGTCATGGAATGCCACCCCCAGGGTATAAGGATTGCCCGCCATGGTTGAACGTACACCATGAAAGATATTTAGCCACCCATATCGAGTCCTGATAGGCGGGGCGCCTGGACCGATCTTTGCCTGGAATGCGCTCGGTCCGTGACCGCTCCGCATGATTACATTAGCGATTTCCCATGGTCCGGTAGGACCTGCTGCGAAACCTGTACATATTTCTTCAAATGAGCCACCGATATGACCGGAGCCGGCAACTTCCCTGTTTTTATCGTTGGGACGCAGCAAAGCTATCCATTTTTTATTTTTGTCAGGTTCAGGAAATATAACCACATTACGCATATCTTGTTCGGATATTGGGCCATAGCGAACAACGGTCTTAAAGTCCTGGGTTACAGCTATCATAACCTTGACTCTATCAGTAATCTGTCCGTGATAGGCACTGTAAGTCAATACATATAAGCCGCTCCCAACGGGATTAACCCGAATATCTTCCACACCGCCGGCTTCAGATTCGATAATAGAGGCAATATCGACACCCTTAGCAAATAGGTCACTCTCGGTCGCCGGTAATAAAAACGGTCTGGGGTCAATCTTCCAAGCGTTTAAACCATTGTCACTGACAGCTTTTCCTATTACACTACGACCATCAGCAATGTGGGAACGAAAGAGCATTATTGTTTGAGTTTTGCCATTTGCACCAGTCACTTCTGCCATTCCCGCATTATGAACAGTGTAGGTATATAAACGACCATCATTACCCCAGATTTCGTTGACATCATGACATGTTAATATTGGGTTACCAGGGTAACGTACAACGGGTTCATTAATTGTTACCGTTCCCTTGAATCCATTCCACTCAACATATGCTTTGGTGCAACTCAATATAGACTCTCCTTTTTAATTTATAGATGAAGAAGAAACAGTTTCAGCAGTTCTTCCCGCAGCTTTAGCATTTTTTCCCGGCAGGTAAACGCTTCTATATCCATCACCACGAGATCGCCCTCACCGTTTTGGGTAAGATACACCGGTTCGCCCGTAGACCTACACAAATCCGCTATCTCATTATAGTTTTGCCGGATGTTTGCGGACGGTTTAATCTACATGGCATCAACTCCTCGCAGTAAAATTCTAACCATATTATGGCTCTCTCATGCTATAGAATCAGCTGCTTTGCTTATAATCTTTCAATTTCCTGCGACCGCCTTATTCCTAACGCTACTTTCAAATAATCGTTATCCTTTCCGCGCTGGGGCGGCTCGTCGGAAATGGTGTAGGTGGAGGGCCTTGATGATCTTGGCCTCCTGCCATCGGTTAGTACCAGTATAACCTCTTCAGAAAGATATGATTATTCGCGATTGTTGCTAGAACACCATAAAGATAACAGGGGGGCGTTTTTAGTTGCCCCCATGCTTTTTTTATTGAGTTTAATGTATTGCTAGCTAGATTATTGTCTTAAGTAATGGCATAATTTTACTAAGGAGGTTGGAGGTTGCCTATATTCATCAACCAATCCAGCGGGAATTATAACTGAAGCCCGTGCTGGACCGGTCAGCCGACCGCCCGGCTTTAGGTCGGCAAGCGGGCTCCATAATATTGCTGCCACGGTCAGAAATAGATTGCTTTTCCGGTCATTGAATTTTAAGTCCAATCCTGTGATTTATAGGGAAGCAAAAAGAACGTCCCCTTGTTGGCTTGTAGGAGGCTTCGATGTCTGCTGAAAAATTATTTCTTACTCGTTACAATAGCTATCAAAATCTTGAAAAACGGTATACAAAGAGCTTTGACAGGATAAGCAATCTGCGTTTTTTTATATTTCTGGCCGGAGCAGTATTTACTATACTTTGCTCGTTCTTGGGAACCTCGACACAAGCCGTATCTGTTTTACTTTTCTTCCTGGTAATATTTCTTGCCCTTGTCTATAAGCACTCTAAAGTGGAACAGGAATTGAATACGGTTCGTGCCATGCTGGAAATACAGCGCAAATATTTGAGCAGAATGAACGGGACCTGGGTTTCATTTGCTGATTGTGGCCTGGAATTCGTTGATGCTAATCACCCCTACACCTATGATTTGGATATTTTCGGGCCTAAATCGTTGTTTCAATGGATATCAGTGGCTAAAACGGTTTTGGGTAGATACCATTTAAAAACACTTCTGGCCAATCCATCAAAAAACCTGGATAGCATAAAAATGCGCCAGAACGCAGTCAGGGAACTGGCTTCAAAACTTGAATTCTGCCAAAATCTAGAGTGTCATGGCTTGCTGATAAATGAAGTATCACGGGATACCGGGGGATTAATCAGCTATGCTGAAGAATCCGGATCGCTCCCCAAAGCTATACACATCATGCGTTTTTTCCCCCTGGTTACCATTCTGGCCTTGGTAATGTCTATTTCAGCTTGGGGCCTACCCCTTGAGGTTCCCATAGTACTTCTTGCCCTGCAGTTGCTATTATATTTTGCCGGATATCAAAATATTTCATCAGATTTAAGCAGGGTATATTCATTTCAAAAAAGTTTAGGTACCTTTAGGAACATGTTTTTATTAATTGAATCTGAACAATTTAAAGATGATTACTTATCTACTCTGAAATCTGAGTTATATAACCAGGCAGAGCCCGCTTCTATTTGTATGAAACGTCTGGAACGAATATCAGATGCCATTAACTTTCGCTATAATCTTATTTTCTATTTTATTTTTAATCTCTTTCTATTTTGGGATTTCCATTGTGCGGTTTATTTAGAACGCTGGAAAATTCAAAACGCTAAGAAAATTAGAACCTGGTTTGAAACAATTGGAGCCTTTGAGGCTTTAACCAGCCTTTCCGTCATATCCCATATACACCCGGAATGGGGTTTCCCCGAACTTCAGGCTCATGGTATGAAGATTCATGCGCAAGACTTCGGTCATCCCTTAATCCAGCCGGAAAAATGCGTTCGAAATGATATAGATATTGATAAGTATTCTTGTATTATTACCGGTTCTAACATGTCCGGGAAAAGCACCTTCCTGAGGGCTATTGGCATGAACCTGGTTCTGGCCTATGCAGGGGCAGCCGTTTGCGCCCGGAAATTCAGGTGTTCTATTATGGACGTATATACATCTATGGTGATAAGAGACGATTTGATTAATGGTATTTCTACCTTTTATGCCGAATTGACCAGAATAAATATGATATTAAAGCAGGCAGATAAAGGGCAGCCGATGCTTTATTTAATTGATGAGGTATTTCGAGGGACAAACTCCTTGGACCGTATTGCCGGTGCCCAGGTTGTTTTAAGAGAATTGAGCAAGAAGAACGTTATCGGTTTGATTTCTACCCATGATTTCGAGCTTTGCGACCTGGAAAAAGACCCGGAATTAAACTTTAGGAATTACCATTTTGAAGAACAATATGTACAAGGGAGAATTGAATTCGATTATAAGCTTCGTTCCGGCCGCTGTACCACTTCCAATGCCCGATATTTGATGAACATGGTAGGAATTCATGTTCCATAATGAACTTCACCAATCCGGTAACCTATACCGTTACCGCCGTCCCCTAACCATAAAGTGTCCGGTTTGTGGCCTCGAACAACCCGAAACTTCAAAATTTAGCTCTTGCGGTATTTCCCTTAAAAATTGCTGCAGCCAATGTGGGGCTGAATTAAGAGAAGAATGGCAGTACTGTGGAGAATGCGGGCATAAGATTCAAGAATAATAATAGGATTACTGGGTTTAACTATTCCAACAAGGCTCGATGAATGGGCAAAATAACTAAACTGCCTGAACAGACAATATTTATCAGAAGGAGATTGTTAATCACCAGCTTCACCACATCTACAACTGCAATTACCTTATCGGTCTCAAAGGATTTGATGGGAAGCAAGGTGGAGGAAGCAGAGGGGAAGCAGAGGGCTCCTAACCGAAAAAGCCACTATCCTCATGTTTTAAAAGTGCTTTTAGCCTCAACGATTGATGAAATTATAGGATTCATTAATGCCAAAGTGGTCTGAACTCAAGCGGTTTAGTGAACATGATGGTTGGGAGCCCGGGGTTTACCCGTTTTTTTACAGTCAAAACATTATCTATGCTAAGTAGGTCAGTCCCAGGAAACACAAAAAACCCACTCTTCTGTCAAGGGGAATTGAAAAAGACTTAACTATAGCATACAATAGATTTAATAATGATGCTTTAATGGGGAGGAGTTCCATGCAGAAAGGTTATTTTTTCTTTCTGATCCTGGTGCTCGCATCAGCGGTTATTCTGGGCTCTACTATCGGCCTTATAAGTAATGTAAGCTATATGGTTCAAAACACGGACCTTCTTAAGGCTCAATCTGATGAACCGTCTTCTGAAGGTAATATTAACGATACCACTATTCCGGTCGTACCCCAACCAGCCGGAGATGCATCTTCCCAAGATTTGAACCAGTCCAATTCCAGTTCTTCATTTGCACCTTCATCATCCAGCAGTTCCGAGTATATGGTTATAAGCCAGGAAGAAAAAGAACAGATTAAGAGAATGCTTTTCAGCCTGGGCATGGACGAAAAAGATGATTTGGGCCAGTTTGTGCGTGAGTTTCAAAAGAAGAATGCTCTTGAAGCCACTGGGATTCTGGACTCGCAAACCCTGGATACCATAATAAAACAAACGACTCTTCAGGAAGTTAGCCGTAGCCTGAACCGCGGTATCAATGTCTGATCACTACCAGCAGAAGACCTGAGGTGAAGCTAATGTCGCTTAATCTTGAACTTCACTCCCATGACTTGCTTTTATATCCGATTCTGCAAAACATAGATGAAGGCATACTCATAACCGACACCTCACTAAATATCATTTTTTGCAATGAGAACGCAGGAAAGATACTGGGCCTTAATCCTAATCAAATACTGGGTCAAAATGTAGATTGTCTAAAACCCCATTTAACCTTTGATAATATAATCAAAGATCAGCGTAGGATAGTTAAAGATATCAAAGTAATTAATGAAGATGAAGTAAATGTAACCCGGGGGCTGCTGGAGATAAGACCCAAATGCTACGCTGCCTATGCCATATTACATACTATCGACAGTTTTAAGGAGTACCAGCTTAATTCTCTTCTGCAAACTCCTTATGAAGGTATAGCGGTTTTTGATAAAAATGCCCATCTGCTGTATTCCAATGAAGTTTGCCGGGGATTTTTCCCTTGCAATTCCAGCAGCGAGTTGAACCAAAAAATGAGCGCGCTGATTCCTTGGACCAACCTGCAACAGGCCATAGACCGGGGAAAAACATTTTCCACCGAAGTGCTGTCACCTGATGGACAGGCACTAAGATTAGTTTTCCTTCCGATTATGCGGCACAACCGGAGCCTGGGGGTTATCGTAAAGAGCAGTCAGGTGGAACTAAGCCGAATAAATGAATGGGAACAGCTTTTGGAGCAATACCAGCAAGGGACGGCCAGGTATTCCATAAATAACATAGTGGGAAATAACCAGCTTATTTGTGAGCAAAAGGCTCTGGCGGCCAGAGCCGCTCGCAGCGTGTCAACCGTACTTATTACCGGGGAAAGTGGTACGGGAAAAGAGATTTTTGCCCATGCCATACATAATATGAGCCCGCGCCGCAAAGGTTCTTTTGTCAAGGTAAACTGCGCGGCGGTACCCGAGACTTTACTGGAGTCAGAGCTTTTTGGTTATAACGAAGGTGCATTTACGGGAGCCCTCAAAGAAGGTAAACCGGGGAAATTTGAGCTGGCCAACCATGGAACCATTTTCCTGGATGAAATTGCAGATATGTCATTGTCCATGCAGGCTAAACTGCTAAGGGTACTACAGGAAAAAGAAGTAGAACGCATCGGCAGTCTCAGCAGCACCAAAGTAAACATCCGGGTAATCGCGGCCACCAATCAGAACCTGGCGGAGCTGGTTAGTGAGAACAAATTTCGGGAAGACCTTTTTTACCGCCTGAATGTAATTGTCCTTAACCTGCTTCCTTTGAGGCAGAGGGTTGATGATATTCCTTTGCTGAGCCACCACCTCCTGCATCGCCTCAATCAGGAACTGGGAACCAGAGTAGAAAAAATAAACCCGGAAGTTATACAAAGTTTCTGTTCTTATGACTGGCCGGGAAACATTCGCGAGTTAGAAAATACTATTGAGCGGGCTGTAAATTTCTGTGAAGGCAACACTATTACGATAAACGATATTCCCGATAACATAATCCAAAGAAAAAACCATTATTCCTCCACTACAGGGTCTCATTCCAGTCTGGATAATATTCTGGGTAAGCAGGAAAAAGCGCTTATAGAAGAAGTATTGAAAAATTGCGGCGGCAACAAAAGTAAAGCCGCTAAAACCCTCAATATCCATAGATCGGTACTCTACAGGAAACTACATAAATATGATATAAAACTGTAATAGCTATCGTTTTGCGAACTTGTACCTTTTTGTTACACTGTCTTATTTTGCGTCAATTCTCTAAATGTCTTTAATACGGTATTCTTTTTATATGATGTAGCATTTTTGGGACAACCTTTTAGCCAGTAAAGCTGTTATTCCATATGAGAATAGCTCATAAATACGGGTAATATTGGCCCATATGCCGCTTTTCAAAGGCTTCTTAAGTGATTGGTATAATAATTGCATGAATTAGCTATAAGATAATATCTCAGTTATTATAGCTTTTCATAGTATTAAATGAGGTAAGGGGGTGGTTTGACTCTCGTTTCGCCTTAAAGAGAAAAGAAAAGGCTGTATGTACTTATCAGAAAGAAATAATATAAGGGGGTTACAATTTAATGGGATTTAATAATGTTGCTTTACTAGGTGCAGGAACTATGGGACAGGGTATTGCCTGGGCCATTGCCGCAGCCGGCAAGAATGTTATTCTTTATGATATCGATATGAAATTTGTTGACAAAGCCATCGGAGCCATCAAGAAAGGCCTGACCAAAGCTGAAGAAAAAGGCAAAGCTGCTCCGGGAACCGCTGATGCCGTAGTTGGCAGAATCAAAGGAACCACCAACTTTGATGACCTGGCTGCCGGTGATTTAGTTATTGAAGTTGTACCCGAAGTAATGAGCCTTAAGAAAGAGATCTACACCAAATTAGACGCCATGATGGGACCGGATGTCATTCTGGCCACCAACACTTCCTCCCTTTCCATTACCGAAATTGCTGCCATTACCAAAAGAGCGGACAAGGTAATAGGCGTACACTTCTTCAACCCGGCCAATGTAATGAGACTCATCGAGGTAATCCCGGCAGTTCAGACCGCAGATGCCACCGTTGATGCCGTAGTCGAGTTTTCCAAAGAAATCGGCAAGACCCCGGTTAAAGTTAAAGAGGGTCCCGGCTTTGTGGTTAACAGAATACTCCTGCCCGGCATGAACGAAGCTGCTTTCATTTATTATGAAGGTCTGGCAAGCGCTGCCGATATCGACACTGCCATGAAGCTCGGTGCGGGTTGGCCGATGGGCCCCTTAACCCTCTGCGACCTGGTTGGTGTTGACATTGCTCTGGCCGTATGCAACACCCTCTTTGCCGAAACCGGCGATTCCAAATACCGCCCGGCACCCCCGCTGAAACAGCTGGTACGGGCCGGATGGCTGGGAATGAAGACGGGTAAAGGGTTCTATGACTACAAAAAATAGTAGACCATCTCATAAATAGATAATTACGGGGGCTTATTGCAAAATACAGCCCCCCGTTTATCGTAATAGCTACTTTGTGATTTATTTTTCATTCACTTAATTTGAACCATAAAAAGGAGGAGACAGCAATGGCGTTTGAAAATCTGATTCTGGAAAAAGAAGACTATCTTGCTATTCTCTATATTAACCGTCCCAAGGCTTTAAATGCTCTTAATGCTGAAACCCTGTATGAGATGGAAGAGGCCATAAAGGATATTAAAGCCGACTCCAATATCAAAGTGGTTATCGTTACCGGTGTCGGTGATAAATCCTTTGTTGCCGGTGCAGATATTACCTTCATGCTGCCCCTGTCGCCGCATGAAGGCAGATTTTTCTCTGATGTTGGAGAAAGAGTTATGCGGCAGTTTGAACTCATGGAAAAACCGGTTATTGCGGCAATTAACGGTTTTGCCCTGGGTGGAGGCTGCGAGCTGGCCATGGCCTGCGATATAAGGCTGGCTGCTGAAAATGCCGTTTTCGCTCAACCGGAAGTGGGACTTGGTGTTATTCCCGGCTTTGGCGGAACCCAGAGACTGCCCCGCCTGGTAGGTGAAGGCCGAGCCAAAGAACTTACCTACACTGCGGATGTCATCAATGCCCAGGAAGCCTATCGCATCGGCCTGGTAAACCATGTTTATCCTGCCGATCAATTGATGGACGAAGCCAAGAAAATGGCCAAGAAGATTGCCAACAAGGCTCCCCTGGCTGTCGGTTATGCCAAGTTTGCTATCGGCAAAGGCATGCAAGTTGACATCGATACCGCCATGAGCATTGAATCCGATATGTTCGGAATGTGCTGTGCTACCGAAGACAAGTTTGAAGGCATGGGTGCTTTTGTTGAAAAGAGAAAACCCACTTTCAAAGGAAAATAAGCCTAGAAAACTGCCCAGGGGGTTCTGCTTTATGCAGAACCCCCTTTTTAATACCTGGATAACTGATTTCAAGCAATTTAAGCATTAATCCGGTGCTGGATAACTTATCCCCAATTGGCGCCCTTCCGAAGTAATCTCAACTTGCGCTTTCTCTAAGAGTGGCTTTATTCTATCATCACCAATCCAAGTGAAACTCTTTGCAACATACCCCTGCTCATCCTCCTGCGCCTCATCCTTATATTTTTCCAGGTAGACACCCCAATTGATTTTAGCCAGGCTATCAGCAAAGCGATCTTCCATTAATAAGAAATATTTGTCCTCTGAAATGCCCCAGGTCTGTATTAGAATAGTAATTTCTTCCGGTTTTAAAATTTCCATATACTTTTGCTGGTCTGCTATATAAGCCTTAATCTGATCCTCAGGAGGATATATTCCCAGGCTTCTTGCAGCACTGCTTATCACTTTGGTCTCTATCAAATCATTCAGTATTTTTGCATCAGAAGGAATACTCTTATTGTTAAATTCCGCCTGTAGGATTTTATTAATCTTTTCCCAATACCAATTTGAGGCCGTAATAGTTTCTCCGTTAACCCGAGCAACAACAATATTTCTATTTTCAATCGTAACCTTTCCCTTTAGCTTCTCACCGAGACTGTGCATTCTTTCATTAATTTCTGTTTGTTGAACCGGATTAGGTTTTGAAATTTGGGAAAAATCAACATCTACTATAGCAGATTCAGTTGCGGCTGTGATAATTTCGTTAATCTGAGCCTTGGTAAGGGGTTGCTGGGAGTCTTCAAAATTATTAGATTCGCGGACATTCGAACAAGCGTTTAATATAGTGATTATAAATAAGAGCAATATAATAACTAATTTTCTCATAATGCTAACCCATCCCCATATTTAATAAAATTCTTTTATTTACTGGTTATAGCAATAAAATTCGATAATACCATATTCGGCAGCTTCTATGCCGATTAATTGACATTTCACCAGGCAAGTTGCACCTTCTATTTGGAATATGTCATACAATTCTTCTCCATCAACTTTGATGTATAATATAACCACAAATAATAATTGTTGGAGGCAAGCAATTTCTCTATGAAGAAATCCGCAAAATCAAATAATAACCTTAAAAGATTTTTATTTATGGCCTTAGGCGGTTTATTGGGAATTGTGTTGTATGGAATTGGGAAATATTTAATCGCCGGCCATACTGATATTGAACATTTGATAACATTCTTTATTATTTGGTTAATAGGAGGAGCAATCGGTTTTTTAATTGCCATAAAGATGTTTGAACTTTAACTTAGTGACGTATTTTACCATTGGCATTACCAAGAATAAACAATAATCGGAGGTCTTACGTTTGAGTAAATATCAAAAATGGACCGTTTTATTTTGTTTGCTTATGAGTGCATCACTCATTTTTGGGCAAGCAGCCAAAACAGTTTTTACCTATGCTCCATTAACTGGTTGGATTTTAGGTGCAATATTTTGCATCCTAGCTATTATTACAGCGATAAAAGCCTATTAAGCAAGATGATCTTAATGTAAAAATTCTTTGCTGCACATAATTTCTTGAACTGCGCAGCATAATTCCAATTTACCAAAATACCTTTGACCTTATGAAAAGAGCTATCTTTTATTTATCCAGAATAAAAAGTTCTTCAACGTTAGTGCCCAATAATTTTGCCAATTTCATTGCTAATTCCAAGGTTGGATTATACTTTTGGTTTTCGATAGCATTTATCGTTTGTCTTGTAACACCAAGACAGGCTGCAAGGTCCTCTTGTCTATAGCCAAGGGCTTTTCTTAGCTCTTTTATATTATTTTTCATCTTTACCGAACTTCCATTTTAAAAATAGTGTAACTATCCAATAGATAATTAATTGTGATGTCATAAGGATAAATGCTATGTTGAGCGTATCCGTTTTTATCCAATCATATGCGACCCACACTAGCAAAAACAGAATACCAAAAAGCCATGCTGATTTAATAGCCTTCAGGTTGATGCTCATTTCCATTTCGTCCATCTTTCGAAAGCCGTCCAAAATAACCACCCTTTCAATGTAAAAGATATTTTACATTTTTATTGTAACTTAACAAAATATAAATGTAAATAGTTTTTTACATTTATACGTACAGAATAATCCAAGTGAATGGATGTAGGGGGTTCTCGTTAAGACGCATTTTTAACTGAACGTGCAGTACTAAATATGGATAATGGGAAGCTTGAACTTTAAAAGTACCATCATGCTCATAGCCTCACGACAAATTGAATTTTATCCCCTTGAACGAGTTGTAGAACTCCTTCAAATCTGCTTTCATCTCTGCTGGAAGCTGGCTTTTCTTAATACCCTGAATAGCTCCCTCCAATGCATACAACCTATGAATACAAGCGGAAGGATCAATCGATTTTATCTTGAGCCAAGCCTGTTTACTTCCTGATTCCTTTAGTTGTTCATAGGTTGTAATCCCTACTTCATAGAGTTGCTGTTCGATGACCTTACCAATATTAGAAAGCCTGGATAAATTGCCCATATAGTTTATCCCTCCAAATTGGCGCCTTTCTAAACATCTCAGCACATATCTTGACTTCACATTATTAGCCTAATCGGCAATTAAATAATTGAAAGTTCATGTCTAACAATAAACATTAAACCAAGTTCATGTAGGTATCATAATGTCTGCGCATGGTTTGTTTTAATTATTTTCTTTTGCTTTAATAATGGCAAGTGCTCGGTAACAGCTTACTTTATAATTATAATGAAAAAGGTCCTCACGGAGCTTCGCCGGTTTAATCGTATCATAGAGATAGTTGGCGGAAACATTCAGCACGATCGCAATCACGGCGCTGAGAATCCAAGCCAGTATTATCCTAGCTGGATACCTGATAAAAAAAGCTGGCTTTATATGGGGAGTAGATATATCCTGGGCACTGTTTGTTGTGGTTATTATTGTTATGTTAATCCGAGCCCGGGGATTTAATCAGCCTGCTTCCCTGAGCACTCCTAAGTCCGCAAGAATTGAAAAAATCAGCCTGTGGGCTGGATCTATGATCACTCTTGCAGTTGCTGGATTGGTTACCTGGAATGCTCTGCCCACCCAATACCACCTGGAAGATAAGCAAATCATAATCACAGGAGCTTACGGACTGAATATCAATTACTACGATATTGATGATATTATTCTGCAAACAGAAATGCCGGTGGTAGATATGAAAAACAACGGTCTGAATATGGGTCCCATCCTCAAGGGCCATTTTACGGTGCAGCGAATAGGCGGTGCCCTGCTTTTCCTGCGCTCGGCTCATGGTCCGGTACTAATCATAACCTTTAAGGATCATTCCGAGCCGGTACTTATAAATTTTTCCGATCCGGCAGAAACCAACCAACTTTACCAGCAGTTAAAATCCCAGACAAGATAAGTTTATGTTACCAGAATGCCGTTGCCATAAAAGAATCTGCCTCTGGGACAAGACCAGTCAAGTCATCAGTAAGTAAGAGCAATCCGCTTTAGAAACAAGAGATTTTAAAAATACCATATGCTTTATACTTTCAACAAAAGGGAACTAGCGGACCTGGACATTGAAGAGTACCGGCGGACAACTCGTAAGCTAACAGAATATCTACGACAGGAAATCGCGGCCTATTGTAAAACCAGCTGTTCTATGTGTGGAAATGAAGAAGCCCAGGCAAAGTATTTCCTCTGGATTAAAACCCTGGAATATGAAAATTCGGAGAGGAGTCTTTCGAACGGATTTTGTTGTTGATAATAGTCAACTACAATTGATTTTGGTTGATTATAGTTTACAGATTTCTTATAATCAAGATGGAGGTGGTCTTATGAGCATGGATAAGGAATTGATAACGGCCCAGGCTCTGGCCGAAGCCCTGCATCTTTCGGTGGAAACGATATGGAGATACACCAGGGAAAAGAAAATACCTTGCATTGAACTGGGCAACAAGCAGTACCGCTATAAGAAGGACGATGTAATCAAAGCATTGAGTAACGGCAGCATTCAGGAAAGTGCCTCATCTTATGAAACACAGGAACCCAGGAAGCTTACCTACCAGGATTACCTGCTGTTGCCGGAAGAGCCGGGTTATCATTTCGAGATTCTTGACGGCATGTTGATAAAAGAACCGGCACCCAATGTTTTGCACCAGCGGGTTTCCCGTAGGTTACAAAGAATCCTGGAAGATTATTTCTGGAAGGTTGATCCCAAAGGGGAGGTCTTTGATGCACCCTTGGATGTTACTTTGCATGATGTTAATGTGGTCCAGCCGGATTTGCTTTATGTGGCAAGCGAACAGGAAGTCATTGTAAAAGATACCCGGATTGACGGGCCGCCCATGCTAGTGGTGGAAATTATGTCTCCTTCCACCAGCCGCAAAGACCGCTTGCAAAAAAGGCGGATTTACCAGGAGGCCCGGGTAGAACATTATTGGCTGGTCAATCCCCAGGAAAAAATGCTCGAATGTTTCGCCTGGCGTGATGGTGTATACGCCCTGGTCGCAGGCGGAATGGAGGAAGAGCTGGTGGAACATCCGGATTTCCCTGGACTGTCCATCGCCTTAAGAGCCCTGTGGAATAGAGAGATATAGGGATATTTCCTGGTCGCTGTTTCTCCTGGCAAAAGGAACATTACTGCTGTTTTTTGTCAAACCCTTCAGATAACGCGGCCCATTCGGCCAGCGGGAAGTTTTCGGGGATAGGTTTAAGCAATCCCTCGCCTTGTTGCAGTGGTGTGTTAAAACTGCTGCGCTTTCTTCCGATGTTTAAAAATTACGGCGCTTTACTCTGCCTTGAAATTTGTCTTCTCCTTATTGCTATGCTATGATGCAATATGTAAATATGTGTAAGAAGGTAGCTTAACGGCAAGTTTCTTGAAGGTTAGGAGAGTTATATGATAGAAATCTGCGGAGTATCCAAAAGCTACAACCGGGGCCAGGTCAAGGCGGTGGACGATGTCAGCCTGACCGTCCAAGACGGGGAGATATTCGGCTTTTTGGGTCCCAACGGAGCCGGGAAGACTACCCTGATCAAAATGATTACCGGAATCCTCAATGCCGACCGGGGCAGCATCAAAATCAACGGCCGGGATATAAAAGACAGCCCCTTGGAGGCCAAAATGCAGTTCAGCTTTGTACCTGACGACCCCAATATTTTCTCGCGCCTCACCGGCATCGAATACCTGAACTTTATGGCCGACGTCTATCAGGTTTCCTCTGAAATCAGGGTGGAACGCATTCAGAAACTGCTGGAACGCTTTGAAATGTCAACGGCCGCCGCCGATCTGATTCAGAGTTATTCCCATGGCATGAAACAGAAAATCGTGGTGATCGGAGCCCTGCTGCATAATCCACCGGTTTGGATTTTGGATGAACCGATGACCGGCCTTGATCCGCGTTCATCTTATGATTTGAAGGAAATGATGCGCGAACATGCCGATGCCGGCAAAACGGTTTTCTTCTCCACCCATGTGCTGGAAGTGGCGGAAAAGGTATGTGACCGCCTGGCTATAATCAACAAAGGGCGGATGATTTTCTGCGGCAGTCTGGAGGAAATCCGCACTCATGCCCGGGAAAACCGGTCATTGGAAAATCTGTTCCTGGAGTTGACGGAAAATGCATAGATTCTGGGCTTTGCTAAAAATCTTATTAATAAATTATTTGGGCATTTCGATTTTCCAAATGAAAACCTCGAAGAACCGCAAGCCATATTTCAAAAAGATTGGCTTGGTGCTCCTGATCATTGTAGCCTTGGCTCCAACTATTGCTCTGTACGTCAAGCTGCTGGTTCAGGGTTTTGACGTGCTGGCTCCGCTGGGACAGGAGGGAGCCATATTGACTTTGGGTATTGTACTGGTGAGTTTCATTGTGTTTCTATTTGGGATTTTCTATATCATCAATTTCTTCTATTTTGCCGATGACGCCCAAAACCTGCTGGCTTTGCCCTTGAGCGGCTATCAGGTGCTGGGGGCCCGCTTCTCGGTGGTGCTGGTCAACGAATACCTGAGTGCTTTGCCTTTTTTACTGCCCCCGCTGCTGGTTTACGGGATCAAGAGCGGGGCCTCCGTTCTGTATTGGCTGTACGCCTTGGTTGGCTTTGCCCTGGTTCCCTTGCTGCCCCTGGGGCTGGCTACCATACCAACGGTCATCATTATGCGGTTTGCCAACTTGAGCCGCCGCAAAGACCTCTTGAAGATTCTGGGCGGATTGGCGGTCATCGTACTGGCGGTAGGCTACCAATTCCTATTTCAGAAATCAGGTCCCAATGCCATGGACACCGCATATTTGCAGCACCTGCTCACCGACCGCAGCGGTCTGATGAACTTGATGAGCCGGGTCTTTCCCTCCACCCGCTATTTGGGGCTGGCCTTGATCAATGCCGATCAGCTAAGTGGGCTGGTGAACCTGCTGGTTTTTGCCGGGCTTTCATTGCTGGTGGTGGCTCTAGCCTGGCTCACCGGTGATAAATTGTATTTTAAAGGTTTGGTAGGCTCCACGGAAACCGCGGTAAAAAGGAAGAAATTGAGTGAAGCAGATTACCGCCGGGTGGGCAAGGGTCTGCCGCCGCTCCTGTCATACTGGGCCAAAGAAATGCGTTTGCTGTTTCGGACCCCGACTTATTTCATCAACAGTGTAATGACCAATCTGCTGGTCCCCGTACTGCTGACTATTCCATTTTTTATCCAGGGGCGCAATCAAGAAATTACCATGCCTTGGGAAAAGCTCTTAAGTGAACCCCGGGGACAGACTATTATCATGGCTATAATTGTCGGGGGTATTGTTTTTATAATCGGCTCCAACGCTGTTACCGCCACTTCAATATCCCGGGAGGGCAGGGAATTATATGTTTCCAAATATATTCCCCTTTCGTACCGCAAACAGATTCTGGCCAAATTGTTGTCCGGTTATCTGCTGGGAATGAGCGGTGCGGTTTTGATGATAATAGCGGCGAGAGTCTTGATGCCTTTGGACAATTATTTGATAGCCATGCTGGTGGGGGTGAGCTTGGTGGCTATCATCCCGGTTGCAGAAGCGGGATTGCTTATAGATCTATACAACCCCAAACTCAATTGGGAAAACGAACAACAAGCCTTCAAGCAGAATTTCAATGTAATTTTTTCCATGCTCGTGGCCATACTGCTCGGCGGAGGTATTATTTATATAGTAATCCGGTATATCCATACCCCGGTTCAGGCCGCCTTATTCATGCTGCTGGGGTTTGGGCTGGCCGCCCTGTTTCTGTACTATTTCCTCATGACCTGGGGAGTTAGACGCTGCCATGAGCTGGAAGGATAGCCGTACAAGAGGCCACAGTAAGCAGTAGAAATCCACTGAAAATTACTCCTGAGTTGCATGTTTATTGCAGTAGAACTAAATTTGCCTCTTTCGTAGTTTAAACTTCCGATATTTAGCGTACTCGGGCAATTCCCTGGTAGACCCGGCCATGAGGGGTATCCAGGGTGACCAGCATATCGTCCTCCAATAGGCCGGTGGCGTTTCTGGCTCCTACAATGACGGGAATGTTAGCATTCAAACCCATAATAGCCGCATTGGAGGTCAGGCCTCCTTCCTCCGCTACCAGGGCGGCAATTCTGGGCAGGTGGGGGGCCAGGGCACAGTCGGCACTGGTGGTTACAACGATATCCCCGTCTTTAATCTTTTCCATGTCTTCCGGATAAACTACTATTCTTACCCGCCCGGTAACCGGGTCTTTGCCTATGCCCATGCCTTGGGCCAGTATCCGGCCTACAACATGAACCTTTAAAAGATTGGTGCCTCCCGGGGAACCGATGGGCACTCCGGCAGTCAATATCACCAGGTCTCCGTTGTTAATATAGGCAGACTCTAAGGCAGCTTTTATCGATTCTTCGAATAATTCATCAGTGCCTGAGGTTTCAGGAATCAAGAGGGGGTAGACGCCCCACACCAGAGCCAGCTTGTTCAATATCCGCTCTTCAGTGGTAACGGCAACAACACTGGCCTGGGGCCGGTATTTGGCTACCATCTTGGCGGTAAGACCGGTTACGGTTGGAGTAATTATGGCCGAGGCGTTCAAATTCAGGGCGGTGGCACAGGTGGCAAAGCTGATAGCATCCGTTATGGACAGCTCTCCTTGCAGTCTCCTCTGCCGCAAAATTTCCTGGTAAGGCAATACTTCTTCCGCCCGCCCGGCTATGCGGGCCATGGTCTTGACCACCTCAACCGGATATTTCCCGGCGGCTGTTTCTCCTGAAAGCATGATGGCATCGGCACCATCAAAAATAGCATTGGCTACATCAGATACTTCCGCCCGTGTGGGCCGGGGGTTTACGATCATGGAATCCAGCATCTGGGTGGCGATGATCACCATCTTTCCCCGGGGACTGCATTTCTCTATAATGTTTTTTTGCACCAGCGGTACTTCCTCCGCCGGTATCTCCACTCCCAAATCCCCTCTGGCTACCATTATTCCATCAGCTACTTTGATAATGTCTTCCAGGTTTTCTACCCCTTGCTGGCTTTCAATCTTGGCTATTATATCTATGTCGGCATCCCGCCGCTCCAAAAGACGCCTTATTTCCAGCACATCATCCGCTGTGCGCACAAAGGAAGCGGCAATGAAATCAACTTCTTGCTCTATGCCAAAGTTTATATCCTCTTTATCTTTTTCACTGAGGAAAGGCATGTTTATACGAGCTCCGGGCACATTGATTCCTTTTCTCTCTCCCAGTTCCCCACCATTGACCACCTCGCAGATAATGTCTGTATCGCTGGTCTCCAGCACCTGCAGGTTAATCAAGCCATCAGCCAGCAGTATGCTATTGCCCTTTTCCACCTCCTGGGGCAGGCGATCATAAGTGACCTGTACCAGGTTTTCATCTCCTTCTACTTGGCGGGTGGTTAGCACAAAACGCTGCCCGGCTTCCAGCTTCACCTTTCCAGCCTTAAGAAGACCGGTTCTTATCTCCGGTCCTTTGGTATCCAGCATTATAGCCACTGGTACTCCCGCCTTCTTACGGGCCTCGCGAATGTTGGCAATTCTCTTCTGGTGCTCTTCATAGCTCCCATGGGAAAAATTAAGGCGGGTGATATTCATGCCGGCCTCTATCATAAGCAGTAAGTTCTCAATCTGCTCGCTGGCCGGGCCAATGGTGCATATAATCTTGGTTTTTCTCATAAAGCCATCTCCTTCGCTCTGACATGGGGATAGTCTTTGGGTATATCATAGGGCCGGTTCTGATATATATAAGGATGATTCTATTACAAAAAGTTATTATTATTCATTGGATTGTATAAATATACCGCTCGCAGTCTACGCATGGGCAACACCTGCGGCTTATCACACGGCGTCCTCTTGGCTTACAGTTAAATAGAGAGTATTCGGGCTATCTCAAACATTGCCAGTTCCGGGGTTCTGGTTCCCCTGATTACTTCCTGCAGCGGAACCGGAAGAATTCTATCTCCTTCTTCTGCCACCATTATATTCCTTTTACCTTCCACGATAAAGTCCACTGCGGCCATACCCATGCGCGAGGCCATTATCCGGTCCACAGCCGTGGGTGTGCCTCCTCTTTGGGTATGTCCCAGAATACTGACCCGGGTATCCTTGCCGGTTCTTTTCTCTATTTCCTGGGCCAGTTCCATCACCGGGTAAACCCCTTCGGCCAGTATTATTATGCTGTGCAGCTTACCCCTTTGGGTTCCTTGCTTGATCTTTCTGGTAACCTCATCCAGGTCGGTCTCGATTTCCGGAATCAGGATGGATTCAGCTCCCCCGGCCACACCTGCTGCCAGGGCAATCTCCCCGCAATGCCGGCCCATCACCTCAATAATAAAAATCCGTCCATGGCTGGTAGCGGTATCTCTAATCCGGTTGATAGCTTCCAGAGCCGTATTCACGGCGGTGTCGAAACCGATGGAACGGGTATATACTATGTCATTATCTATAGTTGCGGGAATTCCTATAACATTTATCCCCAGTTTGCCAAGCTCATAACCCCCGCGCAGGCTTCCGTTTCCGCCAATTATGACCAGGTTCTGGATGCCCCGTTTTTGCAGCTCATCACGGGCCTTTTCCCTTCCATTGCCAGTCATGAAGATTTGTGAGCGCGAGGTCTGCAATATGGTTCCCCCCCGGTGAATGATATCAGCCACCGACCCCCGGGACATAGGGTCAAAATTCCCGGCCATCAATCCTTCAAATCCGAGGTGTATACCATAAGCTTCCATCTGATGGTAGAGGGCTGTTCTGACTACCGCCCGGATGGCGGCGTTCATACCTGATGCGTCTCCCCCGCTGGTCAATATTCCTACTTTTTGCAAGCCGGTTTCCCCCTTTGGAACCAGACACCGGCAGCCCTCTTTTTTTGCCCCTCGCATTTAGCAAAATGCTTTATTTAGCTTGCAAAGTGAGTTATATGCCAGTATCTTTAAGGATTTTTGCTGCTTATTGTACTTTCGCTGGTACTTATTCCATAGCGATGAGCTATTTCGGCATGTCCCCTGATCTTCACGGCTGAAGTATGTTCAGTGAACTGCAGTACCATTACCTCGCCTTTGTCCAGTTTTTCCGTATGATGGAATTTGGTGTCTTTGCCCCGGGTTAATCCTATAATGGTTACCCCATTCTCCAGGGCTTTAACCACAATATATTGTTCTCCTATATAGCCACTATCATTCATCGGCTCTACTCCTTCCTTAAAAGTCCTAATTGAACCAGACATTCTGCGGACCGTAAACGGCCGCCAATTCCTGCTTCAAATCCTGGCTGGGAGAAACATTGAATTTTTCATTTAAGACCAGCAGGCGGCGTCCCGGCAGGTGCAAAAAGACTTCAATATCCCCCGGGTATTTTTGCAAAAGTTTTACCAGCTTATTTCTATCCATTTCGCCATCGCCATTCCCGGCCAGGCGAAGATGCATTTCCCGCAACGACTCCGGTATGGGGCCCGTTTTCCGCAAGGCTATTTTGGGCTGTTCCTCACGCCGGTCGAAGTAGCCTTCAACAATTACCGCCCGGTCCGCCTCCAGACGATCACCATTCTTCCGGTAGGCCGAAGGGAAAACCAGCACTTCGATCCTCCCCCCCAGATCCTCCAGGACAAAGCGAGCATAACTCTCCCCTTTGCGGCTGACCCGGCGGCTTAAATTCACCACTATCCCCGCCACGCGAACATAGGATTCTTCTTCCCAAAGGTTAATATCTTCCAAACAATGGGTACTGATCAGGGGTAACAGAGAGCGGAATTCATCCAGGGGACTCTCAGAAACAAAAAAGCCCAGTACCTCTTTCTCTTTTAACAGCCGTTCCCGGGATTCATATTCGCCCTTCAGCTTTATAATCGGCTCTTCCACCATCTCCATTTCATCCCCGAAAAGAGAGCCTTGTTGGCTGCATTCATTTTGTTTTATCGCCAGAGAGATATTGACGCATTCCTCCATAATGGATAAGGCCCCTTTGCGGCTAAAACCCAGCGAGTCAAAACAACCGGCCAATATAAGGTTTTCCAGCATACGCTTGTTCAATTGCCCCAGATCCACCCGGCGGCAGAAGTCAAAAAGGGAGGTATAGAACCCCTGTTTTCGCGCCTCTACGATGTTTTTCACCGCATTCTGCCCTACATTCTTTATCGCCCCCAGGCCAAAGCGAATGGCATCCCGGGCCACGCTAAAGTTCTCATAACTTTCGTTAATGTCCGGGGGCAGTACCTTTATCCCTAGCCTCCGGCATTCTTTAATATAGGAAACTACTTTATCCTGATTATCTATTACACTGCTCAAAAAAGCGCACAGGTATTCTACCGGGTAATGGGCTTTTAGGTAAGCGGTCTGGTAGGAAATCAGGGCGTAGGCGGCTGAGTGGCTTTTGTTAAAACCATAGCCGGCAAAGCTTTCCATAAGATCAAAGAGATGGCTGGCGGTGGCCAGGCCAATACCATTCCGGGCTGCTCCGGCTATGAATTTATCCCGCTGGGCCATCAATTCCTCCGCCTTCTTTTTGCCCATGGCCCGCCGCAAAACATCGGCTTCACCCATGGTAAAATCGGCCAGCTCACTGGCCACCCGCATCACCTGCTCCTGGTAGAGAATGACCCCATAGGTTTCCTTCAGTATATCCTCCAGTAAGGGGTCGATATACTCTATCTCCTGACGGCCGTTTTTCCGGTTGATAAAATCCTCCACCATGCCACTGCCCAGGGGACCCGGGCGGTAAAGCGCAATTACCGCGATAATATCCTCAAAGCGGTCGGGCTTCATCTCGCAGAGCAGGCGGCGCAAGCCATCGCTCTCCAATTGAAAGACTCCAGCCGTATCCCCGGCGGACAGCAGTTTGTAAACCGCTTCGTCATCCAGGGGAATGCTGCTAATATCAATATCCTCGTCCCGGGTCTTCCTGATTATCTCCAGAGCCCGGTCTATCACGGTAAGGGTGCGCAAACCCAATATGTCCATTTTTAGTAGCCCGATATCCTCTACCGTCTCCTTGGTAAACTGGGTTAGCACATGGCCCTCCGGGGTCTTTTGCAGGGGAAGAATCTCGCTTAAACTCTGCCGGCCGATAACCACTCCGGCAGCATGAATCGATGCATGACGCGGCATACCTTCGATAGCCTGGGCAATATCCAGTATGTTGCGGGTATTGTAATCACTCTGGTAAGCCGTAAAAAGATCCGGCGAAATCTCCAGGGCCCGTTCTAGGCTCACCCCCAGTTCAGCCGGCACCATTTTAGCTATACGGTCAACCTGCCCATAAGGTACATCCAGGGCCCGTCCCACATCCCGAATAGCGGCGCGGGCCGCCATAGTCCCGAAAGTTATAATCTGGGCCACCCGGTCAGCCCCGTATTTGCTTATGATGTAATCTATTACCCGGTCCCGCTTTTCAAAGCAAAAATCTATATCGATATCTGGCATGCTCACCCTTTCCGGGTTGAGGAATCGTTCAAAAAGCAGGTCATAACGCAAGGGATCGATAGTGGTAATATCCAGCACATAAGAAACCAGGCTTCCTGCGGCCGAGCCCCTTCCCGGCCCTACCGGAATCCCGTTTTGCCGGGACCAGTTGACCAAATCCTGTACAATAAGAAAATAGGCGGCAAAGCCCATTTCATTTATTACCCTTAACTCATATTCCAGCCGCTCGATTATCTTCTCCTGCGCATCAGGGTATTTGCGGCGGAACTTCTCATGTACCATTTCACTAAGGAAAGACTCTGCACTGTGTCCAGGCGGCAACTCAAATACGGGTAAATGGTATTCGCCAAAAGTGAAATCGAGATTGCACTCGCCGGCAATCTTCAGCGTGTTCTCCAATGCTTCCGGGTAATCCGGGAAAAGCGCGGCCATTTCCTCCCGGCTTTTCATATAAAATTCGCTGCCCGAAAAGCGCAGGCGTTTTTCATCGTTTACCACGGAGCCGGTTTGAATACATAGAAGCACATCATGTACCTGAGCGTCTTTTTTCCTCAGGTAATGGCAGTCATTGCTGGCCGCCAGGGGAATACTATCTTCCCGGCTGAGACGAAGCAGGCCGGGCAAGCTTGCCTTTTCCTCCTGTAAACCATGATCCTGCAACTCCAGGTAAAAATTCCCAGAACCAAATAGTTCCTGGTAATAAAGGGCTTTTTCCCGGGCTCCCCGGTAATCACCGTTCTGCAGCAGGCGGGGTATCTCCCCGACCACACAACCGGAGAGGGCGATTAAACCCTCATGGTATTTTTCCAGGAGCTCCTGATCCACCCGGGGCTTGTAATAAAAACCTTCCAGGAAAGCCCGGCTCACCAGCTGTACCAGGTTCCTGTAACCCAGCTCATTCTTGCAGAGCAGAGTCAGGTGATAAAGATTATCATCGATACGGGCTTCCTTGTCCAGACGGCTGCGCGGGGCCACATAGAGCTCACAGCCGATCAAGGGCTTGATTCCCCTTTTGCGGGCCTCGCGGTAAAAATCGATTACCCCATAGAGCACCCCATGGTCGGTTATGGCCACCGCCGGCATCTCCAGTTCCACAGCCCGGTTTACCAGGTCCTTGATGCGGCAGGCTCCGTCCAGAAGACTGTATTCGGAATGATTATGTAAGTGAACAAAACTACCCGGCATAAATCATCATCCTGTTTCCTAATTATCACGCGCAACCCGGCAGGGTGAACCTCCGGTAAGTCGCATCAATTCCTCATAGGATATGGGAAGAGCCGTATTGGCTGTCCCTGCCGCTGCATAAACTACATCATAACGCTTGAGGCTTTCATCGAGGAAAATGGGAATCGGGTTCGGCAATGCAAAAGGACATACCCCCCCGACATTGAAGCCGGTAACCGCCAGGACCTCTTCAGCATTCGCCATTCTAGGCCTGCTCCCCAGCAGTTGCTTGAGAGCTTTGTTATCCATCCTTACATCTCCCGCCGCTACTATCATGCAGTATTTATCTCCATTGCTTTTGAATAAAATCGATTTGGCAATCTGCCCCACTTCCGTACCCAGAGCCTGTGCCGCCAGAGGGGCCGTACTGGTATCTTCCTCCAGTACAATGATTTTCAATTCTGGATTTTTCTCGCTTAGATAAAGTCTTACTCTTTCAATCTCGTCCATTGCTCTAACCTCCTGCTTTGTCTTTTTTATTATACCTTAAAAAAGCTGGAACTTTGCCTTCATAAAAAAGCAAAAAGGGTGGCATTTCCACCCTGAAAAGTCGCTAACCGCCTTTTTCCTGCCCAACCAGAACCCTACAGTAGCTTTTTTATACTGCTCCACTATCCCGCAGTCTTTTGCTCATAAGCCCCCCAACCCGACCGCAGGTGGCATTGCTCAGGGAATCCCAGCCTTCTTTCTCCACCTGTTCCCATATACCCAGTTCTTTGGCAATCTCTATTTTTAACAGATCCTTCTCACTCAAGACCTCTTTCTTTTTCTTCTTCTTAGTGGAAATGGTTTAACACCTGCACTTTCATGTATTATCTAACTTGCTCATCTTCCGGGTTTGCATCCCTGCTCCGCTAACGCTCGCTTTAGAATAAGTTTGGGTATGTCCGGGGACTGGTCCCGGACTTATTCTTAGCGCTATTATCTCCCATCGGAGCTTAGAATACTCAGATTTTCTCCATGAAAGAGAATAAATCATTGAGCTTTCCCCGCCAATCAGGGCTTAATCCCACCCCCTGGTCAATCAGCATATCTTCCACCAGGAATGTTTTCATACCAATCTTGCCGGCGGGCAGATCTTCTCCCACATCATTGCCGACCATCAGGCATTCTTCAGGCTTTACCCCGATCACCTCAGCAACTTCCTGGTAATACTCCTGGTGGGGCTTGCAAAAATGCATGATCTCGTAGGAGGTAATCAAATCATAATCAAAATGGCCTACCCCGGCCCAATTGAGGCGTTGCTGCAGAGCAGTCAAGGGAAACACGGCATTGGTGGCAACTACTACCTTCAAATCCTGGTCAAATAATTTTTCCATCATTTCCGGAACCCCGGCAAAGGCCTTACAATAAGGCTCCAAAAGAGGAAACTCCCGTTCATAAAAGCGCTCGAAAAACTCCCGAAAATCCTTCTCCGGGTATTTCCCGTTCGAAAAGAAATCCCGCATGAAGATTTCTTCATTGCTATACTCGGGGTTACGATCGGAAATCATTGCCCCGGTGGATTTAAAGACCTGTTCCACCAATCCTTCGGTATCGCTATAACCTGCTTCCCAGGCCATTTTTTGCATCCGGGCAAAATACTTCTGCAGGAAGAAATCCATATCAATATTTAACAAAGTTCCATCCAAATCAAATAAAACTGCCTTAAACACAGTCCCGGCTTTACCTCCTTCCCAAGAGCCTAAAAATTCAAGGCGATTACTTCTACTTAAAAAGCATTAACTGCTGTTTTAATAAGGTCCATACTATTTACAAAGTAAGCCAGTCGAATGGCTTCCCTGATTTCATCTTCCGTAGCGCCGGCTTCCCGTGCCTGCCTGGATAATACCTTCACCCCTTCGGCAGCTCCTTTTAATACATCCAGAGCCAGAAGTATCAGATACCGGGTCCTGGCATCCAGTTGCCGGGTATTTACTGCCCCGGTAAGGCTCTCTTCCAGCAAAGCAAAATACTCCGGGTCTTTCTCTTTATACTGTTCAACAAACCACGGTAGAGCAGTGGTCATACTAATTCCCTCCTCCTGGTATTTTTTACTTCTCTTATTAATTCTAACATACTGTCATTCTCTCCGTCAGCAGCCCAAGTAAAACCAGGGATTATCAGGGGGGTTAGTAAGAAAATGAGGACCGTCCCCTTGACACTCTGATCGTGTCCTCTAGGCATGGGGAATTAACTTATTTAAAATTTTTGGTTACAAAAGAAGGACTTTTTGGTAATATATAGAAAGTTTACTGGGAGAAAAATCAAAGGAGGATATCGGATGTTTTTTACCTTTCTAAATAAAGAAAAAGCGGATTGCCTGGATATTTCCACAATAATCAAATTTTCTCCCCGGGAAGTGCTGTATTATTATTATGATTCCAAAATAATAATACCCTGGGAAGGCTACTGGAAAATTAAAGAGTTGGCTGCTGCTTCTGAAAAAGCCGAAAACTCCAGTAAAGAGTGGTTGGAACTTTTTGAGCAGGAGTTAAACGCTGCCGCTGATCTTAGTAGTTTAAATGACAGTGAATTCATTGATTCTATCGGCCCCTATTATTACCTGACGAGCAATACCCGTTTTTATTTTGATAAAAGCCTCCGGAATCCGGTCGATATGGTCAGCAGCGAAAATCTGGCCAGCATAACCGCCCTGGCAACCATTCTCCCTTTGAACAACGAAATACAAGCTCACTGCAAAATAAAAAAGGCTAAGCGTAAAGCGGCTAAAAGCAAAGATGAACTTCTCAAAGACATTAACCTTTGCCTTACTTCCTTACGAGAAATCGAACGGCTTAATAAACAGATCAATTACTGGGAAAAGATACTGGAACAGCGTTATTTCCTCCGGGAAAGAGAGGATTTGTTTCCGGCAGAACCGGATAATCTGCCTCAAAAACCGGAAAAGCCGGTGGAAACAGAAGCTTCCGACAATGTCTTGCCTTTCAGTCGTTTGCTGTCGCGTCAAAAGAAACAACATAATCTGGATTTAAACCACTATAATCATGAAATAAAAGTCTATTTCATTCGTTATCGCGAGTATGAAAAGGCTTGTGACCGCTACAAGGAAGCTCTGGAAAACTGGCCGGAATACCACAAGCTCTTTCTGGATAATTGCCTTAATGATATCAAGCAAGCTGAGGAAAAGCTTAATTCGGCCAGGCAAAACCGCCAAACATACAGTGAGGTAATACAAAAGTCTATGGTACACTCGGCTTACCAGGATATTAGAACCCTGGAGTTATTCAAATACTATTTGAAAACCGGTCGGGCCAATGAACTCCAGGATTGCATGAATATTTTTGAAGAAGAAAGAAATTGGACCGAAATTAAGGCCAGCCAGGAAAGAATAGAAAATACCATTCATTTCTTGCAAAGCGCTAATCCTGATACCCACTTTGCTGATGAACATATTAACCTGTTTCTGAACCACTTCCATGAGAAAACCAAGGATTTGGCCAAGGCCGGAGTTTAATTTTAAAGTAAGGAGTGATGGGTAAACATTGGTCAAACATTATATAGAGGTTGTTCCCTTTTCAAGAATAACTTGTAAAGCACCATTCCAGCCAAAAAGCCACCGATATGCGCCCAGAAGGCTATGGCTCCGCAGGCATCGGCCATGAAAATACTGACGGTTCCACACCAGATTTGAGTTAAAGCCCAGAAGCCCAGATAAATCCAGGCGGGTAGGTTAAAGAGAAAGAAAGGCGGTATAAAGGTAAGAACTCTGGCCTTCTTAAATAACAAAAAGTACGCTCCCATCACTCCGGCAACAGCTCCGGAGGCTCCAACCACCGGTTCGCTGGAAAGCGGACTAACGAAGTAGTGGGTTAAGGCGGCCAGTATCCCGCAGCTCAAGTAAAATAAAATAAAATTCCCCCTACCCATTCTATCTTCCAGATTGTCGCCAAAAAGCCACAGTATCCACATATTACCGATTACATGCATCCAACTGCCATGTAGAAACATCGAAGTCAAAAACGGCAGATAAGCTAGAAGAGGAACATAGCCTTGACTATAGTTAAGCGGAGTCAGTCCGAATACGGAAAATAACTCTACCATGCCTTCAATACCCAGGGAACTCTCGTAAAAAAAGATGGCCAGGTTCAAAGCAATAATAGTTACCGTTATTAATGGAAAAGTGTTACTTGGAGTACTGTCCCTGAGTGGAATCATTTAGCAACCTCCGTTTAGTTCAGTCGATTTAGTAAGAAAAGTGAGGAGTGAGGGGTAAGGGGTGAGGGGTTTAATTTATTTCCTGCTACATTTTACCTTACCTACTAATATTCGTCTTTTCACCGATGCTTAATACCTATTTCTAAGCAGAGCCTGCCCGGTTGAGCGCTTGATTCTGTTTGGAAAGCAGGATGTCAATGGCTTTAAAAGCACAATAACGCATATGATCAAGCTCAGCTTCATTTTCCATATTTCGGGGTAAAGCTTTAAAAGGCTGAATATATTTATTCCTTATCTGGTGAATAATCAGCAAGATTCCAGCCAAATAAAACCCGCTATCATCATAGTCATCATCAATCAAATCAACAAACAAAGTCCAGGCAGCCTGATTCAGATTCTCCGGCCTTTGTTTAAGGTAAGGGTTGTTACAATAGCTATAAAATGATCGCGGGAAAAGATCTTTTATATAATGAACCAACTCCATATTCTGGCTTTCCAGAACTTGCCTCACTCTTTGAAACAGTTTTTCATATTTATCCAAATCATTTCGCAGATCTATAGACCTCCGCCTATTCAGCCCCTCCTGGGTAATTCTAATGTTTCTCCTTACCAGATAATCCACCGGCTCAATAAACATAAGCAAAGGATAAGAACCGTCCCGAATAACTTCACTCAGCTTATTCCCAGAATAGAGCTGATAAATTAACTCAGCATCAATAAGTGCCTTCGCGAAAACACCCCTATCCTGGTTTTGCATCTCTGCCCCAAATGATGGAATCTCTTCTTCTATAAAATTCCTAATATATTCGATTACATCTTCCTCCACACTTTGATTAACCTGTTCTCTAATCGCCAGTAATTGATTCTCTATTTCCCCCCAGCGTTTCTCCACCAGTATATCCTGCCAGGCCAGTGTAAGCATGACTTCCTCCGCCTGATCCCTCAGTTTTGCAGTTTTTATGCAGCACTGGTTCAGACGCTGTAGCAGTATCTGGTCCTCATTTTCTGATTCATCCAGAAGCCGGGTCAGGTTTTGATGGATTTCACTAAAACTGTTCATTAATTGCAAGGTACAGTTCTGCATTTTTCCTACTATATCAGCGGAAACTTCCTCCATATCCCGTATAATGCCATCTTGAAAAGCCATTGATCGAGTTTCCAGAGATTTATCCAAATTCAGGGCAAACTGCTCACCCAGTTTATTCACATTAAAATACTCTTCTATATTAAAATCTTCTTCGCTCTCTATTTCCTCTTGGTTTCTTATCTGAGCCAGCAATAGCTTATAAACATAATCATAAAAGATATCCTTTTCCCTTAACATTGTGTTTTTTAGATCTTCAAGTTTCACCTTTAGGAACTGTTCCATTTCTTTCAAGCTACTCTCGCGGGTGTTTTTAAGGTCATTAAGCAAGGATGAGGTGATTTCAACATTATTCAAGAGATTCTTTATCAGTTTAGCCTTTTCCTCACTGAGAGAAACGGTCAGAGCTGGAATCGAGCTTAGCTCAAGCATCATCCCTTCTGCCCTCTCAATAAAGGCATCTTTTTCTTCCCACAACCAGGAAAGGCTTCGGGAAAAGTCCTGATAAATTGAATCCACTAAAGGCTTGGAAAACTTTTGAACCTCCTGCTCAAATATCTCTTCTCCAATGAGTTTAACTCCTTGCATTAATTCTTGGGCTTCTTTACTGCCAGGTGGTTCCTGCAGTATTTCCTCCACATTTCCCCATGATTTTAGAGTTTTTATCCCAACCAGGGCCAGCAATAGAAAGATAAATACGAGTCCAAAGGAAAAACCCCACAAAAAAGCAAAGAAAGTAAAAAAGTTTAATAAGAGCAAAATCCATACTAGAATCCACATATTAGTCTGCCCTTTAAGATCAGCTTTCAGTCTATCCCAAGATATCAAATCTTCATCTCCCAGCATTATCTTCATTGTATAAAGTTCTTGACGCTACAACCTTAATAGTAACACCCGAAGGGTGGAATACCCCTTTTATTTGCTTTTCATGTATGTTTCTAATCTAGTATAATAATTTTAAGCCTTGGAAGAAACTACGTAGCAGCTTCAACCCAGCGTTGCAACGAGATGGGGGATTAGAACCCGCCGCCTGTTTTGTTAATAGGAACCCAGAAGATTAAAGAAGCGGGGATATAATTCACCTCGTTGTTATAATAATATCGGTAAATTCCTCAAAAACTTAATTTAAACAGAGTTGTTGAAGTTTAATCCCCGACATTAATGCACTATTGCATTAATGTCTTAAGCGTTTTCCTGTTTTTAGGTATTTGTCCCATAAATTAAGGCTATAATTAATACTAAAATATCTTGAATCCTTAATATAGCCTATTTTCCACGATATTTCTCAATTTGCCAGCCTCAAAGCACTTATTATTTCTCCTTTTAAAAAGACTACAGAGTAATGCTAATTTACATTATTTTAAATTCCTTTTTGCATTATAGCTTACAAAGCACTTTTATGTGTTTTCTAAAAGTAGGCCTTTCCCCGCTTTTTCGGGCCTTTTAAAAAATTTTTATTTGATTTTTCTGGCATGCTTATTGCTATTAATTAGGGCGATACGGGAAATTATTATCATGTTTCGATTCCCCCCTTATATCATTAACATGTGTATCGCTGCTGCTCCGTGATGCAATATCATTAATATTTCACGTTCGGCTTTTATGAGGGTTATTCATCACGGAACAGTAGCTTCCCCCCCTTTTTTTAAGCATCGGAAGAAACTGCGGAGCAGCTTCAACCCAGCGTTGCAACGAGGCAGGGGATTAGAAACCGCCGCCTGTTTTGTTTAATAGGAACTTTGGCCGCTTAAAGAAGCACCCTGCGGGTACTACTGATGTTCGCTTCGCTCACTATTAAGGATGCGGAGGACATGTTTCACTTCGTTATATTAATAGCAATCAACAGGTCTAAACCTTTTTTTATAAAACGAAACCGGCTAAATAAAGCTGGCATTAGAAAGGAGAGTGATGGGATAAGCTTAATGGAAAGCAAGATAAATCAAACAGCATCTAAGCAGAAATTTGCAAAATGTTTTTCCTTTTTTATAAATCATTATTCAGACCTATCTTGCTTGTTAATTGCCAGGTAATTTAATGTTTGGAAAGGAGATATGTTTAAAGATGGCGAGAGAAGTAGTACTGGTTGGAGCCTGCCGTACCCCTGTGGGTACATTCGGAGGCACCATAAAAGATGTAGGAGCTGCCGACCTGGGTGCCCTGGTTATGGGAGAGGCTATAACAAGAGCCGGGATCAAGGCTGAGCAGATTGATGAAGTAATATTCGGCTGTGTTCTTCAGGCCGGACTGGGACAGAATGTAGCCCGTCAGTGCATGATTAAAGCCGGAATCCCCAAAGAAATAACCGCTTTTACCATCAATAAGGTTTGCGGCTCCGGCTTGAGAGCCGTCAGCCTAGCGGCTCAGGTAATTAAAGCCGGAGACGCTGATATCATTTTAGCCGGCGGAACCGAGAACATGGACAAAGCTCCCTTTTTACTGCCCAATGCCCGCTGGGGATACCGGATGAGTATGCCCAAAGGGGACCTTATCGATGAGATGGTATTCGGTGGCCTGACTGATATCTTCAACGGCTATCACATGGGAATAACCGCCGAAAATGTTAATGAAATGTATGGCATTACCCGGGAAGAGCAAGATGCCTTCGGTTTCCGCAGTCAGGATCTGGCGGCAAAAGCTATTGAATCCGGTCGCTTTAAAGACGAAATAGTGCCCGTGGTTATTAAGGGCAAGAAGGGCGATACCGTATTTGATACCGATGAGCATCCCCGCAAAAGTACGCCTGAAGCTATGGCCAAACTGGCTCCGGCCTTCAAGAAGGGCGGCAGTGTAACTGCCGGCAATGCTTCCGGCATTAACGATGGCGCCGCTGCCGTTATCGTAATGTCCAAGGAGAAAGCTGATGAGCTAGGCATCAAGCCTATGGCCAAAGTTGTTAGCTATGCCTCCGGTGGAGTGGATCCCTCGGTAATGGGACTGGGACCGATACCGGCCAGCCGCAAAGCCCTGGAAAAAGCTGGTTTAACTATTGATGACATTGACCTGATTGAAGCCAACGAAGCTTTTGCTGCCCAGGCTATTGCCGTAGGTCGTGATTTGGGCTGGTCGGACAAGATGGAAAAAGTCAATGTCAACGGCGGAGCTATAGCTATAGGCCATCCCATCGGAGCCTCGGGAGCCAGAATTCTCATAACCCTTTTATACGAAATGCAGAAGCGCGGTGCCAAGAGAGGCCTGGCTACCCTCTGTATCGGCGGCGGCATGGGTACAGCCCTGATCGTTGAAGCTATTTAAATGTGGAACAATAGTTCAACGATGGTTGAACGGTAGTTGAGCGATAGTTAAACAATAGTTAAGCGATGGTTGAACAATAGTTAAACAATTGCTAAACAATTGCTAAACAACAGCTAAGCTATAGTTAAACCATAGTTAAACCATAGTGGTGAGGGGTAAATTGTTTTACAGTTATCAATTTGCCCCTTACCCGTTGCGATATTATTGGGTCGTTCGGTAAAAAAATTTTTAAATTTAAGGAGGAGACTGTTTTGCCACATAACAATTACCTATATCAAACCCGTGACATCAAATTCCAGATAAAAGAATGGTTGGACATTAACAAAATATTGTCTTTGGATGCTTACAAAGACTACTATGGAGCCGATGACTTTGATGCCATCTGTGATGTTAACTTCAAAATCTGCCGTGATGTTATCTGCCCGGCCAACAAAGAATCCGATGAAATCGGGATGAAACATGTCGGCGGCAACGAAAAAGCGGTCATTAGCCCGGATGTATTCAAGACGGTCTATAATACGGTTATCGAAGCCGGTATGGGTCCCCAGTTCGGCGACCGCCAGGTAGAGGGCCGCATGCCCCTTTATTGGTACGCTCCGATTCTGGAAATGCAGACCGGTGCATCCCCGGCGATGGTAATGCTTTGGTGTCTGACCCAGGGTGCTACCACCGTACTGCAATACAATCTCTCCAAAGAGCTGCAGGAACGCTTCCTGCCCAAGATGTACTCGGGTGAATGGGGCGGCTCCATGTGCCTGACCGAACCGGGCGCAGGCTCCGAAGTCGGCGCAGTATCTACCAAGTGCTTCCCCACCGATACCCCGGGCCTGTGGAAGGTAAAAGGCCAGAAGTGCTTCATCACCACCGGCGATTGGGACGGAGTGGATAATATTATCCATCTCGTGCTGGCCAAGGACCCCGATGCCAAGCCGGGCACTGCCGGCATCTCCTGCCTGGTTGTTCCCAAGTTCTGGGTCAATGAGGATGGTTCCATGGGTGCATGGAATGATGTAACCACTACCGGCATTGAGCACAAGCTGGGCATCCATGGTTCCGCTACCTGCTCCCTGGCCTTTGGCGAAAATGACAACTGCTATGGCTGGATGATCGGTGATGGTCCGGTAGACGGACGCGGCCAAGGGATGGCGCAGATGTTCCAGATGATGAATGAAGAACGTATTAACACCGGTATATTCTCCCTGGGTGCTTTTGGTGCAGCTTACTATGCAGCCCTGGAATATTCCAAGGCGCGCGTACAGAGCAAAAAGTCCACCGATCCGAAGGGCCCCAGTGTCCGGATCATTGAGCACGAAGACGTCCGCCGCATGCTGTTGCTGCAAAAGTCCGTAATGGAAGCTTGCCGGGCCTTGCTCTACTCTTCCTACTACTATATCGATATGTCCAAAGAAGCTGCCACTGAAGAAGAAAGGGAATACGCAGAGGATATGTTCATGATTCAAAATCCGCTATGCAAAGCCTATGTATCCGACATGGCATGGGTAATGTGTGCGGAAGCGATACAGGTGCATGGTGGCTACGGTTTCATGGAAGAGTATGCTCCGGCTTCCCTCGCCCGTGACTGCAAAATCTATACCCTATGGGAAGGCACCAACTTCATCCAGTCACAAGACTTCACCGGCCGTAAATTTACCATGAAGAAAGGCGAACCCTTTAAGAAATGGCTGGCAGAAATCGGTGACTTCATCGCTAATAAGAAGACTCCGGAATTCGCGGCTGAATTTGCCATGATGGAAAAAGCTTTTGCCGCTTTTAATTCCATTATCGATATGAATGCTGCCTGGACCACCACTAACAAGCAACTGAAACAGCTGTTTGCCACCCGGATCATGCATGCAGCTGCGAGGGTCATCTGCGGCAAGCTGATGCTCGACCAGGGCCTTCTGGCGGCCGGGAAGCTGGCGGAACTAGGCGACAGCCACTTCGATGCGAATTTCTACAAAGGCAAACTCGCCAGCGTCAAGTTTTATGTCATGAATGTTGTTCCTGAAATCTTTGGCACGGAGGAAGCTATGAAGGCTGCCGACACCAGCGCCATTGACTGCCCCGAAGAGGCAATCATGTAATCTGGGTCTAATCTCAATCTCTTTGAGCTTAGAAAGCTATCACGACCATAATGAAAATTAATACGGAACTCAATTGAGTCCCGTATTAATTAAGTGAATTTATTTGCGGCGGCAGGTTTGGCAGAACCTGCCGCCAAATCTTTTTTGAGTGGAGTATAAGGAATATCTCACTCCAGCGTGTCAAGGGGACGGTCCTTTTGACACCGTAACCCCTAGTCCTTACCCCTCACTTTTCTTACTAACCCCCGTGGCCCGAAGGCCAAAACCACCGATAAAAATAGGGGACTAACTGCGCCCGTCCTGGCGCTTTATTCCATATTTTGCCGCCTTGCGGATTACGGTGGACTGGTTGACCTGCAGGGCAGTGGCCACCTGGTAGCTGGAGCGAAAACGGGCAAAAGCCGCCTCTAAAAGCTCACGCTCCGTATTCTCAACCGCCTGCCGTAATGGTAAGAGATCCTGCTCACTGTCCAGTTTTAATCGTGGAACCTTAAAACTAGCCGGCAGATCCTGCATGCTTATTATGTTATTAATACTGGTGACAACCATTCTTTCCATGAGGTTTTCCAATTCCCTTACGTTTCCTGGCCAATGGTATTCCATTAATACATCGATAACCGATTTATGCAAGCGCTTATTCATCTGGTACTTGTTATTAAAAACATTCAAAAAATAGTTGGCCAGAACCGGAACATCTTCCGGCCTTTCGCGTAACGGGGGTACAAAAATGGGAATCACATTCAATCGGTAATATAGATCCAACCTGAACTGGTGATTGGCAATCATCTCCACCAAATTACGATTGGTACCGGCCAAAATTCTCACATCCACAATTATGGGCTGTTCTCCACCTACCCGAAGTATCTCTTTATCCTGTAAAAAGCGTAGGAGTTTAACCTGCAGGTTAAGCGGCAATTCACCAATCTCATCCAGGAATAGAATTCCTCCCTGGGCCAGTTCAAAGAGACCTATCTTCCCGCTCTTGCTGGCTCCAGTAAAAGCCCCCGCCTCGTAACCAAAAAGTTCTGATTCCAGGAGATTCTCTGGAATTGCACCACAGTTTACCTTGATTAGAGGGCCATCCTTGCGATTACTGCTGGAATGAATAATTTCTGCAATTAACTCCTTACCTACCCCGGATTCACCCTGAATCAAAATGGTGGAATCAACTCCGGTAACCCGTAGGACCAGATCCAATAATTCCTTCATTTTAGTGGAATTAAAAACCAGTTGGCGGGAGGTCTGCAATTTGATCTGCTCCAGTTGGCTGCGATAAAGCTGGGTCAATCCTTCCACCTGCTCCAGCTTCCTTTGCAGTTCATTTAATTCCGTTATGTCACGAACATTGGTTACCACCAGAATAATATTACCCTCTTCATCAAATATCGGGTTACTGGTTACCAGCACCTCATTCCCGGTCGCTGCAACCAAAGAAATAGTAACTCGCTCCTTTTTTTCCAAAGCCAGCAGAGTTCCCGAACGGGAGAATTTACCCTCTTTAACCAGATCGGCCATGTGCCGTCCCACACATTCGGCAGCGGTAACCCCGGTAATTCTTTCGAAGCCCTTATTCAAACGTAAAGTAATCGCCTGGCCATCCGTAACATACAGGCCATCAAAAGAGGACTCAAATATGGCATCCAGCTCCCGGTTGAGCTTCTGGGTATACTGTGATTGCCTTACCAGTTCTTCAAATTCTGATATTTCCCGTAATACCAGTACCGAACCGATAACATTTCCATCCTGCACTACATCATTGCGGTAGGGAAGAAAACTTCTATCCCCGATGACCAGCTTGTTAACCGGTAAAGGCTTGTGGTTTCCATGTATAAGGGAATCCAGTACCTCTGTACCGCCGAGCAGATCATGAACATTGGCCCCGCGTGCCTCCTCTATATCAATGCCCAGCAAGCGGCTGGCCTGGCGGTTGAAAATCTTGATGCGGAAATCATTGTCAATTTCTATAACCGGGTTGTACACGGCATCGATGGCCGCTTCTATTTCCTCTTTCCCCTTCTCTATTTCCAGAGCCAGAGCTACCAGTATATCAGAAAAATACAGCATTCCCACCAGTTGGCCATTGCGCATAACCGGCCGGCAGGTAAATTTCTGTTTTCTAATATCGGGAACATCATCGTCAAATGCTATGGTGATTGGGTTGGTGAGCATTATATCTTGTACTTCTATTTCGGGGGATTCTTGTGACAGTACTTGCAGCAAACGATTCTTCGTAATCAGTCCAACTAATTCCTGGTCTTCATTCAGAACTGGAGATGCATCGAGTGAAAAATCAATAAATAAGCGTGAAACCTCACCGATAGTCTGCCTGGGTCGCAGGGGCAATAGCCTGGGGTTCATTACTTCATATACTTTCATAATGCACCACTCTCGGATCGATTTTTCATTATTGTACCATGTAAGTTAAAGAAAAAGAAACTAAAAAGAGGAAGCCCAGGGGCTTCCTCTCAATCAGGTCAATCATAGGGACGGTTTTCTTGATCGGCCTGCAATCTTTTTTCAAACATTATAGATATTGTGGGAGATAACCTTAGCCTCTCACGCCTTCACTTTGTTATTAATCAATCGGGTCAAACATATCTTTGGGTGCACCACATACCGGGCAAATGTCCGGAGGCTCCGGTCCCTCGTGGATATAGCCGCAAAGCCGACATTTCCAGCGGTTATGGCGCTGTTTGCCACTCTTGTCACGTCCCAATTTTTGCACGGATTCACTGCTATCTACCCACGATGCAATTATAATCTCGCCCACCAGAACTCCATCTTTTATAAAGCTCTTCTTATAGTAATCCTCAATCGGGTCCTTGACCTCTACCACCCGGCACTGCTCAGGCGGCAGGTTAACCTCCCCTATGGAAAATATTTCTTTATCAAAGGCCACCAGCATGGTGGATATCCGCGGTTCCTTGTATTCCAGCCAATCCCCGGCCGCCGCTGCCCCGGCGATTCGTCCCATCTCCATGGCTATTGGCCACAGGCCAATCATTCTTTCTCCATGTTGGGCAACATCGCCTGCGGCATAAACATCAGGAACACTGCTGCGCATCTTCTCATCAACCACTATTCCCTGCTTGATTTCCAGGCCTGCTTCCTGAGCCAATTCTACATTGGGCTTTACCCCCGTTGAGAGGAGAACCAGGTCAGCTTCCAGGACCTGCCCATCATTCAGGCGTACTCCACTGGCCCTGGCTTCACCCAGAATCTCTTCCGTAGCCTTACCCAGGTATAGTTGGACTCCTTTAGAACGAATAATATCCGCCAGGCGCGCAGAGGATGAATCATCCAGTTGCCGGGGCATAAGCCGTTCACCAAATTCCACCACGGACACTTCCAGCCCGGCGGATACCATCTCCCAAACAGCCTCCAAACCCAGGACTCCGCCACCGATTACTACCGCTTTTTTACTTGTCTTAATTGCTTCTTTAAGTTTTATCGCATCTTTCAGGTTACGTAGGGCAAAAACGCCCTCTTTTTCCACACCCGGGAAAGGAGGAATATTACTGCGGGCACCGCTGGCCACTATCAACTTGTTATAAGTCAAATTTTCGCCATTATCCCCGCTTACTTTTCTGGCCGCAGTATCAATGGAGTTTACTTTAAATCCGGTTTTTACTTCGATGGCATTCTCCTGGTACCAGGCGGCATTGAAAACATAGAGCCGCTTATCCGGCAGGTCCTCGCCTAAAAAGTCAGAAAGAGCCGGGCGGTAATAAGGCAGGGCTTCTTCTTCAGTTAACATAGTTATGGCGGCGGTGCGGTTGCGCTGTCTTATGGCCTGGGCGGCAGAGAGAGCAGCAATTCCGCTGCCGATTATTACAAAATGCTCGGAAGTATCGTTTAAAAATTCGTCTTCCAGCGGCATCTGCACAAAGTTTTCCGGTCCTACACCACAGGCCGGGCAAATGGCAGGGGGTTCCTCCCCAACATGGATATGCCCGCAAACCAGGCAGCGCCAGCGAATTTTACTTTTATCCTGCCCCTTTTCCATTACGGCCCGGGCGAATTCCATCCCCAAAGTGAAGGCATCCTCCAGCTGACGAGCCGAGGGCTTAAAATTGACCCGAAAACCAGGAAGAACTTTCATACGCAAGGCATTAAGACGGCTTTCAATAGAAGGAACCGCCTCACCACTCCAGCCGTAAGCTCCGAAAGCCAGAGCTACCTTGTCCGAATGCGTGATAGGAGAAAGCCGGGTGATAAGATCCCAGATAGGTGGCAGGGCATCCCCGTTGATAGTAGGAGAACCCACCAGTAGTCCATCAGCCTGATCAATACTCTGCAAGACCTCCTCCAGCCCACCCTCTACCAGGTTATAGCGCTTGATATCAAAATCCCCCATCATGCTGATACCCTCCAAAAGGCTGTCAGCAATCATTTCCGTATAGCCATAAGCCGTAACGTAAGCCAGGACTATGGACGGTTTTTTCTCCCCTTCAGCTACTTCCACCGGTGTTGACCATTGCCGGTAGAGCTCAATGTAATAATCCAGGTTCTGCCGCAGTACCGGTCCATGGCCCGGGCAGATAACATCAAATTCCAGATCTTTGATCTTTTCCAAAGCTTCCAGAACATATGGCTTAAAAGGACCCATTATCATATCAAAATAGTATTTATAGGCATCCGTAAAATCAAAGTCAATCAGGTCGTTGAATACCTTTTCATCCGCATAGTGACTGCCGAAAGAATCGCAGGTGAAAAGTATCTTATCCTCCGGCAGGTAGCTGTACATACTGTCTGGCCAATGCAAAAAAGGTGCACTTATGAAACGCAGGGTCTTCCCCCCCAAATCCAGTTCATCTCCATGATTTAATTCTCGGGAGGAAAAATTCTTGTTGCTTATTTCCTTGAGGAATCTGATGGCGGTCTGACTGCCCAGAATAGTTAATCCCGGAATCAATTCCAGCAGCTTTTCCACTGATCCGGAATGGTCAGGTTCGGTATGGTTCATAATCAAATAATCAATTTCTGAGAGTTTTACTATTTCTTGAAGATCCTTGATGTACTCGTCAAAAAACTTGTCCTTGACGGTTTCAACTAAAACGGTCTTTTCCCTGCCCTTTACCAGATAGGCATTGTAGCTGGTACCATACTCGGTTCGCATAACAATGTCAAATACTCTTAAATCATAATCCTGAACTCCTACATAAAATACATTCTCCTTAATTTCCAGTGCCTTCACCAACATACCCCCCTTTGAATAATTTTCGGCCATTACGTGGCCCTATTCACATGATAGGCAAAGCCCGAATATTATGCAAATAGAGAAATATTCTTCTCGCCCCAAGAATACTGATATACGGTATATTTCTCCTCAAAACACCATAATTCATTCTCCTATGTATAAAATCTTTATCGCCGATTGCCCCTCATTTATAACAAGTTAATAAGTATATTTTATTGGTACCATACCCCGGTAGGCTATTTAGCTGTTTATTAATAGGAACCCGGCCGCTTAAAAGAATTGGGGGGATATATATCACCCGTTAAAAAGCAACAGTTAGAAAAATAAGACATTAATGGAGATAATGTAGCAAAATAACACTCCGACCATATAATAAATTGAGTATGTAAAGGAGGTGTATTGGCTTTTCCGTAAATCCCAATGATTAAATATTTATAAAAGGAGTGTAGAATCATGTCATTTCCAACTATACCCGATATTACTCCAACTATTAGTATTAATAGGAGCGATGTTATTAATCTGCTTTTAGCATCAATCGCCTTCGAAGAGCTGGGACTGGCTCACATCATTAATGCTGAAGCCGAAAAAATCCAGTATATTTTAGGAACTCTATCGGAGCAAGTTCCTACCGAACCTCCAACCCAGGATGATTTAATAGAGATTAATAAAAGCGTCAACCAGACTCTAAGGACAGTCATTAAAAATCAAATGCTGCTGCAATTTAAACTGGAAGATTTAATAGTAGAAAACCCACTACCATCAATAACAATAAAGAAATATGTTTCCGGCGACGGTGGGGTAACCTGGTATGATGCAGATAGCCCCCCGGGACCAACTATAGATCCAGAACAAGTTCCCATGTTTAGATTTGTCATAACTAACACGGGCAATGTAATCCTAACCGGTGTAACTGTAACCGATTCAGTATTGGGTCTGATTTCAACAGGAGGAATATTGCCACCCGGAGCATTCTTCGAAGAGTATCGTTCCGGCGAATACTTGGGAGGAGATCAAAGCAATACAGCAACAGTTATTGGATATTATTTAGATCAACAGGTTGAAGACTCCGATGTTGCATACTATACTGAGCCAACATAAATAACACTAAGATTTTTAAAGGGATGGTTAAACAACGAAGCATGAATGGTGACCTAACCCCAAAAAATAAACGAGACTTGCTTGAGGTGGAGTTTTGACTCCATCTCAAGCCTTATTTTAGGCCAATTTTTCTAATCTGCGGAAAGAACAACTCATTCCAGGGGTTAGATTTCTATTTTAATATTAGCTGGTTTTTTGTTAACAATAGCGACACAATTGAATATTTTATTAATAAAGTAGATTCCGAAAGGTGCTGAATAATATGACTATGCCTGAAATCCCGCCTCAGCAACACCGTCCTGATTTATATAATACAATTATCGATCTCCTGGATTCTATCGCCCTGGAAGAAATCGCTTTGTCTCATTTGCTAAATGCGGAAGCGGAGAAAATTCAGCATTTCATTGGTCATATATCATCGTGTACCCCGCCAGATGTTCTAATAGACTTCAATGTGGTCGTAAATGAAACCCTGGAAACGGTAATTATGAAAGAATGGCTTCTCCTTAGAAAGTTGGAGAAAGTTACTCGGTTTTTCAACCAGCGATTTCCAGCGCCAATTCCTCCACGTCCGCCGGTACCCCCATGTCCGCCGGTACCACCGCATCCGCCGGTACCACCACATCCACCACGGCCATATCAACATATATATCCTTGCCGCCCCCGATCCACTTGCAAGATATCTTGCAAGCCCAGACGTCCGGTCAAAAAGCATTATCGATACAACTGCGAAGAGTAACCATGTTACGTGGGGGCCAGGAAGTCATTAACTCAAAAATGAAAAAGTTTTTTAAATAAAGGATATATATGTTTTTTGTGGAATTTTAACATTTGCTAGACCCTGCTCCTGCAAACTGATTTCTCCGATATTTCGCTTAATCTCGCCTATTTTGAAAAAACCGGCATTTGGAGTTTCGCTGCGAAGCAGCCGGTGAACCGGTTAATCCGCTGCAGGAAGGTGTACAATCCGACGACATCGGGCTGAAGCTTATTCAAAGCCGTATTGAAGACAGCCAATACCGCTATAAAAACCATAAAAACATGCTTTTCAAAGTCAAGAGCGAATAAAACGCCGGGGGTGGCAAGGGGACGGTCCTTTTGTCACCCAAGGTTAATCGCAAATAAAACCTCCAAAGAGGATTGAGCTAGATTTAAAACTGTTGCGTATATATATAAAGAACCCCATGAGCATGAAAATGTTTTCAATGCAAGAAATCAACTGAGAAACTGGCACCCGTAATGCCTAAAGCAGATGAGAATAATTGAGCCAAGAGGTGAAGTCTGAAAGAAATTCTTTCATGATGTTTTGTGCCTCAAGAAAGGAATGGACATATTTATGATTGAAGATCCCCGCTATCAGTTTTCCCGGGAATCCGCCATCAAGGAAAAACTGCTGCAAAGACTGAAAATAGAATACCGAAAAACCCGGATGGCAAAAGTCGCTCCCCTCGATGATGATAAGCTAATACTGGTGACGGCGGCAGGGGATGCCCGGCAACAGCAGTGCCCATACAGCTGCACCTGCGAAGAATGCCTGTATTTCACAGGTTCCTGTCAGCAAAATCTTGTCAAGGGTTGAGGTGGTGATGTTTGTTGTATGATTTCAGCCGAGAATCCGAATTTGAGCGCATGTATGAGGATTATTTCTCCAAAATATACAACTACATTTTTTATCGTCTTCTGCATAGAGAACAAACGGAGGAATTGGTCAGCGATATTTTCCTGAAGGTAGTTGTCCATTTGGATAGCTTTCAACCCGGCAAAGCATCTTTTAACACCTGGATTTTTACCATTGCCCGCAACTCACTGACGGATTATTACCACAAAAGCAAGATCATAATCAGTATTAATGACGAAGGCTTTCCTGAATCCGCTCTGGCCGTAGATATTGATCAACAATGCCGGCTTATCGAAGACGAAGAGCGGCAGGAGTTATACCGGGCCCTGGTTTTATTAAACGACCAGCAAAGAAATGTTATAGCTCTAAAATACTATGGCGGTTTCAACAATCGGGAAATATCACGCATAACGGGAATTAATGAAAGCACGGTTTCCAGCCTTTGTACCAGGGGTATAAAAAAACTGCAAACCTTGCTGAATGCTACCCGGTAATACTACCATAAACTACAGGTTGCCCACCCCGCAAATGCCGACGGCTTTGCTCGCAGTAAGCCTCTATTTCACTATTCAAAACCTCGAAATCAAAATCCGCCAGGCTGCTCCTATACTGGTAGTCCATCCGCTTCACCCTTTCCTCTGTTCATATCATTGGTCCAGATGCTGTTTCCCGATTCATCCAGTGCACTACAGGCCGACATGATTTCTTGGATAGACCAGCCCTCCTGCAGCAAATCAAGCTGCCTTTGCGCCGGGTTCTTAAGCTCGTGATCCGGTTTGAGGAATCGCCCCAGGTATTTATCTTCCCCCCGTTTCCGTTTTTTCAGCCCGGCGGCGGCAATTGCCAGCAGATTATTAATAAATTCCTGCAGCCGATCGGCGGGAATGGTCATTTCCCGGCTTACTGCCTGTCGGCGTAATTGGGAGTTGCTGATGTTAATCTGGTTATCCTGCCAGAAGTCATGCACCAGTTCGCTGGCAACGGTAATATTTTCGGCAATACCCGTATAAAAAGCGGCCGGGGCAAAACTATCCGCCAGGGGTTGGGTGCAGGTTTGCCTGATTTCAACGGTACCATGGCGGCTGACGGCTACCGGTTCCAGGGAGCGAAAACAGGAAAGATCCGCTTCAGACCAGCGGTCTCTAGCAATATAATCGGCAAATCTCACCGGCGGGATGGCCTTGAATCCACTGGAACCGTCACTGGTGATGAAGATCTTCAGATCCAGCAAATGCTTTACAACCTCCTCAAGGGAAGCATAATCCCGGTCATAAGGCCGGACATTGGGTGCTTCACATAAGCGCCACAATATGTCGCGGAAACACAGGGTCGGATGGGCCATTTCACGCTGCAATGAGGCAGGCAGCCGAGCAGTGAAATTACGGTTGCCGGCATAGATAAAAGGCAATGAATTGGCGAATAGCATGGCATCGACAAAGGCCAGCTTGCCCAGCAGATTCAATAAATCCGGCAACTGGGTCAGTTCGACATCGAGATGGGTTTGGCAGGCAGCCGAGAAAGCATGGAATATTTCTCCGTCATGATGGCTGGTAAAGTTTTTCAAGAACTCCGTCTTGGCCAGCATAACCGGGGAATTAAGCGGTTTGCTGTCGGCATAAGCCGCATAAGGATTGATGCCCATTCCGCAGATGAGGTGATGATGCTCATGCGCCAATTCCTGCAAAGCTGTCACATAGCTATAAAAATTGGCGGCGATTTGGTCGATACCCGGTTTTTTAGCCATGGCGAATTCAATGGTGTTAAAGGTGGTTTCAAAGGAAAAGGCATCCTGCTGCAGGTTAACCGCTTCGATGGGAAAACCGTTCTGGTCAAAGCGCGTAGGGGTGAAAGCGAAGCGCTGCTTCAGCAAATCCAGCATGGCGGCAATAAACCCAGGCTCCACCGCCCGGCAGGCCAGATTCACCACCGGCATTTCAATTTCCACCCCTATACAGGGCTCGCCTTTGCCCGCAAACTTGTCAATAAACAGGCGGTAAATTAAGGCCTTGGCACTACTCCTCATCATCGGCTTTCCGTTTCTCATCAGCTTATTTTGCGGATGGCGACAATGGTGATGTCGTCAAACTGCGGAGCTTCACCCACAAATATATCTACATTCGACTTGATTCCTTCGATTATTTCCGGCGCGGATAGCCGCTTTACCGAGGGTAGGGCCGCCAGCAAGCGGGCATCGCCATACAGTTCTTCGTCCAGGTTGGTGGCCTCGGTTACTCCATCGGTATAAAGAACCAGGGTCTCGCCCGTTTGCAGCTGGGTGTACATAATCGGGTACTGGATGCCTTCCATAGCTGCCAAAGGCAGTTTGGGTTTTACCGGTACGAATTCACTGCTTCCGTCCGGGTGGACGATAACCGGCGGATTATGCCCGGCGCAGGCATAAGCAATCTCGCCGCTATTAATATCCATAATTCCCACATAGGCAGTCACGAATAGTTCCGCCGGATTCTCCTGGCAGAGCAGGTTGTTGGCGGTGCTGAGCAGTTTATCCACCGTAATATTATGGGCCTGGGCCGCAGTTTTCAGAACCATTTTCGCCACGGTCATGAATAATGCTGCCCCCACGCCTTTGCCGGAGACATCGGCCACCACGGAACATAGTTTTTGATCATTGAGCATGAAGAAATCGTAGAAATCACCACCCACTTCCTTGGCGGGCACCATCATGCCGGTAATATCATAACCGGGGCAGTCAATTTGCTGGGGCAGCATACCCAGTTGGATATCGCGGGCTACCTCCAGCTCTGATTCCAGCCGCTGCTTATCAGCAGCCGACCGGGCTACCGCTTCCATGTATTCTTTAAGACGAACGATCATGCCATTGAAGGTGGTGGCCAGCATGCCCATTTCATCCGTCCCCAGGTCGGCAAATTCATAATCCAGGTTGCCCTCGCCGATTACCCGGGCGCCGTCGGCCAGTATTTCCACCGGCCGGGTAATCGACCGGCTCAGCCGGGTGGCGGTCATGAATACCAGCGGCAGCGAAACCAGAATGATTATCAGGAAAATAAAGAAAACCCTGCGGGTTTCATCGCTAATTACCTGTTCCATTTTAGCGCCGGTAGCGGACACTGATTCCGCCACGGCCTGCACCGGGGCCATCATCATTTCGTAATCCAGCACCGTCACCAGCAGCCAGTCGGTGGATTTGATCGGGGCATAGCCGATGATGGAGCTGTCATCGGAATAATAATCCGAAATAGTCGTTTTTAAATCGATGTTTTTGATGAATTTTTCAAAATAGGGCTGTTTTTCCGTGGCCTTTACATCCAGGGAACTGAGTAGGACATGGCCCTGCCGGTTCATAATGAAGGCCGCGATGTAGGTATTGTCGCTGGTATTAAGGGTCTTTTCCGAGATCTCGCTGACCCGCAGATCAAAGGCCAATACCCCCACTAATTGGCCCTTTTTGTCATGAATAGGGGTAGCACAGGTGACATAACTTCTATTATCCGTGCCGGTGTAAAGATCGGACCAGTTTACCGTACCCGCCTTGACCGCATCCTTATACCAGTCGCGGGTACGCATATCCGCCTTCTCCACAGCCGGATAAAAGGTTTTGGTACTGGAAATAACCATGCCGTTTTCCAGCACCAAATAAGCCAGGGATATCTTCGGCTCAATCTTCAGGATATTGTCGAACATGGGGGTAGCCGCGCTAAGAACATTAAGGGTACGGTTAACTTCCTGCCGGCTGGGGTGGGCGGCCTGGGAGATGATGTATTCTTCATAACGGCTGATAGGGATGGCATGGGTGGTTCCCCCACTATTATACAGGGTTTCAATATCCCCTTTCATGGTATTAAGCTCACCCATGATGCGTTCGAAATCAATATTGATGGTCTGGGCATAGTAATTGGCCAGCGAGATCGCCAATTTGGAACTGCTCTTAGTAATTTCAGCAACATTTTTCTCATAGAGATCATCAATAGCGCTTTTATTCTCTTGCTGAAAGGTGGCTTTAATATCGTTGAATCCATATATGGAGATGGCACACAACAGCAGAGTTACCAATAATGATAAACCCAACAGGGAAAACAATATCTTTTTACCAATGCTCATTCATCCCGCCACCTTTACTATTTATCAGATTCTGATAATAATGTTGTTCAAACCGAGGCTGGTAGTATAATCCACCTGTTTGGTCATTTTGGTAATCATCTGGAGCCCCATGCTTTCACCCAGGGCCAGGGCTTCGGAAGTATCGGCATTCTCCATGGCCTGCTGGTAATAATCCAGGGGATTGAATTTCCGGCCCGCACAGCGGAAGCGCATGGTGGTGACATCGTCCCGGACAAATATCCGTACATCAATTGATTTATTTTTGTTGCCGGCAAAGATGTGCTGTACCATCAACAGGAGTATTTCTTCAATCGCCAAGCTTATGACCATGGATTGTTTGGAATTAAGCTTGCAGGATGTACAGAACTCGCTGATTTTATCTGAACTCTCCAAGACCGACTCGTTATTGCTGTCAACGGAAAAGGCAATAAACCTTCCTTCCGCAACATCCCGATAATTTAACAACAGTAAACCGCGCAAATCCTGTTCCTTGAGCAAGGTTTTTCTGATCGTAAGGATAGTCATCAGCAGGGTGAGCAGTTCGCTGATGGAAAAGGCGGCCCATATGCCAAGTATCCCCATGGCCTGAGCCATGGCACCGGCGGCCGGAATAATGAACAAAAAGCCCCGGAACAAAGTGATCCGGTTGGCAATACTGGTTCGGCCAATTGTCATGTAATAATATACGAAAATATTGTTTACCACTGCTCCCAGCAAACTGATCGAAGATATGATCAGGGCCGGTACTGCTATGTGCAGCTGCTCGGGCGAACTAAGATTAAACGCCAAACAGATCGGTTTGGCCAACAGGGATATTGAAATACTGAATATCGCCATGGTTATGATGCCGTAGCGGAAGGCTAAAAACACCACTTTTTTTATGCTCAGCACATCGCGTTCACCGTAAAAAACGCCCACCAGCGGAGATACGGTCTGAGATATCCCGGAGATAATGGCCTGGGCCAGGGTGTTGACACTGTTGACAAAGGCAAAACTAGCAACGGCAATCGGTCCGCCTACGGCCAGTATGAGCATATTCAATACAAAGGTTCTGACTACGGTGTACAGGTTGTTTAGCGCCGGGGGGCTACCGGTAATAGCGATCGCGTATACCAGGCGCAAGGATTGGCCGATGGGCGCGAATCGATATCCTCCCCCCTTGATAAAAAGAAACGGAGACATTATAGCCACGGCCAACAACGCGCTTATAACCGTAGCCAAGGCCAGTCCCAGCATGCCCATGCCCATGACCACCGTAAACCACAGGTCAAGGATGATATCCAGCGCGGCCATGATTAAAAACATAATCATGCCCAGAAAAGCCCGGCCCTCAATCCGAAAATAGTTAAGCGGCAGGTATACCGCCATAATGCATATAGCCCCCGGAATTAAGCCCCGACAATAGGCATAGACCAGATCATAAAGTTCAGGATCGTTGCTGAGGAGCTTTACCAGTGGTTCGATAAATATGAATCCTACGATGCTGAATACAGTGCCCAGCAGCAGAATTAGCAGCATGGTAAGGGTGAAAAGCTTGTTGGCGGTACTGCGGTCTTCGCTCCCCATCGAAACCGAGGCCAGCGTGGAAGAGCCCACACAAACCAAAGTGCCCAGCGTGGTTAACAGAAAAAACAGGGGATTCACCAGGCTCATCGCCGCCAGTGCATCACTCCCCAACACCTGTCCGGCAATAATGTGGTCAACCATAAAACTGATATTCCCGCCCAGAATTGCCAATATGGACGGAATCAGGTAGCGTTGGAAGCTATGATTGACCAAGTAGTCATTATCATGCATATTTTCTCTTTCCAAACTTAAAGTGTTGGTGTTACGGCTTATTTTTCTATGGTAATAATCTCCACAAAGCCGGTGATTTCGAATATTTCCATGATGGTCTCATTCACCTTGACAATCACCATCCGGCCTTGCTTGTTCATCTGCTTCTGAGCCGCCAGAATGACGCGCAGCCCCGCACTGGAAAGGTAAACCAGTTCGGCAAAGTCCAAAACCAGATCATTTATATCGACTACGCTCTCTTTCAGCTCTGCTTCCAACTGGGGAGCGCTATTGCTGTCCAGCCGTCCCGCCAAGGCTATAGTCAGTTTGCGGTCTTCCTGAGTTTTTTTAATGTCCATCGTATTTGCTCCTATCCCCAAATATTTGGTGCAACACTATTTCCTTGATTAAGAGATTTCTTCATCAAATAAAAATAATCCTGCTGTGGTAGAAAATTCTATTACGGCTACAGGAGATAATCCAAGCAACCAGTCTGCTAAAAGGTGACGCAGGGGGGTAACGCGGGGATAATCCATCCTCAAACGTTTTTAATCATTTCATCTTCATCGTCTTCATCTATGTATTTCGCCTCATCCTGCTCATTCGAAAACCGTTTAAATCCTTGAATTGCTTCTTTCAAAAAACCGTCCCCCTGTCACCCCCTGTAGGAGCGCCCGGGTTTCCGCAGTGGCGATGCCCGTTACTTCCAGCCTATGATCACTCTGAAACTCTGCCACCATATCTCTGGTTTGCCCGTCATAAACCTTATTTGCCTGGCAATTATAGCCCAGTGCGATAAGCTGCTGTTGCATTTCCAGGACATCATCGCCGGTAAACCCTTCCTTTAAAAAGGGTATTTCAAAGGATTCAGCCATCGACTTCAAGTGCCGCAATCTTTCATCAATGTTTTCCGGGGTGACTTTATATGCTCCGGTCTTAAGCCCATTACATATCAAATCTCCGCCTGCCGGTGCATAATGTACCCTATCCTTATAATTGTCAAGGTCGTTAACAAAGCCTTCCAGGTCGCTGAACATATGAATCTCAGCGTTGTCATATTTCAATATATTGAGCATGATATCTTTATGAATGGCCAAATAATCATCAACCGTACCCTCACGGACCAGGTCATAGGTGTTCAGAATACTTATACAGGGAACAATAAACACAAATTTGATCTCAGGATTCTCTTTCAGAAAGGGAATAATATTTTTCTCAACATTTTTTTTAGCTTTTGTATGATAATCGATCACAGAACTCTTATCAGCCACCTTACCATGACGGACGTAGATGCTGCGGGCAACAGCCAGGGCACTGTATATGCTGGTGCTCTGGCTCCTGTCCACCTCGAATACTGTTTTCGCGGGAATCTTATCCCGCTTATCATTTCCCGGCTGAATTTGATCGCCTAAGCAGTTAATCAGTATAAAAGCGCTCATTTTCGATACGTCTTTATTAAAAACATATTTAACATCATCGATTGGGTTGGAGTTATAGAGATATAATGGGATATCGCCTTCATACTCCATGTGCAAATGCGGAAAGTTTAACTCGTAATAGATGGTTTGCAGGCGGTTCCTTTTCAGTGATTCCCGTAGAAACAGGGTATATATGTTGGGTCTGCCCGCTGATTTGCTTAATGATATAACCCTGAGTCCTGACTGTTCACCTAGTTTATCGCTGGAAATAAAGTTCGATAACGACGAACCGACGATCACTGCCTCAGTAGGGGTATTTTTAACGCGGCCAATCAGCCAATACATAGCGTATTCCTGGGTGTATTTATAGTAAGGCTTCATTTCCGAAAGCGGTGAGTGATACTGCATAAACGGATCAACGATAATGTTAATGGTCATCAATACCAACAGGCATACGGATGTAGCCCCCAAAACAAAAGCGACCCATTTCTTTTCGTTCATCACCACACCCCTTAAAATCCCTGGTAGATAAAGACCGAAACCGACGACATGGACAGTATAGAGCACAGCAGCAGAATCACGGTGTACACGGCGTTGACCACCGTGGGTTTAAACTCCATCTCATGCAAATTCTTAAACAAAAGGATAATGACAAAGGTGAAAGCTAAAAACAACATCATATCAAGTCCGTTGACCCATGCACTGGAGTTTACCACATGAAGCAGGCTTTCCAACCCGGTGATTACCGGCACCTTAAAACATTCCAACAGGGTTTGCGAAACCGCCGGAGTTTGAAACTCTGCCATTCTTTTGATAATGGTAAAACCCTGGGTGATCGAGTCCGCTCTGAAGAACACCCAGGCAATGTTGACAAATACGAAGGTCAAAAACCATTGCACCACCTTATGCATCTTATTCCATTGGGTTGTAAACCTTCTGGTCAAGACACTAGCCAGGCCATGCAGGATCCCCCAAAGAACAAAGGTCCAATTAGCTCCGTGCCAGAAACCGCTGATCAGGAATACGATCATAATATTGGCGTAAGTCCAGACTGGTCCTTTGCGGTTGCCGCCCAGCGGGATATATATATACTTGGTCAGAAATCTGGTTAAGGTAATATGCCATCTTTTCCAGAAATCCTGGATCGACAGAGCTTTATAGGGTGAATTAAAGTTAATCGGCAGCTTGATATTGAACATCAGTCCAATACCTATGGCCATATCAGTATAACTGCTGAAGTCAAAGTATATCTGGAAGGTATAAGACAGCATTACAATGAACGCATCCAGAGAGGTTAATGAGCCAACCGAACCATAGCCCCAGGTCACCGCTTTGGCAAAAACATCGGCAATAAAAATTTTTTTAGCCAGACCAATGGCGAACATCAAGATACCATATGAAAAATTCTTGTAGTTTATACTATGATTTTTCTTTTCGTTAAGCTGGGGCATGAATTCGTGATGTAAAACGATAGGCCCTGCAATCAAGCGAGGGAAAAAGGCCACAAAAACCGCATAGTCCAGGAAACTGTAATCAGCAGTTTCTCCCCGGTAGGAGTCAACCGCATAGGCAATTTGCTGAAAGGTCAGGAAGCTGATACCCAATGGCAGGATGATATTTTTCAGCTCAAATGAAGCCTGCAACAGCAGATTCATATTTTCGATAAAGAAATTGAAGTATTTGAAGTAAAACAGTATCAGTAGATTTAAACTGATTACAATAAAAAGAAGCCACTTTTTTTGCGGAACAGTTCGCCCGGAGGCCAGCAATAGTTTCGAAAAAAAATAGTTTAGAAGTATGCTGGCGCAAATGATATAAAGATATCTAAAGTTGAAATACGAATAAAAAACCAGGGACATGAGCAGGAGCAGAGCTTTGGCCAGCAAGTTCCATCCCAATTTATGCAATTGATAATAAGCGATTAATGTAAATGGCAAAAATGCCAGGATAAATATGTACGAGTTGAACTGCAATTTTGTACCCCTCTGAGTAATAATTCGCAACTATAACGAAGTGAAATATATCCCCCGCATCCATAATAGTGAGCGAAGCGAACATCAGTGGTGCCCGCAGGGTGCTAAGCGGTCGCCTATTAACAAAACAGGTGGCGGGTTCTAATCCCCCACCTTGTTGCAGCGCTGTGTTGAAACTGCTCCGCAGTTTCTTCCGATGCTTAAAGATTGTCGTATCCTCGACTATATTATCACATGAATGAGGGTGATAGTACCAGGTAGTATGTCAAGCCCTTAAAAAGAATTAGGTCCCTACTGACAGATTGAGAATACTTTCCTGTTCCCGGTTTGAAACATTTTTAATTTGCAATTTGCTAAGCTCACTCGGACATACACATGCTGTTAAATCTGTTGAAATCAAGCACAAGATATAGTATTTTTATTATGGATAGTTATGGATTGTAGGGAAAATATAGGGGAATTGTAAGAGCCCCATCATTACGCAGCAGGCAGAGAGCAATTTATGCTTAAGAAATCTGTTCCAATCCAGAAACGTATAAATACTATGGAAAGGCGGTGATTTCTTGAATCATTATCCTCACTTAAATGATATCTTTATGTCCGAGCGCCTGAAGCAGCGGTTAAACGAAATAAACACTTATCCGATTACCACGGTCATTGCACCCATGGGCTTTGGAAAAACCACTGCTATGAACTGGTGGGCCAAACGTCAAGTTAAAAATCAAGCCGATGCCGTTATTCTGCGGCAAATTATTGTTACAGACAGTATTACAGATTTTTGGATGGGCTTTTGCCGGGCCTTCAAAGGCTACCCCGAATTAACCGAACAAATGAAAGCTCTCGGGTACCCTCAGGATGCAAGTGCCATATCCATGCTGGCGGAGCTTTTGGATGATGCATTGTCGCCAAGCGCCAGCCAAATTTACATGGTCATGGACGATCTCCATATCCTTCAGCAAAAACCATTGACACCGCTGCTGCTTTTTCTTTCCCGCAGCCTGCCGGACAGTGTTCATATCATTCTTCTGTCCCGCAATCAGATTCTTAACGAGGAGGAACGGATGCGCCTCGGTAATCTGCTGGGTGAAATTACTGCAGATGACCTGCGCCTTAGCCAACAAGAGTTAGCTGTCTATGCCAAACGCTGTGGACTTGAACCCTCGGCCGAGGAAATTAATGTCCTGGCTACGCTCACCGAGGGATGGATCTCCATGGTGTATCTGAATTTCAAGGCCTATGCCCATAAGGGATGCTGGCTATCCAGTTCAACCGACATTTTTACGCTGATTGATCAGGTATTATTAAATCCATTACCGGAACGTCAACGGGAGTTTCTTATTCTGATTGGCATGGCCAATGAGTTTACGGCAGATCAGGCAGCCTATCTGTGGCAGCACCCGGATGCGGTGGAACTTCTTACTTCCCTTTCAAAAAATAATGCTTTTATAACACGTAATGAAAATGGGATTTATCGCTACCACCATATGTTGCGCCACTGTACCCGGCATAAATTTGCTGAAAAACTTGAAGCCTATCGCAAGGAAAGTTATTCCAGACTTGGCCAGTGGTATTTTGATCACGAAGACTATATTTCGGCCTATTTCGCCTTTGCAGATGCGCAGGACTGGGATAGCCTGCTGGCCACCCTGGAAAAAGACAAATCGAAAAGCCTGAACGCCGAACATAGTGAGGCATTTTTTAGCTGGATAAGCGAATGCCCCGAGGATATCCTTATGGCACACCCCTCAGCCCTGGTAATATGTATGATTACCATGTTTACTATGAACAACATTCCAGAAATCCAACGAATGAAGAGCCTGCTTATTGAGGCAATGGAGCAGGATACGGTCTTGACCTCGCAGGAACGGGATGATCTTTTGGGGGATGCGGAGGTAGCGGAGAGCTTTCTTAGCTACAATAATATATTGGCCATGAGCGCCTATCACCGCAGAGCCTGCGCCTTGCTCAGCCGTACATCTCTCAGCGTGGATCCCAAAGATGCATGGACCTTTTCCGCGCCATCTATTTTCATGATGTACCATAGTAGTGTGGGCGGCGCAGACAGAGAAAATGCTGAGATGAAAGAGTGTATGCCCTATTATTATCAGGTCTCGGACGGACATGGCAACGGTTCGGAACATGGGTTTGCAGCTGACTTATTCTATGAGCGAGGACAGTTGACTGATGCTGACATTGCAAACCGTATGGCACTGTCTGCAGCAAAGCAGAAAAACCAATTCAGTATTATAATATGTTGCGATTTTCTCTCCATGCGCATGGCGCTTTTAAACGGAGATTTCAATGAGATGAATAAGCTGAGTATTGACTGTCGGGAATGGTTGCACAGGGAAAAGCAGTATACACTGCTCAATACGCTGGATATGTGCCAGGGCTTTCTATATGCTCTACTGGGGCATCCTGAAGCCGCCCCCAAATGGCTGGCGGAAGGACGGCTGCAGGAGACCCTGGTTATGTTTCCGGCTACCCCCATGCTGCATACTTTCTATAATCAGCTGCTCCTGGCTCAGGAGCAATGGACGGCGGTAGTAGCAAGGCGCGAGGAATGTGAAAATCTGTACGGTATTTATCATAATGTGCTTTGTGAAATCTGGCTCCATATCCAGCTTGCCGCTGCTTTGGAGCAGATCGGCCGTCATGCGGATGCACTCGAAGAGCTTCGCACAGCACTTTCTATGGCGCTTCCTGACGGTATTGTAATGCCCTTTGCGGAAAGCGAAGCCTACATAACAAACCTGTTGCAGGAGCTGGGACAGCAGGGTATATATCCCGAGGAGATTGAACGCATCCTGACCTTGGCGCAAAGCTTCCACAGCGCAAAACAGAAAATACTCTGGGAGCACTGGAGCGAGCACGAAAACTATGGACTTTCCGATCGGGAACTGGAAGTTGCCCGACTGGCAGCCCAGCGGAAAACTAATCTGGAAATTGCTGCGGAGCTGCATCTAGCCGAAGGAACGGTGCGCAATCAGCTCTCGCGTATCTTTGATAAACTCAACATCGCCGGAAGCAGCAAAAACAAACGCCTGGAATTGGAGAATTTATTGAAATTAAAAAAATAGTGAAAAATGGTCACACTACAAATATTCCATTTGGATATATATAAAGCAGCCGCTTTCTGTCAAACACCGGGTTCACATCATGGATAAATGCTATGGTGGTTCGGGCAACTCTTGTTCTGCCACGCATACGACGGCGCATTTCCTCCTGCAGTCGTTCATTTTCCCGCTCAATTTTATCTTCTTCCTCAAAAAGTTCGCGGCGTTTTCGTTCCCGCATTTTCTTAAGCCTTTGTACCTCAGACTTTTTTTCAACTAACTCCTCCAGCGAACAATCACTGGCGGTCTCATAATCATTTGTCATATTATCCAGGGATTTCGTTACTATTATCTTCAACTATCTTCAACACAAATACGCAAATATCCTCCCTATTTAACATATTTGTTAATTTTTATACAACACCATGCATCTCCTTCTAAAGAGATATCCACTGCATCGAGCTTCACTAAAATACGGGCTTTCCTGACTTTCGCCAAAAGGTGCACACCCCACTTTAGGTACTGCCCCCAAAAAAACGCACAAAAAAACGCCGCTAAACAGCGACGTCAAATCACCCCAGAAACACCAAAAAGCCCAGCAATACTGGACTTTTCATTGTATCAAAGATTAAGTTCTTTAATGTCTAAGCACTCAATCTTTGATACAATTTAGCGCATTCCGGTTAACGCTAAAAAGTATCCACTTCCTTAAGTATATCAGGAAACTGTAAACCTGCGGATTATTTACTGTAACAATTGCATGGTATACTTTAACACCTGATTCTTTCAATATTCCATAAAATCTTCATCGGTTATTAAAGATAATATCTCACGGTTCGGTTCATCAATATCCACTACTCTTTTTGCATGGTTCATAACAATATCATCATATATATTTCTAACCAGACGTCCATTAGCAAAATGGTCATCTTTCGCGGCTACATGATTGTTTAAAGCTTGTTTGATTCTGCTTCTCGCTTCTTCACTTAAAATATAATCATTATTTTTACACATCATGGTTAAAATTTCTTCCAGCTCGTCACTCGTATAGTCGTCGAACTCGATAAATGTGTTAAAACGGGATTTAAGCCCCGGATTCGATTCAAAGAATTTATTCATCGGCTCTGTGTAGCCAGCCACGATTACAACCAAATCGTCTCGATAATCCTCCAATGCTTTTGTCAATTCTGTCAAGCATTCCCGCCCATAAGAATCGCTATGGTCATTCTCAGTTATGCTATAGGCTTCATCAATGAACAATACACCACCTTTTGCTTTTTCAATAACTTTTCTTACTTTCAATGCCGTTTGCCCTTGATAACCCGCTATCAAATCGGTTCTAGAAACTTCAATAAAATGCCCTTTTGTAAGTAATCCTATTTGTTTATAAACCCGCCCAACAATCCTTGCCACCGTTGTTTTTCCTGTTCCTGGCTTTCCTGTAAAAGCAAGATGAAGGGTGTTATTTGCAGTGGTTAATCCTTGGTTCTTACGCAATTTCTGCACTTTTTGAAAGGCTATTAGGTTATTAACCTTTGCTTTTACGCTGTTCAGTCCAATCAATTCATTTAATTCTGCCAATAATTCAGGTAATGTTCGCGTCTCATCGTCCGCTTGATTCTGATTACAAATATCCAGTACTCTCATGTATCCATAATATTTAATCAAACTATCCTTTAATACATTTGATATTTGTTTAACTTCCATTGGGTATTTACCCGAATCAACTACTATGGAAATTTTTTGTAGCAACCTTATTGTCGCTGCTTCATCCTGATTTTCTACAATAGCTGTCGCATATTCGGTAATTTTACCATATCCCTCTACCAGCGCATCTAATTTCGAAGCATAGTTTAAAAGATCGTTTTCATATTTATTTTCCATTAAGCGACTCCCAGTATATGTAAAATAATATCAATCAATATAAAACATACGGAACTCCCTGCTACTATATAGGCAATTTTCAATTTCTTGTATAATATCTTGTTTTGAGCCTCATAATTCCGTTTATCTTCATCCAGCAAATTTCTTATATCATTCATTTGTTCTTTTGTTTTCCTGTCAATTTCCTCTTCATGATTTTCCATTCTGATATTAATTGATTTAATGTCTTTCTTTAATGTTTGGCAGTCACTCCATATTTCATCGATATTTTTAAGTTGCTCGTATTTATCAATTTGTTCTTTAAATTGTTTCAAAACATTTATCGTCTGTGTTTGCACTTTTATTGTTTTATCAATATCGAGGCTATTTTTTTCGGCTTCAAAAGCGCTCTTTTTCGCTTGATTGCTCGCTGTTTCAGCTGCCTTGATTGATAGAATTATAGCTTGGATATAGTCTTTGTCCAAAGCTTCAAGCGCTTTATAAACCTGGCCGAATTCTTTTATAGACTCATTATGCAGATTGTGGATGGAGATTAAGTGCTTTTGAATTTGAGCTGTTAAAATATTAAATTCGGCGCCTGTTACATTATGGTCAAATAAATCGAACAATCCTCCGTTTGTGGCAACCGTTTGTAAATCTACACTCGATGGTATTTTTTCGGAAAATTCTTTAAGTTGATTTTTTGCGGTATTGAAGTCATGAGTCTGAATTATAAGCTCGTCCATTTTATACCCCTATTTTGATAATTTGTTTAGATTACCAAGCATATTGTCAAATTCAACTTCATTTCCACTAACAACAACTTCATTTTTCATATCTTCACAGAAAATATGATTCAAAGCCTCTTTTGTAATTTTTACGGCCGTTTCATGCCTCTCCATTATTGAACCGGCAACAGCTATTTTAGTGTGTTCCAGCTTTTTTTCATTCAGAGCGATAACTGCATTTTGTGTATTCAATACTTCATTGCCTTTTTCTATTTCCTTTTTTACGGCTTCAGCCATTTGTTGCTTGGCGACAGCTTTGTCAATCAAGCTCATTGCAATTGCGCCTACAATTCCTGCAACCAAACCACCCATGAACAGGCCTATTAAGCTGGCCAAACTTCCAATAATCGGAATTTCAAGTGCAAATACTGGTATCGACATCAAGCCTTTTTCGATAACTTCTCCTAATACAATAGCTCCAGCCGCGCCTACCCCCGCAATTACAATTTTTCCCACTTCAAGAGCCAAAATGCCAAATGGTTTATTCTTGTTGCTTGGGTCTTTAATATAGGCAATTGCCTCCTTGAGCGACGCCCATCCCTGTTTAAGCATAATCCATACTTTCTTAATGGTTCTCACAATGGGTCCCAATATGGCTGTAGCAATAGTAGTGATAAGGGCGCTTCCGGCGTTTATTAAATGCGTTTTCAACTTGCTTATAAATGAATTTATCGCCGACTTAATATAATTAAGCAGGGATTCCAGATTTTTTTGGGTGGACTTAAACCATAGAATCAATTTGCTGATTACTTCTTTTATTAATTCCGCAAGAAGCTGCATTACTGCAGCTCTAAGCGCTTTCCCCCCTATTCTGAACGCTTCTTCTTTTTGGGATTGCTTTCCGGCTGCAATGGATCTATCTTCTCCTTCTTTTTTCAGTTTTTCGTATTCCTCACGGGCAATCCTGTCCCTTTCTCTTAATTCTTCTTCGTTAATGTTAAACCTGTCCGCGGGTTTTTCCCCGTTCCGCTCGCTATCCAGCCACTCAGCCATATTTCTGTCGCTTTTTGATGAGTTAGCCGAGGCATCCAAATCCTTAAGGTTTTCTTTGCCGTTTGCAAAATCGATTTGCTCTTGTTTTTCAAGATGAGCGTTTGCTGCAGGATCCCGGACAATTTCTGCTACTGGCACAGTATGGTCTTTAGGGACAGCGGCAGAACCTTTATCCCTTTTTTCGTCAAACGGTTTACGAGCTTCCCTTTTTAAAACTTCTTGGCAGTTGCCAGTTTTATATTTATCTTCTAATTTAATGTTGCCATTATCGTCTCTTTGGAAATTATCTTGCCACCCATTGTACCTTTCTTGATAATCTATTTGATTGTTATGCTCTGCTATTTCACCGTTTGCAAAATTCTCCGTTGCCTGAATATGTGCTTCATCCCTCAAATCCAACGTAAGTCCGCGGTTTTCTTTAATAAATTCTTCTCCTGCAGTAGTTGCCAACTGATTAAGAAATTGTTCCCAAACTACATCCATTACAATCTTTCCCAAACTTTCGGGATTGCCTATTTTTTCTCGATCTTCTTTTAAAAATTCCAGCTCCGATATTTGTGAATCCAAGTCGTTCTGCAATTTAGTTTCCAGCTCATTAAAATCAAACGAATCAAACGAATCTGCATTAACGATTTCCGTAATCTCAAATACCGCATTCTCGTTTGCCATCTTTAACCTCCTGCGTCAGCCCGCCGGTATAAGTTTATATTTTCTCACGTCTATATTATATGTTATATTTTTTGTCCTTTAAAATACTGGACGGCCTTGTAGAACCGGCAACAACTTCTCCAATCGCTTTTTACTGGGAATCAGTAAATAAAAGAATCCTTTGTTCCCGCTTATTCTATAGCCGTTGAATGACAGGTTACTGTCATCAACACAATATATTTTTGCTCACATAGAACACTACTAAAACAATATACAGATCAGCAGAACACCACACGACATTTGTTATTTCCTATATTTTAATGCATTGTCATTTATATTCAATATTCCATTACTATTAAATAAACCAAACGCCAGCTTGATTCCAAGCATTATTATAGAAACGCCCCTGAATCAATGCTTCTGAGTCTTTTCAAAAAATCAAGCTGCTGACTTCCTTTGCGGATAATTCTTCTGTTTCTAGCTGACTCCAGGGCAGATATAGTAATTTTGGTCAGGTCGGTATCAGCGAGAACTTCATCGCTCATCAGCATCAGATAGGAAATTGCTTTGAGGATCTGCTGACGGAATAAATTGACCTTCTGCCCGTTTTCACATAATGTAACAATGGCTTTACAGGTAACTTCAATCTGAGAACGCGGGTCTCCCTGGTCTCTGCCGAAGGACCCATCTGCATTCTGCTCAGCCGCCAGCTTATTCAGTTTATTTTCCTGGTCCTCTGAATCGGATTTTTGTGACATTCTATAACTTTTAAGTTCGCTGTCAACTTTCGAGTGATTGTACAATATATCCTTATTCATATTGATAATATCTTTCTTAGTAAATAAAGCTGACTCCAATTGATTATTTGAAATAGCCGCTCCACCAATGAAACCAAAGCCACCCGCTGAAAAGTAAGAAACATGATCTTCAAACATTCCCCAGGCATGCGGCGCATCTACAGGTATTATTATGGTTTCTGGTATTCCCGACAGCTTATCCTTACGTTCAAACTCGGCGATAAATGACGTCAAGGTGGAAAGAATATGATATCTCTCCGACAAAGATACGATTTCCTCCTTTGTTCCGCTGGCTCGTCGAGGGTTTCCGGTCTGCAGATAAGTCTCTAACTGAGTGATTTTTCGTTTGGCCCAGAGTTTTTCCAATATCTCGGCATTTTCGATCTTAATTATTTGATCAACTTTTAAAACCATTTTCTGACCACAGCAATCGCCTGTTATAAGCAACTCCTCCTGCGGTGGTGCTGCTAGGCGAATCAGGTGTGTATACGGCTCCATATCATACAGCCTACTTGGTGGGGTTTCAGCCCAGTCATACGCAGAGATGTTAGGTAGTGAAAACGTAACGTTGTCCATGCTGGTAGCATTGATTCTGGCGAAGTGTCGTAGCATCTTTTCTTCCAGGCTCTCGCCGGGATATGAGAATTCGGCACACCCGTTTCCTGCTTCCGCGATCTGATTTATGAAATACGAGTTTACCGCCGTATCAATTCCAAGACTGAACAGGCAGAGATTTTGGTTGCGTTTTCTTACGTAATTTATAATTTCATTCTCATTGCCGACCTGTCCATCAGTGGCCAGTATCACTACCTTCTGCTGATCTCCCGCTTCCTTCAGAGCTAATTGTACAGCAGGGAGAATATTAGTTCCGCCCATGGCATGCAAATTTTTCACCCACGCACTTGCTTTATCCAGATTCTCCTGATTATATGGCAGGCTTTTCGGAGCAAATGCATGATTTTCGCTTTCAAAAGCTAATAGATTGAAACTATCCCCTTCATCGAGATTGCGGAGACATATCTGGATGGCATCAGCAGCGTGTTCTATTTTTTTACCTTCCATAGACCTAGAAATATCGATAAGAAAAATGTATTCTTTAGGTTGTCGTTGTTCGATTATAGGAAGTTCAGGTGTATAGGTGATACAAGCGAAATACTCGTCTTTGGGGTTTTTCCAGTAAATAATTCGCGGGACTGTTTCGCCATCAAGCTTTAGATTTAAAACAAAATCCCGATTCATGCGTGTATTATTTTCTTGAAGAGTGATTGTTGCCGAATATTCATCCATGCGATCAATTCTAATCTTATGGGAAGGCGATTTAATTGATGATATAGGGGTGTTGTTATGGACATGCAGGCTAAGAGTAGCCCTGTATCCTGTTTCTCCGATGGGTGGGCTAATAAAATCGGCATCAGGAACGCGATCAGTCGGCTCTGCCCTCCCCGGCCCTATCTTTTTACCCAAAGGTTTACCCGGAATGAAACGAGGTGCCAACAGCATAGGAATGGAAATCCTCATTTCCGTATCTATATTTTTGATTTCCTGAAAGTAGCTTATCGCAATCTCAACTTCTTCATCGGCATCGATTTGTCCCAGCGAAACCTGGAATACGTTGGGACGAACACTTTCCAACAGAATAGAACTGTCACCACTTCGTATTGCTTGATCATACTCCTTGAATGCCTGGTCCCGTTCCATGATCCTGCCTGATACATGGGTTTCTCCGATCCTGGCAGCAAAATCATGGACCGCCGCATTTTCAGGCAGGGGAAATGTATAGATCAGTTCGGCATTTTTCCCACTATCATTCAGGTACTTCTGGGTACTCGTTATCTGCAGCGCGTCAGCTGCCAGTGTGCCAGTAACGTCCACCGCTTTCAAAGCTACACTCTTGCCGCTGCTTTTTTCCGTCAACCCGTATTCCACGTAATTCCCTCCCATCTATTTTTCCGAAGTCAACTTGCGGATATATTTTTCGATGTTGTCAATCAATGCCGGGTTATCCCTGGCTAATTCTACAGGCACATGCAGTTCAATTCCTAATCCGATATTGCAACGTATATAACTGCTGCGTATATCGGTCAGTGCGGATAATGTGTGACTGTCTATTAAACTGTCAGCTATCACAATTGATTGTGTAGTTGCCTGCAAAATAGTCATTTCGGAATCGCTGTGATCTGTGTTCTGATCCAAAAAGTTGGAAGGTTGAGGAAGCATTGCCGGTTCTGCAAGGTGCTGTTTTGCCTCTTCTAAGGTCATATTCGTAATCACATTCCTGATCCGATCAAGCGGAAGATAGCGTTCCTGAAGCTGCTTTATCAGCATTAGCTTTACAAGATGCTCTTCGTTGTATGTCGTTCCGACCCCAGCACCCTCCGGTGGCGGCAAAAGTCCACGACCCACATAATAGTGGATCGTACGTTTCGTAACCTCTGCCTTTTCGGCCAATTCACTAATACGGTAGGTATCTTTCATTGGTATCAAATCCTCAGAATAACATTATTGTTTTTATCATAGTATCGTTACGTTATGGTGTCAAGTTTAATGCTATAAAATTAAATAGCCCCACAGATCAAGCATTATGCTATCCCTGCGGGGTTATTTCTCTTCACTTATTTCATGCGCCATAACAGATCGGTTCAATCCTCAAACTGAATGGTCGCCATTATTTTGGAAAGTAATACATACCGCAGCATGTTCAGAACCTTCAAATAGAATATTCTTTCCCTGTTGGCTTACATTCTATTTAATCATGTATTTGCACATCGACGGCATTATCCTCGCTTCTAACCTCATACTGTTTTTCTGGCTTTCCGTATACATTCACTAACTGATGGCTTGTCGAAAATGAGTTGTCCTCAAGGTAGCTTTTACTTCCGAAAATCATCTCTTCAATATCCGGAGACTGCTGTTCGCTCCAAGAAGATTGACTTTTGCAAAGGCGTTCAACCTTTTTGATAAGGGTTAGATTACCTACATTTTCAGTGTCGTCGTCTGGCATGAGAATAAATAAGTAGTCTCTTGCACGGCTTATAGAAACATTCGCGATGTTTAGTCTGTTCAGAAACATATCCTTATGAGTCGTGATTGAAGGTGGCGGGTTGAAAAGAGCAATGATTATGTCGCACTCGTCACCTTGGAAACCATGGATAGTACCAACCTGAACGTCAATATTCTTTGGCAGGAGGATCGAACTCATCAATTTATCTATCAAGTCCGATTGTGCCCGGTATGGCGCTATCACCCCAATGCTAAACTGCTCGTTCCCTTCCAGCCCTATAAGAGAAGACAAGCATTTCACAAACTCAAAGGCGAATAGAGCCGAATATACTTGATACGGGGTTTTACTCTGAAGTCGCTTAGGGCGGTAAATACTTTCATACTTACTCACCGGAAACTTGATGATGTTCAAGGGCTTTACGTCAATAAGGTTTCCAATGGCGGCTTAAACCCCCAGTTATGGAGAATATCCTTGTGAATGATCGGACTACATAGATTCTCTACTGATTACGACAGTCCCCAATATTTAGGTGGGCATTCCGTGGCTATATTGAGCCATTTGTCCGGGAAATTGGAGCCACCTGTAAATTTAAGACCAGTAAGCTATTAAGGACTATGCTTTAAAGGTTCCGCATTTATTCCACGGTCCGCTTGACATGGGGCCACTATACCCTCTGGACTCCCTTTTATAGGCGGAAATAACCCTAATTGATAGCGGTGGCGGTTATTCCCGCCTGGCCGGATTGTACCAGAGGGTATTTCCCCATATCAAGCGGCTTTCGCGGCATAAACGCTAACATCTTCTGATGGAAACCCTGCCTATTATGCCACTAAGATAATATATCGCAGGTTACTTTTCGTTCTTTTTTATGCTACCAAGGGCTTCCCTCTAGCATTCTGATGTTTTTGGTAATAAACAGCCGGTGACTGGTAGCCAATACTGCCATGACGTCTACGGTTGTTATAATAATCCAGGTATTTATTTACCTCTTCATAAGCTTCCTGGAAGGTTTCAAACTCATGTCTACTATAGCATTCATCTTCTAAAATACTATGGAAAGATTCTATATAGGCATTTAGGTTAGGTGAATTCACTGGAATACGTTCATGTGTAATTTTCAATTTGAGTAATGCTTAAGTAAACGCTTTTGCTCTAAATTGTGGTCCATTATCGCTACGGATAACTAACTGATCCGGTTTTATCCCTCTTTTTTTAGCAGCAATCTGAACGATTCGGGCAGCATCCTTTGCTTTGGCACTAAGGCCGATATGGTTTTCTACAATAGTCCGGTCAAAGATATCTATTATAGATATCTGGTAAAAAAACTGACTAATGCCCTTTATATAACCATATTTTAAGTCTATTTCCCAGTGTTCGTTAGGACCTATTGCTTTTCTTTTGTGGCCTATTTGCCCGGGACGGTAGGGCTTCAAAACCCTTTGGGGTCTCAGAATTCCTATTTCCTTGCACAATCGATATACCTTTTTATGGTTAATAATCAGGTTCTTTTCCTGTAGTTCAACAGTTAATTTTCGATAGCCATAAGGATACCCGTCTCCTTCAATCAACTCAAGTAGCATGTTTTTTATGGTATCGTCATCAATGGCTTCTCCTTGCTGGTTGATGCTGTAACCAGGAATTTTCCTTCCCGGTTTTTTGCGTGTTATTTCCTTGTTCTGTTCATTTAGTTTTCTTAAGGCATAATAAGTAGATACATTTAACCCGACAAAGCGCAGGATGGTAGTTTTAGGATAGCCTTCCTGGATCCACTTATCAGCGATGGCTGCTCTGTCGGCTACCTGGGGTTTGTTTTATCCCGTAATTCCCGCAGGATTGATAATTCAAGTTCTTTTTCGGCAACTAATCGTTTTAACTGGTCATTCTCGGTACTGACTTTTTTTAGCTGTTCTGCCATGGTATTAATATCTTTAAATCCATTCTTTTTAAGGGTTTTTGCAGTACCACGTTCTCGGTATTTCTTAACCCATGTGTGTATGGTGTTGGGTGATATCTCGTAACGGCGGGCTACTACCGCTACATTATCTATTTCCTGACACTCGCGAATGATCTTTTCTTTAAGTTCATCCGAATACTTGTTTGCCTTTTTCATAATTTCAACCCCCTGTTATTTTTATGTTATCATGCTACAAGGAGTTCTTCCAAATCCATTGGGGGGCTAAATAGGTAGAAAACAGCCCCATGTTTCAAATCCTCCTGAACCTGAATTAACACATCCTCCCTTACGGTTTCAAATAAAGGATGGCCTGGGGTAACCCACTCCAGGGTAGGATCCTTTTTTAACAACTCTTTATTAAAACATATTTGTTTATACTCATGTCCTAACTTGCCAAAACGCGGTTCAAGCGATTCACCAATCTGCCACAGGTTACGGGGTACTCGTCCGGAACGATAAATATGCTCTCCTTTACGAACCGCCTTGGCGGAAACACCGCTAATTTTACTGGCTTCCAAAAAGAAATCCTCGATTACTTCGGGAACCAGGCGCCGTTCCCTGGCCTCGGCAGACTTGCCAATAATGGCAGATAAGTTCAGCTCCTTTTTTGCCAGGCCTTCCAGAGCTGAATGAGTTATATTCTTAAATCGTTCGGTATCAACCTCTTTTATAATGCGATCCTTGATAACGTCTTCAGTGGTATTGCGCGTGTACATATTGCGCACCATTTTTTCCAATTCATTAGCCGGGAAAATATCGCCCAAAACATTGAACACCTTACCGGTACGTTTTGGATCCAGATCATCCTCTATCTTATGAATGCGTTCGAAAAGCTTGTTTAATACCCTGCCTTCACGGGTATTGGTAGATACAAAATTGAGAATCAAGCAGTCTTTTCCCTGTCCGTAACGATGGATACGGCCCATGCGTTGCTCCAGCCGAACTGGATTCCAGGGAATATCATAATTGATCATGAACCAGCAAAACTGCAGGTTTATTCCTTCTCCAGCGGCTTCGGTGGCCACCATGACCTGACAATCTTCTCTAAACTCCCGTTCTGCATAAATACGAGTACCAGGAGCATCCCGATCACCAATCTTCATACCGCCATGAATCTGGGTCACCGTTAGGCCCCAATCCTGCAGTTTCCCAACCAGATAGGTCAAGGTATCTTTATGCTCGGTAAAAATAAGGAGCTTCATCTTAGGATCATCAAATAATCCATGTTGAATAAGGGTATCTTTTAGCTTAATGAGTTTGCTTTCAGCTTCTCTTTTTTCCAGATCCAGGGCCTGATTAATCAATCGGCCCAGTTGAATTATCTCTTCTTGCAAAGCCACCGGGTCAACCGAGGCTACAATATCTTCCAACTGAGCAATAATTTCTGCCTGTTCTTCTTCGGGCAGGTCATCAAAATCCTCCGGCAGTTTTTTGTTCACCTGCTCTTTACGGTAGGCTTCCGGGTCGGCCAGAATCTGTTCTCTCTTTAATTTCATTCTTTCCAAGGTTCTGCGTACTGCATAAACACTAGAAGCAAATCTTCGTTGCAGCATGGCCATGGTAAATGCCAAAGCCCTGCCTCGGGCTGAATCATCCTGGGCGGCCTTGATAGATTGGTCTTCTACATATCGGGTCAGGGCCTCATAAAAATCCATTTCATCCAGATCGATTTGGAAATCAGCAGTCTGTACGTTCCTTTTAGTAAAAAGCGTCATGATATCGCCGGTCTCCGGGTCAGGAAATGTTACGAGCGCTTCTTTGACCCGGCGCAGATAAAATGGGGCACTCTGCCTGCGCATAGCTTCCTCCAGGCTTTTTACATCCCCATATACATCTTTATCGAGAAGTTCAAGAAAGAGACAAAAATTAGCTGGATCGCCTTTATGCGGGGTGGCCGTCATAAGTAGATAATGATCGGTCATTTCGGAAAGAGATTCCCCTAGCTTATAAGCCAGGGTCTTTTTATCAGCACTATATGCACTCATTTTGTGAGCTTCATCCACAATAATTAAATCCCAGTGACTGCGCAATAAGCTTTCGTTGGCATCTTCAATACGAGATACCCAGGATATAGAGGTTATAACCTGGTTTTCATCTTGCCAGGGGTTGGCGCCATAATTGGCCCTCAGCACATCTCCCCGTATTACTTTAAAGTTTTCCCGAAAACGATCTTTCATTTCGCGTTGCCACTGAAATGAAAGATTGGCTGGAGTTACAATCAAAATTCTTTTGATTATGCCCCGAATTTTTAGCTCCTTAATTAGTAGCCCTGCCATAATCGTTTTACCGGCTCCGGGGTCATCAGCCAGCAGGAAACGGATTCGAGGCAGTTTCAGAAAATAATCATAAACCGCTTCTAACTGATGCGGTAATGGATCAACACGAGCAATAGAAAGTGAAAAATATGGATCATACTCGTAGGCTAGTCCCAAGCGCATAGCTTCAATCCCAAGACGAAATCTCTTTGCATCACCATCGAAAGGCTCTTTATCTGGGGTTATATCTAATTCGTTTAACTGCGCTAGAGATAGGATATTATCATAAGCCTGGTTTGTATTTAAGCCCTTGCCGAATATTCTTATAGAATCTGCCAAAGGCATAGTAGTTATTATCTGTATGGATTCAGGAAATAAAGGACCCTTTATTACCACATTGGGCTTTAATTGCTCAAGAAAAGTGTTAATATCACTCATGCTTAACCAAACCTTTCTTTGGTGTTCACCTGTTAGGGCTGACCTTTTCCCACCAACATCCATTAGTAATGCTATATTTCCATAATCTTCTATACTTTTACGCAAAACCCTTCATTTTTTCGAGGATTTATGTATTTACTCGAAACAGTACACCCCCCTGAAATAAACAAAAATTCGGGATTCAAAAATCCATTCCCTTCCTTGTCAGTAAGAAATTATCTATAATTATGGTAGATGCTACCCGTGAAATAATATTACACTTTGAACAATGTCCATGTACATTTTGTGTTTTTATAAACTCTACTATTTCCGCATTATTATTAAAACAACAACAGTAATATATTTGTATCACCTCAAGTATTGGCTACCCTCTACGGCAGCCCACTTTCCTTTGAGTTAATTCTCTGAGACCAAAAATGGTCTTAATAAAAAATATTACTGTTACAGCCAATCTAAGAAGTCCAAAAGCTGATGGTATTGCCTGACCGTAAATTGCTGGATATAATGACCATATCTTAGGAAAAGGAAAAGACGCCTCTGTTAAATGTGCACCCTGCGCAGATACCTGGTCCAGTATAGGAAGGATGGTTATCCTACGCAGCAGTCAGGCAGCGTATTGACTTGCAGTGCAAGTTGCATTATCTGGACCGAGCAGAAGTAGGCGAATATATTAAAACGCACCTGGCTTATGCCGGTGCTGACCATGATATTTTTTCGGATAATGCTGTAGATGAGATATTTAAGTTTTCCAGTGGAGCTGCCAGAATGGTTAACAAGGTTTGTACCCATTGCCTGATATATGGGGCACAAAACAATCGAAATATTATTGATGACCATATGGTGAAGTTTGTTGTTCAGGGGGAATTGAGTTAGTTCTCCCTGGCCCCTATGGGCATATATTCTCGGTCACTGTGTCCGTCAGCTTTTGGACATTTAACACCGTCTATCGCTGGACATTATGGGGTGGCAGTAACAGGATGGCACCACGAATGAATGAATCTCTTACCTCGGGCTCTTTATTAACACCCTACCTTTCTCTAATAGCCAATTCACCGAAGAATCCTGAAGACGTAGTAAAATAGAGTCACTTCTTACCAAGGTCTCTCTAAAGCCGGAAATATGAGGATTTATGTTTCTGGGTTCTTATCGTAAGGTTTTACATCTTGAAGCCAATGTTTTTATCCTAAGGAAACATATATCAAAACGACGTATTATAGTAAAATATAGAAAAAACAATTTGTGAAAGGCCGTAAAATGTCAAAAACCCATACTCCTAGATTGGAAACACGCTCTCTAACACTAGAGTCATGTTTTAACGAAAAACTGATGGAAAAAGCATGGCAAACTCATGTTAAGAATGGTATGAGAAACCAGGATATTTTGGATTTACATGATTATTATTATTTCCACAGAAACCGAAAAGATCGTATTAAGATAATTAAAACCGAAGTATTAGAAGGTATCTACAAACCAAAATCACCATATATTGTTCGAATGGAAAAAACACATGGAATATGTAGACATATAGAGATACCTTCGGCTGAGGATGCTGTTATACTCCAAACTATAGTTGAGTGTTTAGCTCCTATTATTGAAAAAGCCCAGCCTAGCGACAGAGCATTTTTCAGTCGTAGCCATAAGAGATTTAAAACCGAGGCTGATATTGATGAGTCATTCCCATATGATTGGAAAGAATTATGGCCACAGTTTCAAAATAGAATATATGAATTCACAACTATATTTAACTATGTTGTAGTTACTGATATTGCCAATTATTTTGATAACATATCCTTTTCTCAATTGAGAAACGTATTATCAGGTTATGGGCAAATTGATGAGGGTCTCTTGGATTTTCTTTTCTTTATGTTAGAGTCCTGGATATGGAGACCGGATTATTTACCACTATCTGGTCTAGGTTTACCCCAAGTCAATTTCGATGCTCCGCGCTTGTTGGCCCATAGTTTTCTATTTGAAATCGATAAGTATTTAACGGAAAAAACAAATAACAATTTTGTTCGTTGGATGGATGATATTGATTTTGGTACAAATTCTATTGAAGACGCCAAAGAAATTCTGCGCGGTTTAGATGAAATGCTACTAACAAGGGGTTTACGTTTGAACATTGGAAAAACAAAAATACTTTCATCAACCGAAGCTCGCAAGTTCTTCCTACCTGATGAGAATAGGTACCTGAACATACTAGATAAAAGAATTGAACGTTATTTGAGTGAAGGCAAACCTATTGAAGATGAGAAGAAACGTATAAGAAAGCGATTTAGAAAATTCATTAAAGCACCACAAGTAGGAAGATGGAACAAGGTCTACAAACGATATTTCACTTTAGCTACTAAAATCAAAGATCCATATTTAGAAAAGTTAGTTCCCGAGATACTCGAAAATAGCCCCGATCTTAGGGGCAACGCATTATGGTATTACAATACTTTAGGCCCAAACAAAAAAAGATTCGAGCAATTAGTTGCATTCTATGCTAGTAGACATTGTTTTGATGACAAGTCAACTTTTTCAGTAGCCCATACTCTTATCAATTGGAAAATTAAACCCAATTCAAAATTGCGTGGAGAAATAGTTCAATTAGCTATAGATACAGAAGACCGCTCCAATACACATTTAATAGCTTCAACATGGCTGATTGCAAAGTATGGAACAAACATCCAACTAATGGAATTTATAATGCGAAATACCTCCAAATGGAGATATTCTACGTTCTTGTCTCGACAAATTGCAGCTGTACTTCCAAGGCTGCGGAATGAATCTATTTTTCGATTAATTGTTGACATTCTTGCAGAGTCAGGTCAAACTGAAGCCTTGGCGATTGTAGCCGATTTAAATAGACTGCGGAAAGAAAAGTTAACAAGAGATTTTAATTTATACATACTTCATGGAAAAGGCAAAGTTAGAACATACCCTTTGGGTAAGGTTTTAATTGCTATGGACGTTTTAAACAGCAAGGGCATCCCATTAACAGAGAGAAAGGATATTAAAAATAAGCTCTTACATCGCTTGAACGACCCGATTTATGAAGAACTTATTTCTAATGTACACATAATATGAATAACTCTCCCCATAAACATTCTAAAATAGTTCAATTTTAGAAATCTCCTCTAATACTGTATCGTACGCTTGATTATAACTATTTGTAATTGTTCTAATACACTCTATTTCGCTAGTTGATAGCAGCTCATTGTGTTCAAAGATCCAATTGTTTTTAAATATTTTAACAATGCTTCTAAACACGTTATAGTACGGTTGATTAAATATTTGATCACTATTAGATATTGATCATATTCAGCGGAATGCCACCCAGATTTACGATACTTGCTTCGTACAGAAGTGAAATAACCCAGCATACAACAGTCTGGATAAATATTAGTTAATTCTATTTTCGCTTGTAGGATATCCAGTATTAACTGTTCATTTATGTTCAACAAATGTCTTTGCATTGCTATTTCATCAAGTGAATCAACATCAAATGCCTGATTCCTAACAACATCAAATACCGCTGGCGTCATTTTTTCTTTTGCAGCAAAATACTCACTAACTTCCTTGAAAAATGAAGTGCTTTTTATTGTTTCAATAATTTCTTCCGATAAGTATTCTTGAAAGAATTCAATATCCACCGCTTCTGTAATCGGATCAAAGTTAAATCTTGCTGAAAGATCTTCATCGGCCAAAACTAAGCTAATTGGGTCCATTATTATATACAGCACAATAACCTTTCCAATAGAATTTTTTAAAAGTTTAACAAAAAACTCTGTTTCAAGCTCTTTATCAAATTTTCCCGAATATTGATGCATTGTTCTAAAGGCATAAAACGAATCAAACCCTTGTTTATGTATGGTTTTATGAGCAGATTTTGTAAGTTCATCGTGTTCTTTGAAAAAACCTGACATTGCGGCTTTAACTTCAGTGTAGTTAGTATCAATTTTTTCTAATCTCTCCACAATCTTTGCATTCATCGGAAAATAACCTTTTCTGTTCCATTCATTTAGTTCCGCCTTTCCTAAATTAGAAAGGTATAACATATTGTTTGCAACTTCAGATGATTGTCTAATAGAATAAAAGGCACAATCAAAATTTCCATCTTCATAAAGAAAAATAGAATTTATCAAAAGCTGAATGGCTTCGCTAATAAAAATGTTACAAAACATAATATCACATCGGCCAGTCATCATATCTTTTAGTCGATAGAGGCATAACAATAACTCATCATGTTCAGATAGAATCAAACTTTGCTTATTTTCATATTTCATCCCATCGATAATTTGTTTATCAAAATCATCCATAATAAAAACCCCTCCAAACTGCTTTTCTTCTCCAGTTACCCCTCTATTTTCCAAACTATAACAATATTATAATTTTATTTAACACACCCTGCTAGGCGAACACTAGCAAGATAAAAAAAGAAGCACATGCTCCCTTAACTTTCAGATGGTCAGAATGAAAGGATTTTGAACCCGCAGCTTCATTCCTCAACCGAACCCTTTATTAATTTAACAACTTTTTAACACCCGAAGTGTTGTTACGAGGAAATATATCCTTATTTTCTCCATGCGCATTATATTGTATTTTGCTACTCATTTATACCCATATATTTAATTTCCTATGAGACGAACTATAGTCACACTCAATGGACCCACATTCACAACATATCCACCTTTCTTTCAGACAAGAGGCTTTCATTTATTTCCGCCAAAAGGTGCACCCGACTCGAAGAAAATGCACCCCCCGGTGCAGGTACTGCCCCCAAAGTTCCGCACAAATAAAATGCACACCCACCCTGCAAGGCGTATAGATCTACACAAACCTGTTAAGAATAAGAATGCTTTTACCGTCGTGCAGGATAGGGCAACGCTGGAGAGCGACCCGAGCGGCTTGACCGGTTTTGCTAAGCAGATGCGGATAGTCAAATGACTGTCCGTTTTGTTTTTATCTGCTTTGGAAAACGAAAGCGATAAACTCGCGGGGGTTTGGGGGCGGCAACCCCCAATTCCTTAAATATCGGCTTTTTGTTTTACGAACGCTATTTGCCGTTCCTCATAAGGTGTTAAGCCATTCCCTTGAATCCTCTCATAATTGTAATAATGGACAAATTCATCGGTCAATTTTAAGGCTTCATCAAGCGTTTTCGGCTTCTCAAGATAAATGCATTCTGTCTTGAAAATGCTGAAAAAGTTCTCCGCGCAGGCGTTATCGCCAGGCGTGGAGGGCTTCGACATCGACGGTGTTATGCCGTGTTCCGTTGTCTGTTCCCGGTAGTCGAACGAGCGGTATTGTCCGCCGCCATCGCTGTGTAAGAGCGGCGGTTTTTGCGGCTTTTCGGCTTGAATGGCATTTGAAATAGTGTTTTTGACAATTGAATAATCCTGCTTTTTCGCAGTTCTATATGCCACGATAAAATTGCCGCATAAATCGCGGATTGCTGATAAATAAGCTGTTCCGTCCGGCATAATAATATACGAAATATCCGTTACCCATTTCTCATTCGGAATTTCGCTGTAAAATTCCCGGTTAAGCACGTTTTCATACTTCAGATTGCCATTTGGTTTGAATTTAGTAACTTTCCTGCGGCGAATAGCCGACAAAAGATTGTTCCGGCTTGTGATTCGCAAAACTTTCTTTTTGTTGACAACCAAGTTCTTTTCCTGTTTCAGCCATAAGGTCAACCGCCTGTAACCGTATCGGCGTTTATGTTTTTTATGGCACTCGCTGATTAAATTTATCAGTTCTTGGTCGGGGTTTTCACCTTGCTGACGTTTCCTGAAATCATAAAACCCGCGCCGGGAAACATTGTAAAACTTACACATTTCACTAATGCTATACTTGCCAGCAAACCGCTCTATGACCGAGAATATTTGTGGTTTTCTCACCTTTCTTCGGTCAGTATAAGAAAATTTCTGAGCAGTTCCACCTCCATTTCAAGGCGGGCAATCCGCGCTTCCGGACTTGTTTCATCTTTTATTTTGTGGACATGTAGACTTTCCTTCTTGACAGGCTCCTTAGCAAGCGGAGTATCATAGCGCTTTGGTATATCGTGGGATATTCTATATCTCCTCGCCCATGATTTTATAGTGTTTTTAGGTATACCAAGTGTATGCGCTATTTCGCCATAGCCTTTTCCCTCGTGAAAGTACATATTCAAAGCCTTCTCACGTTCATCGATATTTCGCACATTACCACCTCGTGGTTATTGTTGCCACAAGGGGGTTCATTTATCCTGTGCGTTTTTTTGGGGGCAGTACCGCATCTTTATGCAAAAAAGGGTTAAAAAATACACCCAAAAGCCAACGCAAATCACCTCATAAACACCAAAAAGCCCATCAATACTGGACTTTTCATTGTATCAAAGATTAAGTTCTTTAATGGTCGGGATGACAGGATTTGAACCTGCGGCCTCCTGGTCCCGAACCAGGCGCTCTACCAAGCTGAGCCACATCCCGACGCAAGAAATATGATATCAATTAAATCGTCTTTAGTCAATATCGCCCCCGCATAACTGAACCCGCTCAACCGCTGAGTACTCTCCAATCTTCCCGGCGAGCATGGGAAAGGAGTCCAGGATCAGGATTAACTGCAACTGGTTCTCCCACCATTCCCATCACCTTTACATCAGCCACACTATCGGCAAAACAGCGGCTGACCTCCCAGTCCACCTCCTGCCCAGCAAATGCCTCCTGCAAAAGAGAACACTTGCTTTCCCCATCGATAAAGGGAGTGTCCCCTTCAGGATCAAAGATTCCGTCTTTAAAGGCCAGTCTTGCGGCTATGACTGTGTCCAGGCCCAAATCAGCCTCTACCATTTTCATAAGCTCAAAATAAGAGCCGGAAAGCAGCACACAGTGATAACCCTGGCTTCGGGCCAGGCCAATCTCTTCAATTATCCTGTCATTGAAGTGTTTTCTCAATCCAGGATAGGCTTCGTGAAAGAAAAGTGTTATCTCCTCAGCACTCATCCCCAAGAACAGGTAGTTGAACTTTCTGAATGCAGCTGCTTTCATGCTTTCTCGGGATATGAGTCCAATCCTGTACCAGAGCAAATCCGGGGCGATGGAAAGATAAACCAAAAGGTAGCGTAATCTAGATCTTTTTTGTCTTATCCATTCCCGACCCAGACAAGGCAGAGTATCCCTGCTCAAAAGGGTTCCATCAAAGTCAAAAATCGCCAGTTTCATTAGTACCTCCGTAAATATTTTGGGCTTAGTAATATTCGATTTATGCCCTTGTTATACCAATAACCTTTAAGCATCGGAAGAAACTGCGAAGCAGTTTCAACACACCGCTGCAACGAGGCGGAGGATTAGAACCCACCGCCTGTTTTTTTAATAGGAACCCGACCGCTTAAAGAAGCAGGGGTCATATTTCACCTCGTTATAGTAGTACTTTTATGCAAGCCTTATGCAATAAAAGGAGTTTTTCCAATGGTGTCAACCCTCAATATTCAAGCCTTCCCATCTTACTCGCTTAACTCCTGATTCCCAGGTAGATAAAATATGCCCCGAGGGCTAAAAGAAAAACACCGCAGCCTAAGATTAAGATGCGAAAAATAGAATCGCTTAAGACCCTGCGTCCCCCGCAAATCGCTGCTGCCACCAGGGAATACCAGCCCAAGTCAGCCAGGATATGACCGGAAAAAAAGGTAACAATCCCGGCACTTCCACTTTTTAGAGCCAGGCTGAGATAGCCTAATCCAATGGTAAGCCACCACAAGGACCAGTAGGGGTTAGCCAAACTAATCAAAATGCCCCCGGCCACCGGATGTAAACTTCTTCCCCGAATATATTTTCCCGATGGCTCCATGACTGAGGGCGATACTATTTCTGAGCTTGCATCGAGCTTTAAGCTTGCATCAAAATGGGCAAGAGCCTCACCTGCTTCCTCCTCCTCAGCTTTCAATTTAAACGAGGAAAATGCTCCCTGCAACCCATCCTTGATCAGGCTCAGGCCCATCAAAAGAAGAAAGAATCCTCCCAAGAGGGCTATGGTGTGAAATACCGCCTGCTGTTTCAAATATACGGACAAGCCGCCCAGGATGGCCAGAATCAAGGCCAGTTCAAGAATAGCATGTCCTAGAATGGTTAAGGGTGCCGCCCGGAATCCCTGTTTAAGCGTTTCCGCTATCGTAAAGCTCAGCAAAGGTCCCGGTACAATAGCTCCCGAAAGCCCGGTAATAAAAGCAGTAGTGAAAATAAATAATAAAGTCATGGCCAAATCCTTCCTGCATGATATTCTAGTGAAGGAGTATTAAGAAATCTGGTTTTGCTGGTTCTTTTGTTGTTTCCTTATTTTTGAATACTTGTTGCAGGTCCCCGCAATAGTTTCTAGGATTCTGCAAGTACTAAATATTCTCCTGCTGTCGGCCTGGCTTTATCTCCAGCAAAGCTTTATTCTTTTAAGCATAGGAAGAAACTGCGGAGCAGTTTCAACACCCCACTGCAACGAGGGCGGGGGATTAGAACCCGCCGCCTGTTTTGTTAATAGGCAACGCTTAGCGGGTGACATAACCTCGTTATAGTAGGTTTTATTTTTATGAAAGGAAGCAATTAATGAAGCGCAAGATTTTCCTGAAGAAATATGCTTTCGTTATCGGCTTGTTGCTCGTCATTATCCTGGCCCTGGCCTGGGTACTGTGGAGCCGGCCGCCGCTGGCAGCAAATGTAGCTCTCCCCCGGCCGGATGCTCTGGAGCTTTTCCTGCTTGCAGCTATCGGCATTATGGCGGGTTGCTTCGGGGGTTTGCTGGGCATCGGGGGTGGAATTATCATGCTGCCTCTGCTCAAGTTCGGCTTCAACTATTCCACCACTCTGGCCGTAGGCACCACCCTTTTCGCGGTTATTTTTACGGCTATCTCCGGCGGTTATGCCCACTTCTTTCGCGGCAACGCTCACCGCCCGAGCATAGCTTATATTTCTCTGGGAGGAGTTGGGGGTATTTTACTGGGCTCCTTCTTTTTCCAAATGCTGGCTGAGCAGATGAAACTGCTCAATCTGGTTCTGGGCCTTTTCTTTGTGTTCCCGGGCTTCTTTATGATCTGGGAAAGCCTTTTTTCCCGGCAGAATGAAGCAGAGGAAGAAACACAAAACATAAAAGAAAAACCTTTAGGATTATCAGCTCTAGGTATGGTAGTAGGTTTTCTTACTGGCATTCTGGGCCTAGGAGGAGGATACCTACTGGTTCCGGGAATGACTTACTTTTTCGGCTACCCGATTTACCTGGCTGTGGGTACTTCCCTGATTTCGGTAATTCCTATAACCATTGTGGGGGGCAGTATTAAGCTACTGCAAAGCTATGTTTTGCTGGAGGCTTCCCTGGCCCTGGCGGCAGGTGCCATAATAGGGGCCCAACTGGGAGCAGCCAGCATGAGAAACTTTAAGCCTGCTACCCTGAAGTTTCTTTTCGGGCTGTATTTTTCCTATGCCGCTATCCGGCTTATCAGCAGTTTCCGGCTCTAGATTTACTCATTCTTTCCCATCCACCAGTTTTTTCAAATCCTCCTCTTATTTTCCCTTTCCATGAACCAATTCTGCAATAGCTCCAAAATAACGGGGCAGGTCCATAACAATCACATCATTGTGCCCGGCTCCGGGGATTACCAGCATCTCCTTCTCCTGGCTACCCAGTTGTTCAAATACCAGCTTCCCTTCCCGCAGGTAGACCAAGTTATCTTCCTCCCCGTGAATCACCAGGGCCGGAAGCTTAATCTCTCTTAGCATCTGCAGGCATTCCTGCTCTATCGGTTCCATTACCCGGTAATCAGCGGGTAATTCCAGACCTTTAATCAATCTGGTTAAAGAGGCAAAGCCGCTTTCAATAACCAGTCCCCGAACTTCCTGTTGATAGTGGAAGGCCAGTTCCAGGGCGGAAATGCTCCCCAGCGATCGGCCCATGAGCCAGAGCTCGGGATTAAACTCCCGCCGGGAAAGTTCCTTTCTCACCGCTCTAAATATCCGGTGGGCATCCTTAACTAAATGAACAAAAGTAGGACTGCCGCTGCTGCCTCCATAACCCCGATAATCGGCTACCACCAGATTTATTCTTTGCGCGTTGTAAAGCCGGGAAAATTCGTCGTAGTCGCTTACCACTTCACCGTTGCCATGAAAATAGAGCATCCAAGGCCATTCTTTATTTCCTGGATAAAAACGGCAGTGTACATAAATTTCATTCTCGGCTTCTACCGGTACCTGGAAATCAAAACTCCCCGGCGGAGCGGGCCGGAGTTCTTTTCGAGGAAAAAATAAATAATCCAGCAACACTGGCTGGTCTAACAAAGCATAATCCGGCATAATATCCCCCTTTCGCAAGCCTTCCGGCTCCCTAAAAATAATTCGCCATATTTAGGTTTAATTCCTGCTTTTGGCAAAACTTAGATTAATTCCACTGCAAAAACCTCTTTTGATACAACCGCAGACTAACAACCAACAACCCCTTACCCCATTTTTTACTAATAAATAAGATTTTGCTTCTTAAAGTGGAATCAGCCTTCTATTGCTGTGCTATCTCCTGAACCCCCATCTTCACCAGGCGCTCTTTCAGCCCGGTATCCCGACTGCGGGGTTTGTCGTTGTTTATGGCGATGTGTAAAGCTTTTTTGCTTCCTATTATTATTACCAGTTTGCGAGCCCGAGTAACCCCGGTGTAAAGCAGGTTACGCTGCAGGAGTATATAGTGCTGTTCCAAAAGCGGAATAATCACTGCCGGGTATTCACTGCCCTGCGCCTTGTGAATGGAACAAGCATAGGCCAGTTGCAGCTCATCAAGCTGCGAAAAGTCATAAGAGACCGGATAGTCTTCAAATTCAACTTCCAATTCCTGTTCTTCCTGGTCAAAGCGTTTTACCCAACCAATATCGCCGTTGTATACGCCTTTATCGTAATTATTGACCAGCTGCATAACCTTGTCACCGATTTTAAAATTCCTTCCACCCCGGCTTATTCCTGGCTGCTTGGGGTTGAGCACCTGCTGCAACTCCACATTTAAATTACTGACCCCAATAAGTCCCCGGTTCATGGGAGTCAGAACCTGAATATCCCTAATGGGGTGAAAATTGAAATAACGGGGAATATGGCTGCGGCAGAGACCCAGGATTTTCTGCATAGCTTTTTCCGCATCTTTTTCCTCCATAAAATAAAAATCACTTTCCTCCCCGCCCTCCGGCAGGAAAGGAAATTTGCCCTGGTTGATACGGTGGGCATTATAGACTATCCGGCTTCCTCGTGCCTGGCGGAAAATATCGGTTAATTCTATAACCGGGAATCTTCCCGATTCGATCAGATCCCGCAGTACATTGCCCGGACCTACTGAAGGAAGCTGGTTCACATCCCCTACCAGTATCAAAATGGCCTGCGGCGGAATAGCTTTCAAGAGGTTGTACATAAGCAGGCTGTCAATCATAGAGCTTTCATCGACAATTACCACATCCGTATTCAAGGGGTTCTCCCGGTTCCGGGCAAAGCCCCCCTCACGAGGGCTGAATTCCAGCAAGCGGTGAATGGTCATAGCTTCCAAACCGGTGCTTTCCCGCAGGCGACGGGCCGCCCGTCCGGTGGGAGCCGCCATGGTAATCTTAAGCTTTAAGGCCGCAAATATACGGGTGATGGCATTAACTATCGTGGTTTTGCCGGTCCCCGGTCCCCCGGTAATAATCATTATCTTTTCACTTACCGCAGTAGCTACGGCTTCTTTTTGCCTGGCTGCCAGCTTAATCTTAAGTTTTTGGCCCACCCAATCCACGGCCTTTTCCACATCAATGGGACGAACTACGCTCTTTTCTTCCTGTAAAGCGAGGAGTAAACGAGCACTCTGCAGCTCGGCAATAAAAAAGGGCATCAAGTAAATAGCCGTGGTTTCAGCTTCGCCATCTGCTCCCGTACCCATCATAGTCTCAGCTACCAGGCGGCGCTCACGCAGCAATTCCTCCAGAGCCTGCTCCACCACTTCAGCAGTGATTTGCAAAGCTTCTTCCGCCTTCTCCAGCAGCAAGGCCCGGGGGCAATACACATGCCCATCGTTCATATACTGGTTTAAAACAAATATTATCCCTTCCCTGGCCCGCAGCAACGAATTGGGGTCAATTCCTAATTGCTGGGCTATGCGGTCGGCGGTCAAAAAGCCGATGCCTCGAACCTCCGCAGCCAGGCGATAAGGGTTTTCCCTTACTACCTGGATGGCCTCTTTCTCGTAACGCTGGTATATTTTAGCGGCATAGGAAGCGGCTACCCCATGCCCTTGCAGAAATATCATGATTTCTTTTACTTCTCTCTGCTCTTCCCAGGCTTGGGTAATCATCTCCACCCGCTTGGGTCCGATTCCGTTGACTTCCTGCAGGCGGTCTGGCTGGTTCTCAATGATATCCAGGGCCTCTACCCCAAAGCGCTGCACTATTCTTTTGGCCATAACCGGTCCTATTCCCTTGATAAGCCCGGAACCCAGGTATTTTTCCATTCCCCGTACCGTGGCCGGTACTATGGTTTCATAGGACTCAACCTGAAATTGCAGACCGAATTTGGGGTTATGCAGCCATCTCCCCGTTAGTTGCAGGGATTCTCCAGGGTTTACCCCTACCATTTTGCCCACTATGGAGCTCAACTCGCGTTTCCCTTTTTCTTTGAGTTTAGCCACCACAAAGTTGGTCTCTTCGTTACAATAGCTTATCCTTTCCAAATATCCATAGATGGTTTCCATCCCGGCCTCCCATTTGACCAACTACACAGTATTTCCTTTTCCCTGTTTATTAATTTAGCACAAATTGGCCAGAAATGCCCTATCTAGCTTTCTGCCTTTACCCGGGTAAGGCGCATACCATTCAAGGTCACCAGCAAGGAAGTTCCCATATCTCCGGCTACCGCCAGCCATAGGGTAAGCCATCCCGGTATTACCAGAGACAGTATCAATGCTTTTAGAAGCAGAGAAAAAACTATATTCTGGCGAATAATTCGCAAAGTTCTGCGCCCCAATTCCACCGTATAAGGCAGCCGGGACAAATCATCAGCCATCAAAGCGATATCGGCTGTTTCCAGGGCCGCATCGCTTCCGGCCACCCCCATAGCAATGCCCACCGTAGATATGGCCATGGCCGGAGCATCATTGACCCCATCTCCTACCATGGCTACTTTCTCATATTTCTCCAGCAAAGCCCTAATAGCCTGCACCTTGTCCTCAGGCAGCAACCCGGCCTGGTACTCATCCACATTAACAGAGAGAGCCATGGCCCGGGCAGCTCTTTCATTATCTCCACTCAAGATAATGCTCTTCTTTATTCCTTTCTTCTTCAACTGCCTTATGGCTTCCCGGCTGTTTTCCCGCAGCTCGTCCGCCAGGGCAATTATACCCAGAAGCTCTTTTTCGTCCCCCAGCAGAATCAGAGTTTTCCCGGCTCCTTCTAATTCCGCTATCAACTCCTCCTGCCCTTGTATAGCTATACCTACTTCGCTAAATAAACGTTGATTGCCAACATAGCAGCTCTTCCCCTCGATTTCAGCAGCGGCCCCCCGGCCACTCATGGCCCGAAAATTGCTCACTTCAGCCAGTTCCAGCCCCAGTTTGCGCGCTTGCTCTACCACTGTTTCCGCCAGTGGATGTTCAGACCGTGATTCCAGGGATGCCGCCCGGCGCAAAACTTCATTTTCGTCAAGCCCCCTGGTACTGATAATATCTGTTATTCTCGGTTTTCCTCGGGTCAGGGTTCCGGTTTTGTCAAAAGCCAGTACTTTGATACTCCCCATTTCCTCCAGGTGCACTCCCCCTTTGACAAGAACCCCGTTCCTGGCTGCCGCTCCTAGGGCTGATACTATGGCTACCGGGGTAGATATAATTAAAGCACAGGGGCAGGCTACCAGAAGCATGGCCAGAGCTTCATAAAACCACTTTTCGCCTGGCTGTCCTAAAAGCAGCGGTGGAAGCAAAGCCACCAGGATGGCTGCCAGGATAACCGCCGGGGTATAATAGCGGGCAAAGCGATCCACAAACTGCTGTGAGGGCGCCCTCTGCTCCTCGGCCTCCTCAATCATGGCAATAATCCGGTTAATGGTATTATCCTCGGCCAGGCGCTCCACTTCCACCTCCAGAGCCCCCCAGCTATTAATGGTGCCTGCATATATCCGCTCTCCCGGTCCTTTATCCACCGGAATAGACTCCCCGGTAATAGAAGCTTCGTTCAGGGCGGATGAGCCCTTTAATATCACCCCGTCCATGGCTATTTTCTCCCCGGGACGTACTATAAAAATATCTCCCACAACGATACTCTCTACCGGCATGACCTGCTCCCGACCATTGCGCCGTACCAAAGCTTCTGGCGGAGCCAAATCCATCAAGGCTCTAACCGAATTCCTGGTCTTGTCCATGCTGTATCCCTGCAGGGCATTACCCAGGGAAAAAAGGAACACCACCACGGCAGCTTCTGCCAACTGTCCTATGGCCACAGCTCCACTGGCCGCCAGTATCATCAGCAGGTTCATATCTGCTTCCCAGCTAGTCAGAAGTAAGGCCAACCCTGCCCGGGCCGGCAGGTAACCCCCCAGGACAATAGCCAGTAAATAACTGGCATGAACCCAGGTTTCCGATATTTGCATGATTTGCTGGCTGACCGCGATAAGGAGCAGCATTCCAGATAGAAGGGTGGACAAATAATATTTATTGCTCTTCCACAAAGAAATCTTCTCTTCTGCACCAGCACCCCCCTCTTCGCGTCCCCGGTAGCCCATTTTTTCTATTACCTTCAGGATCTCGGACAAGGGAATCTGGTGGCTGATTTTCACTTTGGCAGCGGCAAAATTCACCCGGGCATCTTTAACCCCGGACATAGCCAAGATAGTTCTCTCCAATTTAGCGGCACAATCGGCACAGTCCAGGCCTTCCAGCCGGATTACGCTGCTCTTGCTGTCAGGAAAATCCAGCGGGGAAACACCCGCAAAACTCGCCTGGCTATCCGCTCTGCCCTCAAACGCTTCTTTTTCTTCCCTTACTTCGTATCCCAATAGCCGCAGCGATGCTATAATCCGGGCGCTGTCGGTAAGAAACGGGTTATAGCTGTATTCCAGCCGTCCTGTTTCGGCTTCGAAATAGACTTCGAGAACTCCTGACCATCCCCGCATCTTCTCTTCCAGGCTGCTCCTATCAAGTTCTCCCTGAGCAAATAGGCACAAGCAGCCTCTCTCGGCAATATCCTCCATTCGTATAGCCATTCCCGACATATTAAAGCACTTCCTTCTTTGTTAGTGGAGGTGTTCTCCTCACTATTAACATACTCCAACCTTCCAGAACAAACTAAAGTCCCCCTGCCTTCACAAGACAAACGAAACGTCCCCTTGTCTCACCCCTGTTTCACTCATTAACATGCTCCAATCCCTGGGCAAAAAGAGTTCTGACATGATCATCCGCCAGGGAATAGTAGACTACCTTCCCTTCCCGGCGAAACTTGACCAGCTTCTGGCTGCGCAATACCCGCAGCTGATGCGAAACCGCCGAATCAGACATATCGATAACGGCCGCCAAGTCGCATACGCACAACTCCTGCTGCATCAGAGCAGAGAGTATTCTAAGCCTGGTAGCATCCCCCAGGGTTTTGAAAATATCCGCCAAAGCCATTACCGTGTCTTCATCCAGCCTCTCCCGGCGAGCCAGCTTCACCTTATCTTCATGAATACACTGGACTTCACAGCAGTCTTCCCCAGCCGTCGCCATAGTATCCCTCACTCCCAATTTAATATTTGAATAATTGTTCATATATTTGTTTTATTATCCCCTTTTCCAGCAGAATAATCAAGCAGAAAAGAGATTCAAGGATATGGAGAAGGGAGATTGTTGCATTATGTTATTCACTATTATCTTTAGTATGAAAAGTGAGGAGTAAGGGGTAAGGTGTAGGGGCCGCAGTATCAAAAGGACCGTCCCCTTGACACCCTTGGGGGTTAGTTAGTAAGAAAACTAAAAACCGCGGGAAAACCCGCGGTTATAGATATTCCTTTGGCACAGAAGCGTGATTAATATTACTTCCTTAATTCCATTTCCCACTCGTTTTTGGCATCTACTTTCATTGTTACCTGGTAACCGCTGGAGCGAGCCAGCTTGCTTACATTTTCCTTGGAAACGCTGCTGGTTCCGATCACCAGTAATTCCTTTACTCCCTGATCCAGAATTTTCTTGGTTTTTATCACCGGCATGGGACAGCTCAAACCTCTGACATCCACCTTTTCCATTTTCCCTGTCCCCCCTTAATCTTCCTGGAAGGCAAAGCCAATGGCTGCCACTACGATTATTCCGACAATGCAGGCGAGCTGCCCGTAAATCCCCGGGCCTCCGGGACTAGCCGCCACCCCGGCCGCTGCCGCTTTCATGGCTCCGGACGCCAACATGAAGTTATGACAAAAGGCAGCGCCAACAATCATACCTACCACAACCGCAGCTGCATCGGTATCTCCCTCTCCGGACAGAATCAATTGTCGCAAAGGACAGCCGCCCAATAGGGTAGCCGTCATTCCCACCAGGTAAAGCCCAAGGAAATTCCATAAGTGCATGGTATGAGCCACCGGCTGTGGAGCAAAACCAGTTTTGAAGAAACCCAAAGCTATATTTAAAAGCAGGGCACCTATAAATATACCGATAAAGCCCAGTAAGAGGGTATTATCCCGGATCAGCATAAAGTCTCTGATTCCACCGCTCAAGCAGAGACGAACCCGCTGGGCCAGTATCCCCACTAAAAGCCCGGCGCCCAGGCTGAAAGCCAGCGGAGCATACATACTGCCTGGTCCTTCGGCACTGAAGAACAAGGGTCCCCCTGCATCGGGATTGAAGACCGTGGCCTTTAATAATAGAAATAAGAAAAAGGCCATAATAAGGGGAAGGACAAGTCCTCCTGCTTGAGAATGGCTATATTCAGCCCGTCCCAGGTTGAAACCTCTTTTCAAAAAGAAAACTCCCGTTCCCACTCCAAAAATAAAACCGATAAAACCTACTACCGCGTTGTAATCTCCCCCGGCCATACGCAGTACATCCCGCAAGGGACAACCTAAAAATACCAGAGCTCCGATCATCATGAATACTCCCAGGATAAAGCGCACGAAAGTGGCCGAGCCTCCCCGGGATTTGAACTCCCCGGCAAAAAGAGAAGCCAGCAGAGCACCCAGAACCAACCCAATGATTTCCGGCCGCATGTATTGAACCACACCTGCACGGTGCAATCCAATCGCCCCAGCAATGTCCCGTTCAAAACAAGCGATACAGAAACCCATGTTGGGCGGATTCCCCAGTTTGACTAGAGTTACCGCAATAGCCCCAATTAGCAAACCAACCGTCAGTACATACCATTTTGTCCTATCCAAAACAATCTCTCTCCCTTCCAGTATAACCTATCGTTATACTTTTAATGTTATATAGTGATAATTCGCTATGCTATTAATTTTTCCTGCTTGGAGAGAAAATTTTTCGAAGATTTTGTTGGAAAAGCGAAAAAGGCCTGTCTCCCATGGCCTGGGGCCTCAACCACCGATGAAAAGTGAGTTAGTAGGCGTTTGAATAGTAAGATGTAGTAGGAAATAACTTAAACCCCTCACCACTTACTCCTCACTTTTCTTACTAATCACAATTGAACTATCATAAACAGCGGGCAAGAGGAATAAAGACGCAAAAAAGCACATTAAATTGTGCTTCTAAAAAGTCCTTCTCTGATTGTAAAATTATTTTAAAAACCTTTAATTATCTGTTGCATCACTTTCTGTTCTTATCGCAATGCCCTTAAAATCACAGGGCTCTCCTTCTCTGATTTCCCTCTGCCGCCGTCGGCAATAGCCAGCACCCATACAGTAGTTGCCCCCTTCAATACGAATAGCTCTACCACTGCTCAAGGCATAGGCAATTTTAGCCCGGGCTTCAACCAGTATCCTCTGAAAGGTAGGACGGGAAACTTGCATTCTTCTGGCGCAGTCCTCCTGCTCCAGGCGCAAATAATCCTTCAAGCGGATGGCCTCCAGTTCCTCCACTTTTATCTGTACTTCTTCCAAACGAGACAAAGGTATACCTGCTGGTTTGAAACACTCCACCCGGGGCATGTATTCAACTCGGCGACACCTGGGTTCCCGTGCCATCTCCTTCTCTCCTGTTCTTATCTATTTAGCCAGGCCATTTGGAGCCTTTGCTTGGTTTTGATTCTAGCCAGGTTTTGAACATATGTCAACGCAAGCAGGACTAAAGGAGGCTTAAGCCCAGAACCTCATATATAGGTAAATGGTGGAAAGGATAATAGATAATATCATCAGCGGAAAGCCCAGCTTCATGAAGTCTAAAAATCTTATAGTATTACCATATCTTTCTGCCAGGCCAGCCACAATCACATTGGCCGAAGCTCCTATCAGGGTACCGTTCCCCCCCAGGCATGAACCCAGGGCCAGAGACCACCACACCGATTCCATAGGCATCGCAGTCATTTCCCCGATGCTTTGTAAAAGAGGAATCATGGTGGCTACAAAGGGAATATTATCAACAAAAGCCGAACCAACCGCCGATGACCATAATACCAACATACCGGTTCTAAAGGGGTTGTCCCCAGTTATCGCCAGAGCTTCACGAGCGACTAGATCAATAACTCCATTGACCTCCAGTCCGCCCACTATCACAAAGAGCCCCGCAAAGAAAAATATGGTAGGCCATTCCACACTCAATAACGCTTCCTCCGGTTCTACTTTAGTCACCAGCAAAAGTAGGCCCGCACCAGCTAAAGCTATGGTGGCCGATTCCAAGTGCAAATATTGGTGCAAGATAAAACCTAGCATAGTCAAGCCCAATACCAGGAGGGATTTTTTGAGAATGGCCCATTCTTTAATAAACTCTCTTTCGTCAAGTTCCATAACCCGGGCAATTTTATCTTCATCAGCTACCAGATCTCGACGAAAGATCAAATGTAGGCAGGCAATGGTCACTATCAGGATAATAATTACCGGCAAGGCCAGGTTATTGATGAAATCCATGAAACCCAGACCGGTAGCGCTACCAATCATAATATTGGGGGGATCACCAATCAGGGTAGCGGTACCTCCAATATTCGATGCCAGTATCTCCGTAAACAAGAAGGGCAGAGGGGAAATTTCTAAGCGGTCGGTAATAGCAAAGGTTACTGGTACCATCAGCAGTACCGTGGTCACATTGTCCAAGAGGGCTGAAGCTATCGCTGTAACCAGAGCCAGGATTACCATTATATACAAGGGGTTGCCCCGGGCCAGTTTGGCCGACTTTATAGCTAAATATTCGAAAACTCCGCTTTTTCGAGTTATACCCACAATAACCATCATACCTATTAACAGCCACAGGGTGTTAAAATCTATGGCTTCTATCGCTTTTGCCTGGCTTATAACCCCCAGAGAGATTACCAGGACTGCAGCCACCCAGACTACTACAGAACGGTGCACTTTCTCAACAATAATAAAGACATAAGCCAGCAAGAATATTACTATGGATAGCCAGAAATTAGACACTTCATTTCCCCCAAACAATTAAAAAAATCTTCCACAAAAATAAAAACGGTAGCCTCTAAAAGGCTACCCCCCCTGGTAAGCCGGTTTCTCACAGCAGAATCATCATATCACGCTTATAGCTGTGACTTAGACCACTCTGCCTGGCTGCCCTGGCTTTCGCCAAAAGCGCCTTGACCGTAAAACTTATTCATATATACAATTATTATAACATAAAGCCGTTGGCTTGAAAAGTTAGAAATACCAGTTGTTTAGCATTCAATCCGGTTGCGGCCTTTCCTCTTGGCCCGGTACAGCAACTGGTCGGCCCTTTCTATGTAATCGACCATCTCTTCTCCCTGATGCTGGCTTATTCCAATACTTACGGTGATTCCTTCCTTACTATCCTCGAAGCCCTCTATTTCAACCTGCCGGCGGATTCTTTCCCCCACCTGCCGGCCGTTATTAAGATTGGTCTGCGGTAGGATAATGAGGAATTCTTCTCCTCCATAGCGCCCGGCTATATCAATATTGCGCAGGTTTCTCTTTATTATTTGGGCCACCTCCACCAGCACCACATCCCCTACCTGATGACCGAATTCATCATTAATGCTCTTGAAATGATCGATATCCAGCATCATTATGGTCAACTCTTGCTGGTAGCGATTAGCCCGGGCTATTTCCAATTGCAGCTTTTCCAATACCTGCCGATGATTATAGAGCCCGGTAAGGCTATCGGTAATCGCCTGAACTTGCAGAATTCTATTCAACTCCCGCAGTTGCTGGTTTTTCTCTTCCAGTTCTTCTTTCATCCTTATTCTCTCCGTAATATCATGAAAGACCATTAGCAGCAGTTTTTTATCCCTGAGCTGAATCAAATCAACGGAGAGAAGACCGGGCACTTCCTCACCCGCTTTTGCTATGAACTTACTTTCCCAATTCCTAATCTTCCCCTTTTTCAATAGCATTTCCTGAATCTCTTTTTTCTGAGAAATGCTCAGTATGCCCAGTTCAGAGCAGCTATGCCCTATAACTTCATCCCGGCTGAATCCCAGCGTATTCAAAAAACTCTCGTTAACATCCAGGTAAATCGATTCATCAAAAGCAGTAATACTCATCAAGGTGGGATTTAGACAAAATGCGTGGGAAAATATCTCTTGGGATAGATTCCGTGATATGGCCTGGGATAAGCCCATAAACAGCTTTTTTTCTTCTTGTTGCTCTAACTCAAAGGGAATTCCTTTGCTGGACTTTCCAATCTCTTCCCGAGTTGTTTCTAACTCACTAATGTCATGCAAAGCTACCCCTAGTATACCGGGCAGGGGACTGAAGAATACCAGCAAAAGCCATTTTCCTGACTCTTTAGCATAATACTCCAGCCTTTCCTTATTAGACTCCAGCAAAATATTTTCCAAAAAACCCTGCCCATCAAACCTGCTATCGAATACGCCCGGAAACAATTCCGGGAGCATCCGGTCCATTATTTCCTCTTTATCAAGCCCGGTTAATTTGGTAAAAGCAGGATTAACCATTACTAACTCAGCGTTTTTCGCTCTATCTTCCCGATCCCAGTCTATAATAAAACGGAAAAAAGCCAGGCCGTGATTCAGATTTTCCAGAACAGCCTGGTAAAAGTCCAGGGGAAAATGCATCGCTCTCTTCCTTTCACTGAGGGAAATTTGAGAGTATATATTGTTGTAAATCAGATATGATAATTCCTGTATATTCCTTTTTTATGGAATTATAACACTACTTTGCATATTCTGCAAAGCAAATTAAGTCCCGAATCCTGGGACCAAGTCCATCTATGACATAAATTCTTCTTTGCGCAATAGAAGCCTTATTGTATTATATTTGGAAAAGGATGATTCATGCTTCGATTAGTTTTTATTGCTAACAAAATTAAATTTCTTTAAGCTACTAGAAGGAGCTTTAGTTTGAACCCGCCGCCTGTTTTTGTTAATAGGCGACCGCTTAACGGGGGCCATATTTCGCCTCGTTATAAAATAACATGTTTAGAATTTAAACAAAAAAGGAGACTGGTATATATGATATCGGAAAAAATTCGCCATGATATTAAAAACGCTTCCTGGATAAGGGCTATGTTCGAAGAAGGAAACAGGTTGCGCCAGATACACGGGGAAGACAAGGTCTTCGACTTCAGCCTGGGCAACCCGGATTACGAACCCCCGCTAGCGGTACAGGAAAACCTGCGCAAACTAATAATGGAAGAATCCCAGGGCTTGCACCGCTATACGGCCAATGCCGGTTATCCGGAGGTTAGAGAAAAGATTGCTGCCAAACTGCAGGGAGAAACGGGTAAAGCTCTGACCCTCAATCATATCGTAATGAGCTGCGGAGCCGCCGGGGGCCTTAATGTAGTTCTGAAAACCATCCTTGATCCCGGTGAAGAAGTTATAGTCTTTTCTCCCTATTTTGTGGAATACGGTTTTTATGTGGACAACCATGGGGGCAAAAGCGTGGTTGTGCCTTCCGACCCTAATTTCCTACCGGACCTGGAGGCCCTGGAAAAAAGCCTGAGCCCGCGCTGCAAGGCTATCATACTTAATTCCCCCAACAACCCCAGCGGGGTGGTCTACGGCGAAAGCACCCTTAAAGCCATCGCCGCTATCCTGGAGCAAAAGGAAAAGGAATATGGCCGCAGTATCATGGTTATTTCCGATGAACCCTATACCAAACTGGTCTATGATAATACCGTGGTACCACCGCTGATGAAGTTTTTCCCCCATTGCATTCTGGTCAATTCCTTCAGCAAATCCCTGGCCCTGCCCGGTGAACGCATCGGCTACATCGCCGCCAGCCCGGAAATCGAGGATATAGAAACCCTGATGGCCGGCCTCAGCTTTGCCAACCGCACCCTGGGCTTTGTCAATGCCCCTTCCCTTTTTCAGAAGCTGGTGGCCCTGTCCCTGGATGAGCTTCCCGATACCAGTGAATACCAGCGGCGCCGCGACTTTTTTTACGAGCAACTGACAGCGTTGGGCTTCTCCTGTGTCAAACCGCAGGGGGCTTTTTACCTCTTCCCCCAGTCCCCCCTGCCCAATGATATTGAATTTGTCCAAAAGGCTCTAAAATACAATCTTTTGCTCGTTCCCGGAACTGGTTTTGCCTGCCCGGGCTATTTCCGTATAGCCTATTGTGTAGATTTTAAAACCATCGAGAACTCCATACCCGCTTTTGCCGCCCTGGCAGAAGAGTTAAAAATATAACCCATTGTTGAGGAGGGCAGGGGAGGGTTCTGCACACTTTCATTGCTGCTTGTATCCCCTATCCTCCCGGCAACTGCTGATGCTCCCTATAGCCTGGCAAAAACTATGGGGGTTAAGGAACCCCCACTATTGTTTCAACTGAATTGTATGGAAGCTGTTACCTTACCTTCTTCTGCCCTTATCCGGAAGTTATACTTTCGTCTATTACCCCGCCGTTTCTCAAATGGCTTCTTATCTGCAGCATTTTTTTATCTATCTTTTCTAAAACATCGATATACTGTTTTTCCTGCTCGGATAAGACAATAACTTTATGGATTCCCCCATTTTTTATAACCAGTCTTTTATCTCCCATAAGGGCCAATACCGGATCATGAGTGGAAATCAAAACCAGCTTCTCTTCCTTAAGCAACAACTCGATGGCCTTTTTTCTATCTATACCGGCATTTTCAATTTCATCAATAAGCACAATAGGAGAAAGACTTAAAAGAGCGGTGTCCGCTATCATCAAGGCCCGCGATTGTCCTCCGCTCAATTGCGTAAGCGGGGTATCCTGGGTAAATTTTTCCCCGGCCAGCTCATTAGCGCATTTTACTATCTCTTGAACTATTCTTTCGACATGGTCAATCATTCTACTTTCGGCATGCAGCTTTATAAAATCCTTAACCGAAAGATCCATTACAAAATTCATGTTCTGGGACAATTGAGCAACCAGCTTATTCTCAATGGAAAACCTTCTATTCATATCCGGAATCTCTCCATTGAGCAAAATCTGTCTATTGGTAGGAGTATCTCTCTGTGCCAGGCATTCTATATCCGCTAGCAACCTGCTTTTCCCCGAACCGGTAGGACCTACTATGGATATTACTTCTCCCACTTTTAATTCCAGCTTAATATTTTCCTCCTGGCCAAACTTATCATTACCGCCTATTATAGTTATTGATTCCACGATATTACGGGAGCTTCTTTTTAATGTTTCCATTTTATTGATAAATGCCAGGAAATTAGCTATTAACTGCTCTCCATTAAGACCGGCATCTTCCAGCAGTTCCTGCTTTATATCCCCGGCAAAATCCTTTAAGCTGCGGTTGCTATCAATATCATTTATACCGATGGATATAAAAAAATCTCTGGCATAGTTATATTGTGCCAATAGTTCTCCCAGCTTAAATGAAGCCAGATCTTCTTTTGCCAACATTATACTCCTTTCGTAACTAGAGCTTTATTTTCTTTATATTGCCAGTCTGATACCTTTCCCCTATTCTTATCTCTCCCGTACAATAGGAACAAACTGCCGCGGGCATCGAAAATCTCAGTTTTTTATCTATAACACTTTCATAGTCATTAGCTTCTTTCAGGCGCAGGCTCAAATCATAGGCCCCCTGGCCGGTTATGCCATTAATGAATACTATAGAGGCCCTGGGGCTAGATTGTTTGGCTCTAAAGGCAAATACTTCCCGTTCCGCCTGCGATACTATATCCCCTTTAGTTATTACCACAATATCCGCCAGTCTTAACATAGGCCCGATTTTTTTAGGAGTATTTATACCGGATAAATTATCAATAACGCATATGGCCAATACATCTCGTATATGTGGAGAACAGCGGTTGCATAAGCCGGCACTTTCACTTATAAGCATATCCAGCTTTTCGCTAACCCCCCACTTAACACAATCTTCTATATTGGTCATGTAATAATGATCCGGACAAAGATTGCCGGAAAGGCCAACTTTTACTTTCACCCCTAATTTTTTATACATTTGATCATCATAGGTTGATAAACTGTCAAACTTAACTACGCCTATCTCCAACTGGTCTTTTTTCAGGTATTCAATTGTTTTAATTATGACCGAAGTCTTCCCTGATGAGGGCGGTCCGGAGACCGTAATTATTTTCAACTATTACACTTCCTTATGATTGTGGTTTTTTGTCCCAGCTTTTATGAAATTCTTCCTGCAATTTTTCCCCCAGAGCCGGGATATCATGTGACCTTATATAATCCCAGCCCAACCATTTAAGCTTTGTTCCTTCAGGAATTTTACTTTCAATATTGGCATTAAATACGGCTGCATTAATATCAGCACACATTTGTCCATAAGTGTTTGACACTAGATTAACGAGATAATCCAACTCCTTAACTTTATCCTTCTTAACCAGAAAAGCGATGGGGATTATTAAGGCCCCATCTTCGGGGAGAACTATGGAAACACCTTTGTTTTCACAAAGCTGGGCAAAGGTTAAGGGCATATAGTATATAGCACCCGCTTCCCGGCTGTTAGTACCTGCCATTCTGGCCGCTTTGGCGGCATGATAAATCCCCTTTACATTACGGGCTAGCTTTTCCATGCTTTCCATCCCAAATTCTTTATAAAAATAATACAAGGGATACTCAAATATCCCTTTAGCCTCGTCTCCAAAGGCAATTATGCTGTTTTCATAAATGGGATCAAGCAAATCTCCCCATTTTTGGGGCCGGGGCAAATCCCCCAGTTTTTTCTCGTCTATTAAGAAGACCATGGCCAGCCCCGCATTCAGGGTATAACTATCATCCATGTATTCCTGCCGATTTCCCTGCCTGGCATCCAATACACTGGTAAAATATCCCTGGCTTACATACTTATCTATGAAACGCTTATCATATATCTCGTCAAAAGACATTGACATTATAATATCCGGCAATTTATCGATACTCTCGCTATCATGAAAATTTTCAAATTCATGCGGGGCATGACAACCATCTACAATAAATACATTGGGCATCTCTCCCGTTAGCTTTTGGCGGGCCTTTACAGTCTCCATCAACTCTTCCTTAAAATGCTCACTAACCGCACATGCCGTTTTCACCAGCAGGTTTACCGGCAGATCCGGATTATAATAATCATATTGCAGTCCCTCCATTTGACAGCCATCGCCAATCCTGGAATTTATCATATTAATGAAGAGTTCTGCATTCAGACCTTTTACCGTTAAAACTGTACGCAACATGGTATCTTTTCCTAATGAGCGCACTAACTCTGCCACAGAACTGTAATTAAATCCGCTCTCCCAGAATAGCTCATACAATTCGGGATGATTTTTCAAGATATCACCAATCTTGTCTTCCGCAGTTACCAGCATCCTAATCACTCCTTCGATAGTATTACCCGGCACCCAACCTTAAGCAGGAGCCGGGCAGATCCTGTTCAGTTATTTTCGTAACGCATTACTCATGAGTTCATCTAAATCCTGCTCTGATAAATCATAGGAATAGAACAATTTATAGAATTCTTTGGTCTCCTGTTTTATATCAAAATTGAATTCTTCCGGATAAAGCAAATTGCCCAGCCATTTTATTCCCAGTATGCGAGCTACTGATGGTGGCTGGCCAAACCAGCTAAATGGCGCGCATGGTATTTCATACACTTGTTTGTTTTTCACCGCTTCCAAATTATTAAGGCTGCTGTTTTCCAATATCTTGCTGCGTAAAGATGAACTTCCTCCTTCTCCTCCTCGTGCCTCAACTTTATTGCTTACTACTAATTGTGGGTCCCACTTAATCAACTGCTCCATTGATAAGCGGGAGCTTTGGTAAGGGCTACCCACTTTTATATCAGCTATATTTCTCCCTCCTACTATTTCAATGAGTTCTGAATGTATATTTCCTGCTGCATAGGTCATTAAACCGTCTTCACCACAAGCATAATATACCCTTAATCTCGAATCTTCCGGTATTTTGCCGGCAATTTTTTCAGCTTCGTTAAGGGTATTCTTACAATACTCGCCTAATTCCTTAGCCTTTTCTTCTTCGCCTAATAATTTACCCATAAACTCATATGCTGCCGGTGCATTCTTAAGGTTTCCATCGACCATAACAATGGGTATTCCCAGTCTATTCTGGGCTTCTTCCACCTTAGATTTCCAGGAATCATTAATAATTCCCGCATAAATTATTATGTCTGGAGCTATCTTTAATATATCTTCTTCATTGGCAGTATCACCCATAATGTAAGTACCCAATACAGGTAAATCGTGATGTTCTTTAATAGTGTATTTTTTCTCCAATTCTGATAATTTGAAGTTTTTAGCAACAAGTTTATGTGGATTGATGGTATATACCATAACAGTTCCGATGGGAACCGCTGAATATATTTTCGTAATTTCTTTGGGAACAATCAGTTCTCTCCCTGACATGTCAGTTATGGTAATGGTAGTACTCTCTTTTTCTGCATTGGAATTGCTTACTTTTTCCGCACCCGAACAACCTGCTAATGCAGTAACTATTAATAATAGTGAAAGAACCATTGCCAGCGTCTTATGCTTAAACCCTTTCTTAACCATTTGCCTCATACCCCTTTCTATTCATTCGAAAAACTCAAGGCCTCGTCCTAAAGAAATACTGAAAAAAATAATGTTTTACTACCACCCCCTCTGGCAGCTGGTACGGCATATTTTCTAAAAACAAAAAACAACGGAGATATCCAGGTTTTGTACCGTTTTATTTGTTTATATTACTGTATAGCATCCCACATCTACTATTTCTGTTTGTTTTTGTTGCTTATTATTTATTTCTAGGGTATTTTCGATTTTCCTGCTAAATTATGTGTTTACACAAAAGGTATAATTGAGGAAGGCAGCGGGGCAAAATTCAAGCCTAAAAAACCCAGCTTTAGCTTTCCATTATCACTTTATGAAAAGCTAAACCCCAGCTGCAGCTGGGGTTTGCCAATACCATTGAATATTCTTTTTCCAATTCTTAAAGCATCAGGTAGTAGGGAATCTTAAAGCCCTGGTGATCAAACTGGCCGGAAGCCAGCAATACATCAAACAACTGGCCGGTATCCAGGGCTACTTTTCCCCTGGCGCTAATGCTACTGCAGATATATTTAGCCGCCGAACCCGCGGAAACCAGGGCCAGTTCAAATGAATAATAATAGCTTTCCTGGATTACCTCCTCGATATTATTCATACCGACCCGGGAGATGGCTCCCACAATATCGCAGTTATTGGCAGTTAAGAATTCAGCAAACTCGGCAGCCCGGTTGCCTATAAGTAAGACTCTCGGTTTGGAATAGGGCAGGGAATAGCGCTCCCTGAGCCCCGGATACTGATCCGGCAGAAGAATTTGCCGCAGTAGTCCGGAAGCGTGAATCATATAATGGGCAGCGGAATCACAGAAACGCATAGCATTTAATGGTATCTGTAATTTCTCCAGAACCTTAAAAAGGGTGGTTTGGAAACCCTGAATCAGCCTAATATGGGCGGCGGAGCGCCCCGGGCGGTTGGTAGTTGGAATCCCCACCAGGGTAGCCGAATGCAAAGCCTTGATCAAGTAATCCTGGGCTCCTTTATCCGGAAACTGAACCCCGGAAAGACTCAAAAAATCTTCCCAGCGACTTGCCTCATTATCACCATCCCCCAGCTCCGGATCATGAGAGAGAGCTGCCATCAGGCCAGCCCATTTCTTTAGCTCCAGATTAGTGGGAAAAACAATATCCTGAGCCAGAATAATCAGTTCCGAGTCCCCCAGGCGAATAAGAGAAAATCCCTGTTGTTGTCCCAGAGCGTAAAATATATGCTCTCCCAGTTCCGCCATATCCATAATCCGGGACTCCAATATGGCATGTTCCCTTAGCACCTCATCCCTTTTGCCCGGCGCCTTAAACTTGCTCCAGCTACGGGACCTTATCTTAAACCCGGCCCTGCCATACCCGCCCGGCAGGGCAATCTTTCCATAACCTGCAGTACTTCCATCAATTTGGGGATCAGATAGATTCAGTTTCAATCCCCGGCTATACCCATATTTCAGCTGCATAAGCCATCCCCTTTCACCCTTTCACCAACCCCAACCCGCTCTGAATTATCCCTCCCTAATAGCTAATATATACAATCATGGGAAAAGGAGTTACCACTCATGCTGGAGCCAGGAATACCCCAAACAGACGAGTATTACCAAGTAGCGCATATAAAGCTGGAGGTAAAATAACTGATAAAGGACCGGTTATTCCCGAAAATCCTAATTAAACCGACCAAGCCCATCATTATGCCTAAAAACCTTGCAGCCGATTTCTAATACTCGTCCTTTTGAATTTATTTGCGTTCTCCTAACGATGAACCCTTCCCGGATGTACGAGAAGGGTTCATTATGTGATCATGCTCCAGCTCCAGTTGAAAAAATTGCCAGACTGGCATTATCTTAGAACATGTGCTTTTTCCTCCCTAATCCCCCATTACGCTTTTAACCAGGTTACGGGGCTTATCAACATCATTACCACGGAAGAGTGCCATATAATATGCAAAAATCTGCAAGGGAACAACGGCTACGATGGGAGCCAGCATAGGATTTATCCGTGGCAAGAGAATTTTTTCATCACATTCCTGGCAGTGCTCCTGCAGGTTTTCCTTGCAGATAGCCAATACCACCGCTCCCCGGGCTTTGATTTCTTTGATGTTGGACATGGATTTATCCACCAATTTATCCTGGCTGATCAGGGTCAGTACCGGTACTCCCTGCTCGATAAGGGCCAGCGGGCCATGCAAGAGCTCACCGGTTGCATAGGCTTCGGCATGGACATAGGAAGTCTCCTTGAGTTTGAGAGCTCCTTCCATGGCTACGGGATAATCCAAGCCACGACCCAGGAAAAAGATGCTCTGCACTTTGTGATATTTCTCGGCCAGTTCCTTGATATGCTGCTGTTCTTGCAAGACACTTTCTACCATAGCATCCACGCCCAGAAGTTCGTTGGCCAGGCCTTCGAGTTCCACCGGATTATAGCTATCTCTCAAGGAGGCCAGATACAAAGCCAGCAGGTACATAATAAGCAGTTGAGCAGAATAGGCCTTGGTGGAAGCAATCGCTATTTCCGGGCCAGCGTGGGTGTAAATCACCCGCTCCGCTTCCTGGGCGATAGTACTCCCCGGCACATTGGTAATAGCCAGAACCTTGATGCCGTTATGCCGGGCTTCTCTCAGGGCAGCCAGGGTATCGGAAGTTTCACCCGACTGGCTAATTACTATTACCAGGTCATTGGGGTTCCACAATACCTCACGATAACGGAATTCGGAAGCCAGGTCGATTTCAACCGGGATGCGAGCCAGTTTTTCTATAACTAGGCGGCCTACCATTCCCGCATGATAGGATGTCCCACAGGCGGCAATAATTATCTTGCCGGTATTTTTAAATACGTTATCAAATTCTAAATCGGGAAAATCCACCCGGCCGTCTTTTATTCTTCCGGCCAGGGTTTTGCGGATGGCTTCGGGCTGCTCATGAATCTCCTTGAGCATAAAATGCTCGAACTCGCCTTTTTCAATTTCACTCATATATTAACCTCCAATTTTGTTTATATTTGGGGTTATTTAAAAACTATTACACAACTTTTTTCATTTCGATGTTCATTTGATTCTCAAAATTCAAGAAGCAACGAGGCGGATTAGCTTTCCCTCGCTTTTCCACGCAGGGCTTTTGTCACCCGCATTACTGCGGGTCTTTGTAGCCATGCTGACGGTGGTGGTCACCGGGGGGCATCCGCCGACAAATTCGATAAACCCCCTCCTCGTCACCCGGCACTCCGATGCTCACCTATATTATGAATTAATCAGCAAAACTCTATGCTAATGCATATCCAATAATACATAGCATCTTCTGACTGCCGGGGCAGGCGCTAAAATGAGCTTTGGCGTTAGGCCTGAGCTCTTTCTATGCTTTGTTTTATTTCAGCAATCACCTCCTCCAACAGGTACTGCTCTGGACCCTGGGCCATTATCCGGACCACAGGCTCGGTTCCCGAGGGCCGGACTACCAGTTTGCCCCATTCCCCCAGCCTCTCCTCCGCCTGCTTCAGGGCTTCCTGCACCAGAGGATGAGCCAGGATTTTATCCTTGTTTTCCATACGCAGGTTAACCAGTAATTGGGGCTGTTTCTCCAGGCCCCGAGCCAGTTCAGACAGGGTCAGGCCGGAACGCCGGAGAACTTCCGCCACCTTCAATGAGGTCAAAAGGCCGTCTCCGGTAGTGGCATGCTCCAGAAAGATTATATGTCCGGATTGTTCCCCACCCAACAGGGCGCCGCTCTCCTTCATTTTTTCCAAAACATAGCGGTCGCCGACTTTACAACTAGCCACCTGAATATTCTCGCGGCGTAAAGCTATATCCAGGCCTATATTGCTCATAACTGTAGCTGCCACCAGCGGGGGATTCAATTCCCCCCGGCTGTTCATATCCAGAGCGCAGATCATTATAATATGGTCTCCATCCAGCTCGTTACCTCTTTCATCAACAACTATACAGCGGTCAGCATCACCGTCATAGGCAATGCCCATGTCCGCTTTATGTTCCACCACCGCTCTTCGGAGCCCTTCAGTATAGGTGGAGCCGCAGCGCTCGTTGATATTTACCCCATTTGGGTAGTTGTTTATGGCTATAACCTGGGCCCCCAAACGACTCCATAATTCCGGGCCAGTGGAATAGGCTGCGCCGTTGGCACAATCAACAACCACAGTTATGCCCGCCAGGTTCTGGTCCTGGGAATAACAGGAAATAAGATAATCCAAATAGTTGTTTCTGGCCTCAGCTACCAGGTAAACCCTTCCCACATCTTCACCCTGGGGGCGCTGGAGTTCCTGGGTTCCTGCTAAAACCAGTTCTTCGATTTCCTCCTCCAGTTCATCGGGAAGCTTGTAGCCACTGGGGCCGAAAAACTTGATACCGTTGTCTTCCAGTGGATTATGCGAAGCCGATATTACCACTCCGCAAGAAGCTTGGTATCTTTGGGTAAGGAAGGCAACTGCCGGAGTAGGAAGTATTCCTACCGTCAATACATCTGCTCCAGTGGAGCAAATACCGGCTATTAAGGCCGCTTCCAGCATGTCGCCTGAAATCCTGGTATCCTTTCCCACCAGTATCCGGGGTCGTTTACTGGCCTCATGACGCGCCAGAACATAACTACCGGCTCTACCCAGTTGAAAAGCTAATTCGGGTGTAAGTTCCAGATTGGCCACACCTCTTACTCCATCTGTTCCAAATAGTTTACCCAACGCTTACTTCCTCCCCATTATAATCATCTCTTTAGAAAACCCAGCTTTTGTCAATAATCATCACTGCAAAATTATACTTCACAAGTAGCCGGATTTCAATATAAAACAAGCCATAAACCTTTGTTGCTTTCTTTCCAATTACAGGATATTACCCTTTATTTTCCATGTATCCCAATACTAAGCAGAAGTTTACTCTGGGGCTAGCCATGAAAATTCTCTATCCTCACTCCTTAAAGTTCCCGGGCATTACAAACACTATTACTATTTACCCTGGCTTTTTGTGCAGGTTTTTGGTAAGTGGAAATTATTTTCTCGGCTACTTTCAAACCATCTATGGCGGAGCTGATTATTCCCCCGGCATACCCAGCTCCTTCGCCACAGGGATAAAGGTTGTCAATATCCAGCGAGCATAATTTTTCCTGGCGCAGAATCCGCAGTGGTGCTGAAGTGCGTGTTTCCACTCCGGTTATAACCGCCTTTTCGCTTATGAAACCGCGCAGCTTTTTTCCCCAGGCCTCTATCCCTCGCTGCATAGTATGGCAGATTTCAGCTGGAAACAATTCCCAGAGGTTGGCGGCTTTTACCCCGGGTTGATAAGTGGCCAGGGAGCCTTCCAGGGAGTAGCTAGGAAGCTGAACCAGAAAATCTTTTAAATACTGAGCTGGGGCACGGTAGTTGCCGCCTCCCATGATAAAAGCCTGTCTTTCCAGCTTCTCCTGAAACTCCAGGCCTCCCAAAGTCTGATTGTCCCAATCGGCCGGGTTTACCCCCACTACCAAAGCACTGTTGGCAACACCGCTGTTCCGTGCCCGGTAACTCATTCCGTTGGTTACCAGTTGACCGGTTGCAGAGGAAGCACCAATTACATAACCGCCCGGACACATGCAGAAGCTATAACAGGGTCGCCCTTCTTTTTCGTGGTGGCTTAGATTGTATTCGGCAGCACCTAGACGCGGGTGCCCGGCATATTTCCCAAATTGAATGCGATCAATCAAGGACTGGGGATGCTCAACCCTCACTCCTACCGCAAAGGCCTTGGGGATAAGGCTTACCCCCCGGCGATAGAGCAGGCGGTAAACATCACGCGCACTGTTTCCCACCGCCAGCACCAGCAGAGAGCAGGGTACCTCCGTTTCATGGTTTATTATTATGCTTTCTAGTCGCGAATGGTTAACTTTTATGTCGGTTAAACAAGCATCAAAATAGCACTCGCCACCCAGGCCAAGTATCTCCTGCCGCATATTCTTTACTACCTGCCGGATGACATCAGTCCCAACATGAGGCTTCTTTACATAGAGTATTTCCTCATCGGCGCCAAACTCTACAAAACTACGCAAAACATAGTTAATCCGTTTATCGTCAATGCGAGTGGTAAGCTTGCCATCGGAAAAGCTGCCGGCTCCACCCTCACCAAATTGTACATTGGAGCGGGGATTTAGCTCGGCCTTTTTCCAGAATCTCTCCACGCTTTTAACCCGGCGGTCGATATCCTGCCCCTGTTCCAACAGTACCGGTCGATAACCATGACGAGCTAGATACAGGGCACAAAAAAGGCCGGCCGGGCCTGCCCCTACTATGAGAGGTGATTGGGTCAGGCCTTCTGTACCAGGGGTGAGATGGATAGCTCCTGCCTGTTCCTCAGGCTCGATTACTTTGGCTATTTTTTCTGGAAAAGACAGTTTATCATCAACTTCCAGATCAATAATATAGGAAAAGCAAATCCTCTTTTTTCGGGCATCTATGGACTTCCTTACCAGGCGTAAAGAACGGATCTCACTTTTGGCTATGGTTAAACGGCGAGCAGCTGCCTCCTTTAGCTGCTTTTCACTATGATTAAGCGGCAATATCAACTCTCTCAGGCGGATAATCATTCCTGCTTACCCCCTTTTTCATCTATCTTACCTATATCCACATATATCAAAACCCGGGAAGGAAAAGCCTTTATTCCCTCGGGAACCATTAATTCCAGCTCCTGGCTAAAGGATTCCTTTCTCCCTTCCAGCTCCAGTACTTCAGTATTTACTTCTTGGATAGCAGCAACTTCACTCTCTGCTCCCAGGATAGTTATGAAATCCGGCTCCATCTGCAACTTGCGAAGTTGATAACCTTCGGCGGTATTGCCGCTGCTCACTAGCTTGACACCAACCTTCTGCTCCGCTTTCTTCCGGCTGAGGACAACATTAACCTTGACTTTCTCAGGAATCAGCCGTATTCCTTCATTGATTTTCCTGCCCCCGGCATCTAGTGCCAGCAACGGGGAATAAAAGGAAGTGATTCCCTCCCGGTTCTGCAGGGATATCTGGCATTTGACCGTCTTCACTTTTTTTATGGCTTCTTCTTCCCCTTGTAACAAGCATCTTTCCGGTGTAATCACTACATCCAGGACTTCATAAGCAGGAGAAGGAGGCTTAAAAATCTCATATTTAATCGCGAGTTCTTTTTCCTGAACTGCTTTAAGTACAACTTCAACCTTGTCCGGCTCCACTGTAGCAAACAGGGCCCCCTTGACTACCTTCACATTGACCGGAAGTTCATATACGCCTTCCCCCAAACCACTTAGATCCACATAAGCAACAGTATCGCTGTTCCTTTTTAGTGAACCCCATATGCGCAGCGAAACCGTATCCGGACCACTAACCGTCAGTCCCTCGCCCAGGTTATGATATTTGAGGGGTGTCTTGATAAGCTCTTGCGGAGTAGTGGTAGCGCCCTGGCTGACCACATACAGCCAGAGCAAGATTGCGATAATCAAGGATATCAGTTTAAGTCCGGTTCTCTTTTTTGGGTCCTTTAATGCGGAATTCACCAGCCCACCTCCTCTTGACGACATCACTCCATTTCTCCCGGGCCAATAATTCTCTCCCCAGAATCTCTCTAAGGCTCAAAGGGTCCAGGTGACGCTGTATCTTGCCCTCCTGGGCCAGCGAAATAATACCCGTTTCTTCAGAGACTATTACCGCTATGGCATCAGAAAGCTCTGTTATTCCCAGGGCAGCCCGGTGGCGTGTCCCTAATTCCTTGTCCAAATTGGGATTGTCGCTTAAGGGGAGGAAACAGGCTGCCTTTTTTATCCGGCTATTGGAGATGATGCAAGCTCCATCGTGCAGCGGCGTGTTAGGAACAAAAATGTTTATAAGCAGCCCCGCCGAAACCAGAGCATCAAGGTCAACACCGCTTTCCAAATACTCCGCAATTCCCGTTTCCCGGATCAGAACCAGGAGTGCCCCTACCCGGTTGCGGGAGAGGATGTCAGCAGCCTCGCCTATCTCGTTAATAATGGCCTCATATTCCTCCATTTCAACTTGCGAAGTACTCAGGCTAAAGAACTTCCCTCGTCCTAACTGTTCCAGCAATCTCCTCAGCTCAGGTTGAAACACTATGGGTAAAGTAATAGCAAATACTATCCATAGTTTCTCCATCAACCAGTTAACCATATCCAATTCCAATGCACTGGCCAGCACCGAAAAGACCAGTAATAATACCAGTCCCTTCAGCAACTGTTCCGCCCTGGTTCCGCTTATCCAGCGCAAAATCCGGTAAACCACATAAGCTACTATAATAATATCCACCAGGCTGCGGATAATATCCCAGGGGTTGGCAAATACCCCGGAGAGAAAGCTTAAATCCAAATTATTTTCCTCCATTGAAAAATGAATTAGCAGCTGCTTTAACAGTAAGATATAAAAGGAAATAGCCTTAACACCTTACCCTAACGCCTCACTTCCAACGCTTATTCTGTAAATGGGCTGGATATTTCCTGGGGATAATGGAACACGGCCAGAACCCCTTTTTTTACGGAAACTTCCCCGCTTTTCGCGGTAAGTACATTGGATATACCGTAGGGGTTTTCCAGGTTCATCACAATATCCTCAACCTGATACTCAAAACCCTTCTCATATACTCCCTGTGCCTCTTCGCTGAGGGCCAGAACCGATACCAGGTCACCCTGGCAACCTTCAAATACTATGTTTTTCGTTACCAGATACACTACACATTCTGGAGAATAGTGCATGATCCTAATCCCTTGCCGGGCCATTTCCAGCCCGGAAAAGATATTGGCCAGGGTATGATCCAGCCTTTTACCCAGAGTTCCCAATAAAACTATCTCATCAGCGTCAAACCTGTTTGCTATGGAAAGGGCTAGCTGAGTATCGGTATAATCTTTACGCCGGGGATACTTCCTCATCTCTACCTGTTTGGCCGTGAAATACTCCCTAACTTCGGGCCGGATGGAATCAAGGTCTCCAATAATCATGGAGGGAACTACACCCATGGCAAAAGCATAATTGGCCCCCCCATCAGCACATAATACCACATCAGCATTGGAAAAAAGATGATGGTAAAGGTCTATTCTACCGTACTCACCGTTAGCCATTATTACGCATTTCATCTTTTATCTCCTTTTCTTAATCTCCCAAAGTAGGACTTTATTAATTATGACTCCACTGCAAAGTTATTAATATTCATTGGCTTGTATAAATATATCGCTCAACTCCCTTAAAAGCGACCGAAGGGAGCATCAGTAGTGCCCGATAGGGTGCAACCTTAAAAGCGACCGAAGGGTATGTAGGGAACGACCCCCGTGTCGTTCCAAATCAGGCGCAACAACCTTAATAGCGACTGCAAAGCATTGTAAGGGCGGTCTTCGACCACCCGCTTTCACCTTCGCCAGCGTTTTGTATATTTATTCAACCCTTATGCAACAAAAGGGGTTTTTGCAGTGGAATCAATTATGAATAGCAGATATAATACTCTTTAAACAGAAAGTCCGCGCTATTCAATGATTAATATTTTAGCAGATTTTTATCATGCTTAACACATATACAACAACGGCTGTTCTGCAGCAAATAAAATTGACAAACAAAAACTCGTTAATTATAATTCTTATAGTTTTATTACAGCAAAGGAGGGAGCCTGTTGTCCTATATCATCACAGACGAATGTATTTCTTGCGGAATATGTGTGGATGAATGCCCGGTAGAAGCCATTAGCGAGGGTGAAGATAAATTCGAAATCGACCCTGAACTGTGCACGGAATGTGGATCTTGCGCTGATGTCTGCCCCGTAGAAGCCCCGATTCCTGCAGACGACTAAATAACTGCAAGACTATTCATAAACAAAAACCCCTAAAGGGGTTTTTCTTTTTGACTTTTCATTTTGATTGAGTATATTACGGGGACGATTCTTCTGATATATAGTCCCTACGATATATATTGCCCTTTTATAACCATCTGTAATACCTCGCTTAATTCTTCTACCTGGTAAGGCTTAGCTATAACCCCGGCGAACCCCCATTTTTGGTATATTGGTAATATCGAATCATACGCATAGCCACTACTGGCAATTACCTTCACCTGAGGGTCTATTTCCCGCAAAGTTTGCATCGTCTTTTTTCCTCCCATTCCCCCAGGAATAGTCATATCCAGTATTACAGCATCAAAATACCTGGCATTAGCTGCAGCTTGTATATACTTATCTATACATTCCTGGCCATTAGCAACTAGCTCAACTTCATAACCCAGAGAGTTTAACATTTCTTCGACCATCTCCCTAATGCGCAGCTCATCATCCATAAACAGAATTCTCCCGTACCCGGTTACTAATCTATGGTCCTGGCTTACTTCCCCGGATTCATCCTCAGAAGAAGCCGGTAAATATATAATAAATGATGTACCCATCCCTGGTTGCGACTCACAAGTGATATATCCGCCATGCTTGCGTATAATGGAATAGGAGGTGGACAGGCCCAGGCCAGTACCTTCTTTTTTAGTAGTAAAATAGGGATCAAATATTTTGGCTTGATGTTCAAGCGGTATACCGCTTCCCTGATCATGAAAACATAGCCTCACATACTGGCCTTTCTTTAAGGTTAATCCCCCTTCCTCGTTATCCAGGTAAAAATTATCAGCCGTAATCCGGATTATGCCCCCATCAGGCATAGCCTGAACAGCATTTAAAACCAGGTTATTAATCACCTGATTGATTTGTCCTTCGTCAACAAATACATTCCAAAGTTCCTCGGCAATACAGAATTCGCTTATTACACTGGAGCCACAGAGACAGAAGTTTACTGACTGCATCAGGAACTCCTTAATGGAAGTAGTTTTTCTAATTGGTACCCCTCCTTGGGCGAAGGTTAACAATTGTTGGGTAAGTCCTCGGGCCTGCAGCGCAGCTTTTTCCGCCTCCAATATATATTCCCTGCTATCTTGCTTATCCATCCCCACTATCCGAGCCAGGGAAATATTCCCTACAATGATGGTCAAGAGGTTGTTAAAATCATGCGCCAATCCACCAGCCAGAAGGGCCAGCGATTCCAAGCGGCTTACCTTTAATATTTCTTCTTCCATACGGCGCTTTTCAGTAATATCCGCCGCCACAGTCAGTACGCATATTTCCCCGGCAATTTCCAGACGAGCAAATGAACAAAGTCCCCGCCAGGTTCCACCTGATTTTTTATTAAAGAGATCTTCAAAATTCTTAATTAACTTCTCCCGCATAAGGGTTTTTACCACCTGATAGCGGGCTTGAGGATTAACCCAAATATTTAACTCCTTCGCCGTCTTACCTATTACCTCTTCGCGACAGTAACCGAACAACTCCAAGAAAACATCATTGACATCTATATATCGCCCTTCTCTAAGGGTAGTGATAGCTATCATTTCCGGGCTCAATCGAAAGGCGGCGGCAAACTTTTCTTCGGACAATCGCAGTGCTTCCATAGTTGCCTGGTAAGCGCTGATGTTTTCCCCCAATGCCATACCCCCAACCACCTTATCTCCAAGTAGAATGGGAGCACAGTTAAAGTGAATAATCATCTCCTTACTATCTTTGCTCCTGAGAACTACATCATAACTGCTGGATACCCCCTGCTCCAATCTCCAGCGCATTTCCTCTTTTAATTTTTCCTGGTATTTCCCAAAGGACAGATCTAAAACATTCATTCCTATTAATTCTTCAGGCATATAACCCAGCACATCCACAGTCTTTTTGTTGACAAACTCAATAAAGCCTTCACCATTATAAGTAAAAAATAGTTCATTCAGGTTATCAAGCAGCATATTAAGGTAATTCAAGCGCACCTGCAATTGCAGTTCACTTTCAACCATTTTTATTCTCCTTTTAAAATTAAAATATGATAAAAGCCAGCTTCTTTTATCATGTTGGTAGATTATCGCAAACCCGGGAAAGAATTCTGTCTTAATGCTTCGTATAATATAATGGCTACAGAATTGGACAAGTTAAGGGAACGGCCGATGTCCTGCATAGGGATACGAATCTGGGTATCGGGAAAGCTTTTTAAAATAGAAATTGGTAATCCACTGCTTTCCCGCCCGAATACCAGCCAGCTATCCTGGGGGTAACTTACTTGATGGTAGGCTTGTCCTGCCCGGGTAGTGGCCAAATAAAATGCTGCCCCCGGATTTGCCTCCAGCAAATCCCCAAAGCTTTCCCATAGCTGTACCTCAACCTTATCCCAATAGTCAAGACCTGCTCTTTTTAAAAAACGGTCAGCTAGTGAAAAACCCAAAGGTTTAACCAGGTGTAGAGCCGTTTTGGTTAAAGCACAAGTTCTAGCGATATTTCCCGTATTCTGCGGGATTTCCGGCTCCACCAGCACAATCTGCAACCAGGTCCCTCCTAATTTCCATTCTCTACTGGAAAATATTATATATCAATATACTTGTCTTGCCTAGTCGAAAAGTCCCTGAGTTTGCCAGACATAGGTATATTGTCCGCAGGGTAAACTATTCGAAAAGTAAAGGAGCGATCTGCTTGTTGAGGAAGAATAAGTGTCTGGCTATCCTGGTCTCTATCTTGCTTGTTTGCTTCCTGTCCTTTGTTGGCGGCTGCCAGAAGCAAGCGCAAAAGCCGGCCCCCAAGTCCTTAAAACCAGTAAAGCTGGCTCCCGAGGTAAGTAAATATAAGACAGAGCCAAATATCACTCTGTTTCGAAAAGCTACCGGAGAAAAACAGAATTTAAAGCTGGAAGAGTACCTTAAAGGGGTTGTAGCGGCAGAAATCGGACCCAAATATCCTCCGGAAGCACTGAAAGCCCAGGCAATTGTAGCTCGAACCATGACCCTGGCCCTTCTGGAATATGAAAATGGCACGCGGCAAAAGCATAATACCGATGCCAGTGATGACCATACAGAATTTCAAGCCTATGATGAAAAGAAAATTACCCCGGCTATCTCCAAAGCGGTAGATGCCACCCGGGGTCAGGTTCTTACCTATAATGGCAAATTCGTTTATGCTCTCTTCCACTCTCTATCCAAAGACAAGACTGCCAGTATAATCGAGGGCTTTCCGAAATTAAAAAATAAGGCCTCCGCCTATATCGTTCCAGTAAAGACCAATGGGATGAAATATGCCCCGGCTAAATACAAAAGCTGGACAGTAAAAGTGCCCCGCTGGGAAGTGAAAAATATCATGGGGGCTAAAGCCGGTTCTTTGGATGATATAAGAATCAGCAAGAGAGGTCCTTCCGGCCGTGCCCTGACCATAAGCGCCGGCAAGACTTCCATGTCTGCGGCCATGCTCCGCGAGAAAATAGGCTTTGACCGCTTATATTCCACGGTATTAAGCAGCGTAAAGGCAGAGGGCAATAATATAATTTTTAAAGGCAGCGGTTGGGGTCACGGCTGTGGGATGGAACAATGGGGAGCCTATACCATGGCCAAAGAAGGTAAAAAGGTCAACCAAATCGTGGGACATTATTTCCCCAGCACCCGTTTGACCACACTTTATAAATAATGGGACATGGGTAATGGGAAATGGGGATAGGTCCCTTGTCCCAGTGAATTTTCGCTAACCCTCCTGTAGAAGTTGCTCCCCGCTGCGGGCCTCATTGACGGCTGCCACATAAATGCCCAGGAGGATGAGGACTCCACCTATCATTTGGTACCAGAGCAACAGCTCACCAAAGACTAAAAAAGCAAGTATACTGGCTCCCACTGATTCTCCCAGTATTGATACTGCTACAATGGGAGCCTTTACATATTTTAAAGCCCAGTTGAGAATCCCGTGTCCAGCCAGGCCCGGTCCCAGGGCCAGCAATAAAAACAAAATCCATTCCCGCGGGGGATAGGAAAGCAAAGGCAAACCAGCCAGGGCTGAAGCCGGGAGCAATACCAGAACCGCCACCAGCGCTACCATGGAAGTATAAGGCCAGACATCCACCCGCACCCGCACATAGCGTCCGATGATAAAATAAACCGCCACAAAAAAACCACTCAGCAAAGCCAGCATATCTCCATAAATTCGTCCTGAACCCAGGTCACCACCGGCAATGAGGCTGCTGCCCAAAATAGCTACTATTATACCGGCTATCACCTGCTGTTTCATCTTTTCCCGGAGAATAAAAATGGAAAAAAGCAAAACAAAAATCACCTGCAGGTTGGTAAAAAGTACCGAACTGGGAATGCTGGTATAGTTGAGGGAGCTAATCCAGAAGGCAAAATGCAGGGCCAGGAAGAACCCCGCTATTATAATTAGAATAAAATCCCGGCGGGGCATCTTCTTGATATTGGGAAAGATATCCCTACTTCCCAGCAGGGCTGCCAGGCCAGCAGTGAAAACTACGCGATATAGGGCAATTATCATGGCGGGCGCGGTCGAAAACCTTATAATAATAGATGATGTGGCCATACAGAGCACGGATAAGAAAATCAAACCATATATTAAAACAGGTCTCATGCCCCTACTCCCAGATACGACTGTATTACCCTTTCATCATTCTTTATTTCTTCCGGTGGACCCTCAGCAATCTTTCTTCCGTAATCCAGTACGGCGATACGCTCACATATATTCATCACCAGGCTCATATCGTGCTCCACCAGTAAAATAGTAAGCTTCATTTCCTGCCTGATTTGCTCAATCAATTTCATCAACTCAACTTTTTCCCCGCTATTCATCCCAGCGGCGGGCTCATCCAGCAATAGCAAACTGGGCTTTAATGCCAGGGCCCGGGCAATCTCCAGTCGCCTTTGCTCCCCATAAGCCAAGTTGTCGGCATATTCCATCTTCTTGTCGTAAAGACCCACCAGTTCCAGCAATTCCTCGGCCCGGCCCTTAATCTCCTTTTCTTCCCGCAACATGGAGGGCAGTCCCAGGAGGCTTTTAAAGAAGCCGCTGCGGCTGATGCCGTGGCTGCCGACCCGCACATTGTCCAGAACCGAAAGCTTGTTAAAAAGACGGATATTTTGAAAAGTCCGCCCTATGCCCAGCCGTGCGATATTATGGGTGGCCATACGGTTAATCCTCTGTTCCTTAAAAATCAAGTCCCCTTCGCTGGGAATATATATACCGGTGATAATATTAAACAGGGTGGTTTTACCCGCTCCATTGGGGCCGATAATACCGAATATCTCCCCTTCTTCCACCACCATATTTACCCCATCCAGGGCCCTTAAACCTCCGAACTCCTGGCTGATTCCTTCCAGGGTCAAGACCGGCATGTTTTCACCTCTTTTCGCCCCCAGCGCTTTTTAAGGTCATATATACGGACATCTCCTAAAATCCCATTGGGACGGAAAATCATCAGTATCACCAAGAGGGCTCCATAGAAGAGAAGCCGGTATTCCGCCACAATACGCAGCATTTCCGGGGCCAGAGTAAGTATAAAAGAGCCCAGAATGGTGCCGGGAATGCTCCCCATTCCACCCAGGATAACCATGTTTAAAAGCTCAATCGACTTCATAAAGCCGAAATCCTGGGGATTGATATAATACATATAATGAGAGTACAGGCCTCCCCCCAAGCCGCCTAAAAAAGAACCGGCGGTGAAGGCCAGTATCTTTAAGCGGGTGGTGTCAATCCCGGTCGATGCAGCGGCTATTTCGTTTTCCCTGATGGCATAAAAGGCCCGCCCCATTCGGGATTTTAACAAACGGGTATTAAGGGCGATAATGATCAAGGCAATAAGCCATACGGTGATGAAGTTGGTGTGCTGGGGAATACCTGACAATCCCACTGCTCTGCCTCCGGGTTCGAAATTAAGAAAAAATACCCGTATGATCTCGGCAAAACCAATAGTAACCATAGCCAGGTAGTCGCCTTCCAAACGCAGGGTGGGTATGCCGATCAAAAAACCAAAAAATGCCGCTACCGCAGCCCCGGTCAGCAAGGCCATGAGATAGGAAAAACCAAATTGCATGGAAAGAATGGCCGAGGTATAGGCGCCAATACTCATAAATCCGGCATGGCCCATGGATAACTGGCCGGTAACACCGGTAATCAGGTTCAAGCCCAGGGCCAGGATAATATTTATTCCCAGCAAAATCATTATGCGCAGGTAATAGGGATCAATGTATTGGGTTATTGCTGCATCCAGACCATTCACTATTACACCTTCTTCGATATCTTCTGCCCCATCAAACCCTGGGGACGAATCAATAAAACCAGAATTAACATACCAAAAGCAATAGCATCCTTATAGGAGGAAGAAAGATATGCCACCCCCATTATTTCCATTATCCCCAGGCTCAAACCACCAATCATGGCTCCCGGTATGGAGCCGATTCCCCCCATAACCGCTGCCGCAAAGGCTTTTAAGCCGGCCATCATTCCCATATAGGGCCAGACCGCGTTGTAATACACCCCTACCATTACTCCCCCGGCAGCAGCTAGAGCCGAGCCTACGGCAAAGGTGAAAGAGATAACCCGGTTGACATTAATCCCCATCAGATAGGAAGCATCCAGATCCTGCGAACAGGCCCGCATGGCTTTGCCTATACGGGTCTTCTGCACCATGAATTGCAGGCCGATCATTAACAGGGCCGAAACCGCTAGTATGAGTATCTGCATTAGGGAAAGATCCAGCGAGCCCAGATGGTAAGTCTGATGGGCAATCACTTCCGGGTAGCGGTGGGTATTGGTTCCAGCCATCAGGGCCATCAGGGTGGAAAGAAAAATGGATACTCCAATCGCACTGATCAGTGCCGAAAGGCGAGAGGACTTGCCCCGAAGGGGTCGATAGGCGATTCTTTCAACCAAAATCCCCAAGAGCATACAGAAAAGCATGGCTACCAGCATAGCTGCTATCAAGTTGAAACCGAAGAATGAAACCAGAATAAGCCCGGCAAAAGCTCCAAACATATAAATCTCACCATGAGCAAAATTAATCAGTTGGACTATTCCGTAAACCATGGTATAACCCAGGGCAATCAAGGCATAGGTGCTTCCCAGGGTCAGACCGTTCAGCAATTGTTCCCAGAACATAAATTTCCTCCCTGACGCTTGGCGCGATTATTGTTGCTGCAAAAGTTACTAATATTATTTTGCTGTATAAATATAACCGCTCGCAATCTACGCATGGGCAACACCTGCGGCTTGTCTTGCGGCTCAAGGGGTACCGCGCTAATCTCCCGTCCATGGGAGGCAACCTCAATAGTGACACCCGCAGGGTGGAACACCAGGCGTACCCGCAACCTTAATAGTAACATCCGCAGGATGGAACATCAGGAGTACCCGAAGGGTGCAGGGTGCAGGGTGAAGCGCTCTCGCGATGTCCTATCGCTCGCCCCCTTTCGCCTGCTCGCCTTCGCCGGTTGTTGCATCCATGCTTCGCCAACGCTCGCTTGTATATTATACAACCCTTATACCACATTTAGGTATTTAGCAGTGGAATCTTCTAATGGTTATTGTAGAAAAGTCCCTCAGGGCCTTTTTACAATACCCCTAAAAGTTAGGTGATAGCCTGCCCTGAGGGCGGGCTATCACTACACTCCATTATTCACTCAGGCTTACTGAACTTTTACGGGGATTTTCTCCAGGAGGAAAAATTCTCCGTCCTTAACCGTAATGAGACAAATCGGGCTCTTTATTGGTTCCCGATCAGCCCTGAAAGTAGTGTTTCCGGATACTCCCGGATAATCCTTTAACTTGGCTAGTTCGTCCTTAAAAACTGAAGGATCCGTACTCTTGGCATCGGTCATGGCTTTAGCCAGAATCATAATCGCATCATAATACTGAGCGGAGAACATATCCGGTTGTTCCTTATATTTTTCTACATACTTTTTGATAAAAGCGTCCGTCTCGGGACTGGGCTGGTCACTACTGAAGCCGCAATAGTATATTACCTTTTCTTCTACCGCATCTTTGCCCAGTTTAATCAAGTCGTGTCCATAAAGGCCATCCCCACCTAAGAGGGTGATGTCGAGTCCCTGTTTTTTGGCTTCATTCTGCAACAGGGCTGCTTCGCGGTAATAGCCGGTAAATACCAGAACATCCGCCCCGGTATTCTTCAGTTTGGTAATCTGGGCGGTGAAATCCGTTTCCCCATCATTTATGGTATCTTCATTTACAATCTTCCCGCCTTTGGCCTTAATGGCTTCCTGGAAAACTGGAGTCAGGGCAGTGCTGTAACCATTATTAAGCGAAGTAATTATAGCAAATTTCTTCCATCCCTTGCTGTTCATCATCCAGTCAACCACGGAAGGAACGGCAAATTGGTCCAATAGGGTGTTGCGGAATACATAATCCCCAATTTCTACTACACCGGTGCCGGTAGCCCCGGCGGAAAATATAACTACTTTGTTCTTTTGAGCTATATCAGCAGCTACTTTGGTTAGACCGGTACAGGGGTCACCCACCATAGCCACAACTTTATCCCTGGTAATGTATTTGGTGGCAATCAGAGCTATTTCTGAATTTTCCCCTTTATTATCTTCATAGACCCCTTCTACCTTCTTACCCAATATACCACCCTGGGCATTCAAATCATCAATAGCCATTTCCATTCCCTTTTTACCAGGAATGCCATAGTTGGCCACATCACCGGTAGTTGCTCCCAGGAAACCCAGTTTGATTACTTCTTCCTGGCTCTTGTCCGCATCCTTATTGCCCTCGGCAGCTTCCTTGTTGCTGCTGCAACCGGCGAGCATCGCCACGGCCAGAAGCAGGCAGAGCAGGATGGCCCATCTCGATTTTCTTCCCCTTATCAAATTTTTTTACCTCCCTTTATCCTCATTCATAACGAGGTGAAATTTCCCGCTTCTTTAAGCGGTCGGGTTCCCATTAACAAAACAGGCAGCGGGTTCTAATCCCCAGCCTCGTTGCAGCGGGGTGTGTTGAAACTGCTCCGCAGTTTCTTCCGATGCTTAAATATTACTAAAACTCGAGTTTTCTCACCTCCAAAATCAAAAAATGCACCAACTTAATATATTCCTTTCCCCGGCTCAAAATCCTGCACGAGCAGGAAAAAAAGCTGAAAAGCCAGAATCTTGCAATATTGTTGAAGGATTATTAAATATCGGCAGCGGTAAAAGCCGAGAGAGGAATATCGTAGTAATCATTGGCCTGTAAGAAAAGCTGAACCCGGGGATCAAAGCGGTACTCTTCCATTAGCCTTTTAAACATCAAATCAAAACTGCTCAAAGCTCCGCTTCCCTTGCTGTTGATGAGTCCTTCTTGTTCGGCAAACAACTGGGTGGCTGCCGATCCGCTCCAGCAGATAGAATAAATCAGCTGCTCGCAATCCCCCATCAACTGGCAACAGATATAAAAACGGCAGATAAGAGAGCGCAAGGGGTAAATACTACAGATATTATCCTGTAAAAATATGCAGGGATTGGGTTTCATCCGAACGATTCCCGCTTCCAGTTTCTCCGCATCAAAAAAGTCCGCGGAGAGAAATTCCTTATAAGTCAAGTGCAAATGAGCGGCCATCTTTTTAAAGGAAATAAGATCGGGGATTACATAAGCCGTCTGGCAGCAATTATGCAAGCATCCCCGACAAGTAGCGTGGTTACCGGCGGCATAGGATTTGAAAAGCTCGCTGTCATCACAGAGAGGTTGCCAGAGATCCAGCAAATCCTGAATACTGGCTTCTCCTCCCAGTCTAATGCCTATCGCCGGTTTTCCCTGCTCCGTTCCGGTATATAGTTCCAGCTTCTTCACGAGTTACCCTCCACAAAATAGGACACCAGTTTTGCTTCGACTGCAAAAAGTATAAATATGTATGGTTAATAAGAAAAGTGAGGCGTAAGGGGTGAGGGGTTAATTGATTCCTACTACATCTTACTATTTCAGCACCTACTAACTCACTTTTCATCAGTGGTTGTGGCCCCTGGGCTATGGGGGGTTAGTAAGAAAATTTGGGTTTAGACGCAGAAGGACGCTGATCCTTCGGGCGCAGCAACCTTAAAAGCAACCGCAGGGATCATCAGTGGTACCCGCAAGGTGGTTTACGCTGATACTATCTTATAAAATCTTAATAAATCAGCGTTAATCAGCGTCAAAAAATTCGCACTTGTTGCTTTCCCTATTTTCATCGGTGGTTGTGGCCCGGCACTCAGGCAAAATTACAAGTGTTAATAGATGTAATTGACAGTGAGTACCGACTTAGCCCAAACTTTTTATGGCATTACGGGCCAACTGGTCACAGCGTTCATTCCACCTGTCGCCGGAATGACCTTTAACCTTTTCTACTCGTACCCGATTCTTTCGCAGCAAGGGAATAAGTGCTTTCCATAGATCCTGGTTGGCCACATCCTCTTTTTTGCTATTCTTCCAGCCATTCCTTTGCCAATTCTCCAGCCAACCCTTTTGAATTGCATTAATAAAATAGGCGCTGTCCGAATAAACCCTGATCTCCCATCCGCTGCCCTTTATAGCCTTCAAAGCTTCTATTACTGCCATTAATTCCATACGCTGGTTGGTGGTATCAGCTTCAGCCCCGGCGATTTCTTTTTGATGCTCTCCATATGCAAGTACTGCTCCCCAGCCTCCCGGACCTGGATTTCCCGAACAAGCCCCATCAGTATAAATTATTATCTCTTTCATTACTACTCCATTTCATGCCGGGGATTGACTTTTACTATCTCCACTGCATCAGCCACCGCAACCAGCAACTCTATCTTTAATTCTTTTTCCAAAAAAGCGGCTTTGGAGATGACTTCACCCTTGTCACTGGCCACATAACGGGGTTTCATCTTGTTCAAAGCCAGCGCACACACATCAGCCATACAGCGGTCACAGCGACATATTCCTGGGCGGTGTTCAATTACCTCCTTAAAGCATTCCCAAACCAGTTCCTCCACGATATTAATAACCTTCATATCGCCTATATCCACCTGGCCCACCTGCTTTTCCAATATTTGTGGCATTTCCGCAAATTCCCACCATAATCAGCCTCAGGAACTTTCCACCCAGCGCCCGGGGCCAAGCATATAGCGGTCATATCCGTTTTTACTCTTAATTGCCCTATTTTACTATTTCCACATAAAAAAAGATTCCCCTTTACGGGAATCAAGCTTCCGCAATTTTTTTATCGCTGCTATCAGATTGCTTAACGAAGGATTTTACATCCCCATCCAGCAAAGCCTCGTTGTCCTTTTGCCTTTCTTTATTTACAGCCCGAGCTTTATTTTTAAGTTGCTGCTGGTTATCAGTGGCATAAAAACCTGAACCTTTAAAGACAATGGCTACATTTTTACTTATCAACCTTTGCACCTTGCCTCCACAACTGGGGCACTCGCTCAGTGCATCCTCCGTAATTTTCTGCATCTTTTCAAAACAGCCGCAGTTTTCACAGCGATAGTCATAAACTGGCATTTACATCATCCTCCATCAATACGAATTTTAGCGAAATATCACTATCTACCGCTCCAAAAAATATTTTACACATACTACCTCTGCTTGACAAGCAGGGAGGTTATACATTAATCAGGCTGAAATAAACAATAACGGCCATTACTCCGTTCCATACCCCATGGGCCAGCATAGTAACCAGGATGCTCCCAGTTTTTTCATAAAAATAGCAGAGTACAGCACCACCTACCGCCAGTGGTATAGTACGCCAAAAGTCCCAATGGGCCAGGCCAAAAATCAAACCCGCTACAATTGCTCCCCATAGAGGGCCAAGGTAGCCCCTTACCACCGGGTATATCATTCCCCGGTAAAAGAGCTCTTCAGAGACCGGTGCCAGTACTGCTCCCATTACCAATAAGATTATAAACTCAGAACCACCTTGAACTGAACGGAGCATCTCTTCAAAAACCTGGGGCTGGATATCGGGTTGGAGGTAATTGATGGGTAGTCCCAGCAGCAGTACCAGCAGCATTAATAGTAAGCCACCCATAATTCCATAGCGCCAGTAGTTGCTCCAGCTGGTATTAATAAGACCCAGGTCATTCAAGCCGGCATTATTAACAAAAACACTTAGAAAAAGAACCAATAAAACTGTAACCATAAATTGGAATACATAAGCTACCGCAAAAAAAGCCATTTCTGTCTGCGGCATCCCTATAGCCAGCATTAAAAAGGCTATTTCTTCACTACAAAAACTAAACAGCAAGCCGGAGAACAATATTCCCAAATACACCAGTATAGGCTCCAACCAGTTCCACTTAAGCTGCTGTCCGTTAATCCCTTCCAAGAAAATCCCCCTTTCTATTCTCTTTAATTATACATCTTATTTTTTCGCTGCTTTAAGGAAAAACTATTAAAGCAAAGGAGGTTGACAAGTTTTGAGTCCAATACTTTATATTTTTCTTTTAACCCTGGTGGTGGCACTTATGCTCTACTGGGTAATTTCCAGCCTGGATACACGCAAAAAAAGTAAAGAACGGGAAGAAATCGATTTTCACCTGGAGACCGCTCAAGAATTGTTCAAATACCTGGAACCAGAACAGGAAACTGGCGATGTACTCCATTTAAGCTCTCATCCCGGTTATATCCTGGCTTACTGGAGAATTAATCCTAAACGTTGGAAACAGCTTGAAGCAAAATATGGTCCTAATATTGGGGTAAATTCATTGGCTATACGATTACACGAATCCGGTTCTAGCTCAAATACCTTCGAATTACCCATAGAGGAACTGGACGGGACCTGCTACTTCAAATCCAATTCCCAGGTTAGTTATTATGGGATAATTGGCCTACAAAAGGAAGAGAATTTTATTCCCCTCATGCTCTCCAATCCCGTTTTTTCCACTGATGGGGCTGAAGCGGATTAATAGGTATTTGTTTTATATCCACCAAAGGTTAATGAGCACCAGCAGGGAATAGGTAAAAAATAAGAGGGCACTGCTTCTCTCCATCTTCCAGTTGAAGACTTCTTTTAGTATTTTTTGGCCCTGGAAAAAACGCTTGAAGGCTAATCCAAGGACGAGTAAATGAAGCAGTTCAAAGGCGGCAAAAAGCACGGTAAAACCAAGTATAACGGGATTGGCTACTATTAGGAATACCAATAAAAAATAGCTTGCTTCCAGTAAAAGGGACAAAAAGAGCATAAGCCATATGCGAACCTGACTCTTGGCTCCCTTCTCTATCATCCAATTAGCCAAAGAGCTTAGTAGCTCCAGTTCAAAGCTCTCCGGATTACCTTTGATAATTTTAATGAAGTAAACGGAATAAAGTAAAAAGATACTTAAGGCCAAGAAGCCTAGAGTTATTTCCATTCCCTTCACAACCTTCCTCTCGCTGCCAATACCAGCCTTATGATTCTGCTAAGGGCATCTTTAAGCATCGGGAGAAACTGCGGAGCAGTTTCAACACACAGCTGCAACGAGGCGGGTGATTAGAACCCACCACCTGCTTTTGTTAATAGGAACCAGCTGCTTAGCGGGGGACATATTTCGCCTCGTATAAAAATATATACCAGGGAGGAAGCAAGAGCAAGGAAAACAAGGCGGAAAAAAAATAAGCCCCCTTGACAGGGGGCTCTCAAATCGCATAATAAAACAGGCTATACTGCAAAACCCCTTTTGCTGCATAAATTGCATAAATAATACGAGCGAGCGTTGGCGAAGCATGGATGCAACATCCGGGAAGGTGAGCAGGCGACAGGGGCGAGCGACAGGATGTCGCGAGCGCGCTAACTCCCATGGACGGGAGATTAGCGCGGTACCCCTTAAGTCGCGAGACAAGCCGCAGGTGTTTCCCATGCGTAGACTGCGAGCAAGTATATTTATGCAAGCAGAATAATATTATGTCTTTTGCAGTACCAGAATATTTTAAGCAAGAACGTTATTTAGCTCTTTGACCACCTGGTGCAAATCGGCCACCATAGAATAGTCAGCCATTTGGTGTATATAAGCATTTTCATCGGAATTGACCGCCACAATCACCCGGGCATCACGGATGCCCACTGTAAACTGCACCTGTCCGGAAATACCCAGCAAAACGGCCAGATCCGGCTGGCACTTCTTGCCGGAGAGCCCAATGACCCTGTCTTCCGGTAGCCATTTCTTATCTGTAGCCAGCGGTTTGGAACAGGCCAGTTCTCCTCCGAGCTTCTTCGCCAGGCTTTCCACCGCAGCCAGGTCTTCCTGGCTGTTCAAGCCCTGTCCTGCTACCACCAGCACCGAAGCTTCTTCTATATTTGCACTGCTGCTGTCCTTGGCCCGGAATTCCAGTAATTTAATCCGGGAGGGTGGGACTTCCACTTGCAGCTCATCGATACTGCCGCCGTCCCGATCCGGAGCCGGGGCAAAAGCCCGCGGTACTATAGCCAGCACCTGCTTTTCCCCATCTATATACTGGGTGGCTACGGTAGCCCCGCCCAGCGCATTACGCTGGCAATGAATCTGCTCCCCTTCCACCTTGACTGCGGAAATATCCGTCAGGCAACCCGCTCCCAGTACCTGGGCCAGACGCCCGGCCAGTTCGCGGCCCCGGCGGTCAGAGGATAGCAATACTATGGAACAGTCCAGCTTCCCGCAAGCCTCTTTTAAGGCCATCGCCACATTGGCGGCATCAGCCGGAAGCACTGCCGGGTTTTCTATCTTATATACTCTGGCTCCGGCAGCCGATAAGAGCTGGCATTGGCTGGCATTGTTTATACAAGCCACCTTTACTTCCCCACCCCGAGCATCAGCTATTAAACCGGCCACAGTCAATAATTCTCGAGCCAGCTTGTCTTTATCACTATAAATCAATATTCCTGCCATTTCTCCTACCTCCCGATCAGGTTTTCGCCCTTAAGGGCCACTACCAGTTCGTCAACACTCTTGACGGCTACCCGCTTGCGGTCACTCTCGGGAGCCAGGTTGCTCTCGGTCTTTACCGGGCAGATATCACCCAGGTCCAGAACTAAATCACCCGGTTCCAGAATTTCCTTGGGCTTTTTCCCGGCTTTTAGTATCTGAGTTACGGAAGCTATGCGCGGCTCATTAATCCCGGAAATGACAGTTATCACCGCTGGCAGTCCTATTTCCACCAACTCCTCACCGTCTTCCAGGGAACGGCTTACCCGCAAGCTTTCTCCTTGAAGTTCAATAGCGGAAGCATAACCCACCTGAGGCAAGCCCAGTATTTCCGCCACTCGCGAGCCTACCTGACCGGAATAGTTATCTCCGCTGCCCTCACCAAAGATAATCAAGTCTACCTTCTCTATTCGCTGGATGGCCGCAGCCAGTATTTTGGCTGTTTCCGCACTACCCAGCTTATCCAGCTCATCGTCGATGATGAGCAGAGCTTCATCTGCTCCGGCGGCCAAAGCTTCCTTGGCCGTATCTTCCAGTTCCTCGTTACCGGCGGAAAGCAAAACCACCTTCCCCCCCTGGGCTTCTTTAATCTGAACCGCAGCCTCCAGGGCGTTCTTGTCTATAGCGCCCATGGTCCAGGGGACATCTTCCAATACGGGCTGCCGGTTACGAATCCTTATTTGTTGCAAATCAGGTATTTGTTTCATAGCTACTACAACATTCATCCTTCTATCCCCCTACTATATTTCCTAGCCGAAGCGAAATTGCACTCCGCTTCCGCCGCCGGGATAATTCCATTCCAAGACCTCGGTACCGCAAGCCAGACGGCAAGTGCCGCATTCCAGGCATCCATCAATGGTAAATTCAACGACACCTTCGGCATTTTCGCTATAAAGCCCGGCCGGGCATACCAGAATCGCCCTTTTCAAGCGGGGGTCTTTCTCCATACCTGGCCTGATCTTTATATGAGCTTCTTTATCGGCTTTAAAAACATCCAATCCCAGCTTGGCTTTCAATCCTAATATTTCACTCATATTTTCATCACCTTCCTCGCATCCCCCAACATGGACCACAACTCGCTAAAGCCAAGGTATTGCTTTATAGTTGGGTAAAGTCGATTCTTGGGGCCAGCAGGAACAGCATATATATCCCGCATCATATTTCCCAGCATTTCCGGGTAATGTTGGAATAAGCGGGGATTTTCCAGAGCGTGAGGTGCTTCCTGGAAATTCTTGAAGTCTTCCATAACAAAACTTTGCCCCAGGAGTTCCTGGTATACCGCCAGTCCCCGGGCACTAAAATCCTCCGCCTTTTTGGCTGCAATCACAGCCTGAGCCGCATAATAACCGGAGGCCAGGGCATATTCCATGCCTCGAACCGTAACCCCGATGTTCATGGAAAAACCAGCAGCATCACCGGCCAGCAGAATACCATCCCCAAAAAGTTTGCTCATGGCCTGGTAGCCTCCTTCCGGAATGGCATGGGCAGAATACTCCACTGTCTCCCCGCCTTTTATCAAAACCGCTATTTCCGGGCGTTGTTTAAATTCATCCAAGAGCAAGGGAGCCTGTACAGCCGGCTGGCCCTGCATCAAATCCTTGATGCCCACCACTATACCCAGGCTGATACTATCCTTATTGGTATAAAGGAATCCGCCACCGAACTTGCCCCGGGTTACCTCTCCCATAAACATACGGGCCAGGCCTTCATTGCCCTCCAGGCCAAAGCGCTCATTAATGACCGTCTGGTCCAACTCAATGATTTCCTTGAAGCCCACGGCATGATCTTCCGGCTTACCCGGCTGGCGCAGACCGGCTTTTTCCGCTACCAGGGACAGTACACCATCACAGGCGATTACCACATCAGCATAGAGCTCATCCCCTCCGGCTACTACCCCGCTTACCCGGCCATCCACTTTTATCAAATCATCCACCCGGGTCTTGTCCACCAGCATGGCTCCTTTTCTTTCCGCCTGTTTGGCCAACCAGCGGTCAAACCTGGCTCTAAGGATGCTGTAGCTCTGGTAGGGCTCCTGACGCAGCTCGTCTCCTTCATAATTTATGGTCACCGAGCGCTCCCGGCTCATTATAGTTACTCCTTCATGGCTGATAAATCGCTCCAGGGGTGCTTTTTTCCACAAATCAGGAAATAACTCGCGCACCGGGTTAATATAGAGACGCCCGCCGGTCACATTCTTAGCTCCGGGGTAGTCACCCCTTTCCAGTACCAGCACCTCCAGGCCTTCCCCGGCCAGGGTATAGGCGGCTGCCAGGCCCGCCAGGCCAGCTCCTACTATAATTACATCGAATTTCTCCATATAAGCTTCACCTCCTGGGATTTCCGTATTTATCTCCCCGAATAAAGGAACTGCAAAAAGTTATTAATGTTCATTGGCTTGTATAAATATACCGCTCGCAGCCTTCGCATGGGCAACACCTACGGCTTGTCTCGCGGCTCAAGGGGTACCGCACTAATCTCCCGTCCATGGGAGGCAACCTTAATAGTGACACCCTCAGGGTGGAACACCAGGCGTACCCGAAGGGTGAAGCGCTCTCGCGACCTCCTGTCGCTCGCCCCCTTTCGCCTGCTCGCCTTCGCCGGGTGCTGCATCCATGCTTTGCCAACGCTCGCTTTGTATATTTATACAACCCTTTAGGCAACATTTAGGTGTTTGCAGTGGAGTCAATACTATTATCTTTACCCTTTGCTCCTCAAAATAGAAGACGCCACAATCAATTTCTGCATATCGGCTACTCCTTCAATTTCCGGTCCAATTATGGCATCACGATAAACCCGCTCAATAGTATAATCTCTCATAAGTCCATAAGAACCGTGCACATCAACCGCTATACGCGCCGCATCCACCACATTGTCGCCACAATAAGCCTTGACCAGAGCAGCCTCCGCGGCAAATTTGCCCGGGTCTTTTATGTCATTGGCCAGGCAGCCCAGACGGTAGCACAACCAGCGCGCGGTTTCATACTTGATAGCCAAATCGGCGATCTTAAGCTGAATGGCCTGGAATTTCGCTATGGGTTGGCCCCGATGGGTTTTTTCCCGGGCATATTTGCTGGCTTCCTCCAGGGCGGCCAGAGTTCCTCCCAGGGCTGCGGTACTGGTGCCAATCTTGCCCAGGGCAATTCCCAGCAGTAAAATGGGGAAACCCTGCCCTATTTTACCCAGCAGGTTATCTGCCGGTACTTTCACATCCTTCATATATACATCCAGTAATTGTCCTCCATGCATGCCTATTTTTTCCCAGGGCTCCGATATGGAGTAGCCTTCGGCCCACTTGTCGAGAATAAAAGCAGTTACTTCCCCGCTTTCCATCTCGCGGGCAAAAACCACCATGGCTCCAGGATAATTGGCATTGGAGATAAAGCGCTTGGTTCCGTTAAGAATATAGAAATCACCCTGTTTTACGGCGGTAGTGGTAATCTGTTTGGGATCAGAACCGGTTCCCGGTTCGGTAAAAGCGAATGATACGATGTGTTTGGCTTTGCAACCTGGAATCATGTACTTTTTCTTCTGTTCTTCGGTTCCAAAGGCAGATATGGCCCCCAAACCCAGGGTATGAGCAGCCATGGTCATAGCTATACCGCCAGAAACCTTGGCAATCTGCTCCATAGCCAGGACATAGCCATCATAACCCCCATCGGCTCCACCGTACTCTTCCGGGAAGGGAATACCAAAAAGGTCCAGCTCCGCCATTCCAGCTAAAACCTCCTCGGGAATCTTGCTTTCCTCATCGATCTGTTTGGCTACAGGAGCTATGCTTTTCTCCGCAAACTCCCGGGCCATCTGTTGAATTAACGACTGCTCCTTGCTTAGATTAAAATCCACAATATGCAACCCCCTTATATCCTTTTTTAATATCCTGCCATTTGCTTTAGCGCTGATTTAGTTTAGATATTAGTCATTGCCCTATAAACAAATAATATCATATCCGAAAAAAGACAACAAAGAAGAACACTCTCGCTATTTAGATACAAAACCCGGACAGCAAATGCCCGGGATAATAATTCCTTTTCCTGGCTTTTTGTCAATAGAATACAACAACGGTTCTTCCTAGTTGCTGTTTTTGTTCAGTTGTTTGTCTATAAGATCCAGAGAATGTTGAAATATTTGGGATATTTGCGGTTCAACCAACTGCCTTATATATTTATTGAATTCAAGGGCCATTGGAACCAGGTTCTTTTCCGCCAGTTCCTGACCTTTTTCGGTAAGATAAATTTTAAGACTGCGGCGGTCTTCCGGATCTTCCTTTCTCTCCACCAGGTCTTCTTTGACCAAACGATCAATTAACCCGGTAATTGCAGGGCTATCCAATTGGATACGGGTGGCTATGTCTTTCACACTGGTACCCGGATGATCCATGACATCAAATATCACAAAGCTCTGGGCGGCGGTGACCCCGTGTTCAAGACAGCGGTTGTTGTACATGCGGCTTATTTTGCGTGACAGGGCATTCAGGCGAAAACACCAAAAAGTAGTAAAATCTAACATGCTAAACTCCTCATTTATTGTATTTGGCAGATGGAACATATATATTGATCCAGGAAAATAGGAATTCTATAAATCATTAATCCCTTAATAATTATTATGGCAATAGTACCTATATTATTAAACTTTATTTATCTACCTGCTGTCAAGGTGCTTTTCACCCTTAGGATGCCACTCATGCCCAATTTTTAGCCAAACCAGGATAACGACCAGGATTCAGGAATCACCCCTCACTTTTCCTCTATGATGGTTTGGGATAGAAACGCGTTTTCAGGCTGTCCCGCAGTTCACCCCGCAGGTCAGGATGAGCAATGGAGATCAGTTCCAGGGCTCTTTCTCTCCTGCTCTTGTATCTGAGTTGGGCTATCCCGAATTCAGTAATTACATAATTGGTAAATGTCCGGGGAACGCTTACCGGGGTACCCAGGGGCAATTCCGGAACAATGTTGGATACGAGACTTCCATCCGGCATCTTACGGGCGGCGCTCAACATGTTTATGCCCTTGCCTCCCTCCGACCAGTAGGCCCCAATCAGGAAATCCAATTGCCCACCTACCCCACTGACCATAGTATGTCCCACTCCTTCGCAGGAGCTATGACCACTGAAGTCAATCATCAAAGAGGTGTTCATGGCTATCAGGTTGGGATGCTGAGCAATAAAGCGGGGGTCATTGGTATATGAGCCGGGATATAACTGGCAGGAAGGATTTTCGCTGATGTAATCGTATAAAGCCTGGTCACCCAGGACAAAAGAGGCAATACTGATTCCTTTATAGATAGGTTTACGGGAGTTATTCACAATTCCTTCCTCTACCAATTGGGGCAGAGCCAGGGGAAGCATTTCGGTAAGAATACCCAGGTCATGTCTACCTTTCAAGCCAGCAGCTACCGCCTCAGATATCCCACCCAATCCCATCTGTATGGTATCACCATCATTTATTAATTCCAGTACATAGTTGCCAATCTTCTGCTCTACCTCAGTGGCCTGGCCTCTTTTGAAAGCCGGAATAGGAGCAGATCTCTCAATAATATAGTCGAATTCAGATATATGCATCCAGTTATCCCCGAATATAATGGGCATCTGCTCATTAACTTCGGCAATTACAGTTCGTAAATGACCCCTTTTTCTTCCCCCTCGAACGGCGTCCAGGGTATAAAAACAGGTAGGACCCAGGTTAACATAACCATGCTTGTTGGGAGCACTGACCATCAAAGCAAATACATCGGCCCGTTCAGCATATTTATCACCGGCATCCATGGTGGTAGCCGGGCAGAAATCCGCAAGCTGAGCCGCGTACATTTTTCTAATGGTGGCAATCCCAAAAATCGGCATATGGGTAATGCGTCCTTCGATACTGGCCATAAACTTGGGGTCATAGAGTATTGAAGGGTAAATCTGAATGGAATCGCTTATTATTACATCCTGGAGCTCTTCGTGGCGATCCAGTATAGCATCAAACATCTGCCCCGAACAGGAGCCGGTGCCCAACGGACTTGCCACTACGTCTCCGGATTTTACCAGTTTGGCTGCTTCTTCGTAGGAAACCAGTTTCTTATTATAATCTTGCTTCCATTTCTCCAATGCCATTCTTTCTCCTCCCTTTGCTTATATTAATTACAGACCCTGGTAAGCTGCCCGCTTTATTTAGCAAAGCTTTTGAAGCTGCATAGGCTTTGGTAGGCTTATTGGCCAGATGTTTTTTCTTTTTATGTGTTACCGGTACCCCATCCACTTTTCCAATGGACAGGGTACCGGCCAAATTATGCCCTTATTATTTCTTCATCCGGTTGGCCAGGAGGCTGATCATCATGTTCTGATTCCTGTTTTCCATTACTATAGCAGCTTCCAAGCTGCCAATATCAATGTTCAGGTTAACTGCTTCCTTGGTAAGCTTCATCGCCAATGGATCCTTCTTAGCTATGGCCTGGGCAATCTCCAGGGCCGTGTCAAATAGTTTTTCTTTTTCCACACAACGAGAGGCAAAACCAAGCTGCATGGCTTCCTCAGCATTCATCCAGGCCCCGGTGTATAGGAATTCATAGGCCCGTCCACTACCGATGATGCGGGGCAGAAAATAACTGCTGCCCATATCCGCTCCAGCCAATCCAACATTAACATAGGCAGCGGAAAAGCGGGTGTCGGGAGAGATCACCCGTATGTCAGAAGCTATGGCAAAGCTGAAACCAGCACCGGCCGCGGCTCCGTGTACCGCACAAATAATGGGCTGGGGACAATTCCTCATATTTATCTGCAGCTCGCCAATAGGCATCTGCAGGTCATACATAGCCGGAATATCCGCCATTACCTGGGGCTTAATAATATCCGCCACTTCCATACCAGCACAAAAGCCCTTTTCGCCTTCGCCTTTCAAAATAACGACCCGGGTCTCAAGATCCCTTTTCAGCTTGAGCCACAGGTCGTTTAATTCGTTTAACATAGTCATATTCATGGCATTATACTTTTCCGGTCGATTAAGCGATACTAGCAATATCCCTTTTTCCAGTTTCTCTGTTTTAATGGTCTGGTAATCGTAATTCATGGTTTAACCCCCTTATACTTTATAAATCAACTGAAAACTAGAGTCCGTACCCTGTATCACCTCCCAGCTTCTTTTAAAAGAACTTTGCTCTAATACTAACAATTTCGATTAATATATTATTAATTATATTCTTAATAATCTCTTGGGACTTGTCAAGCCAGGGCCTCAGAAAGGAGAAATAAAAAAGGGCTTAGAGGGAGGCAGTAATTAGGAAAATTCAATCCTCACCATCATTAGTCACGAACAGAATCATCCAGTGAAAATCCTTTTTCCCGAAAGAGGGTCAGGCAAGCTTCCACCACCTCGGGGTCGTATAATTTTCCAGCATTCTGGGTAATCTCCTCCAGGGCATATTGAATACCCAGTGCGGGACGGTAAGGTCTATGTGAAGAAATGGCTTCCACTACATCAGCCACAGCAATAATCCGCGCTTCCAGCAAAATATCCGGTCCCAGCAGGCCGTAAGGATAGCCGGAACCATCCATTTTTTCGTGATGCTGCAATATAATCTGGGCTACCGGATAAGGAAAGTCTATCGCTTTAAGCATTTCATAAGCATTGAAGGGATGGGTTTTAATAATATCAAATTCGATGGGACTCAAGCGACCCGGCTTGGACAAGAATTCGGCCGGTATACTGATTTTGCCGATATCATGGAGGATGGCAGCAATATGTATTCCCTCGATTATTTCCTTGGGGAGGCCCATTTCTTCAGCAATGGCACAGGCCAGCACGCTCACTTTTTTCTGGTGCCCTGAGGTATAGGGATCGCGCTTTTCCAACATTGAGGCCAGACTCTCTACGGTTTGCAGGAGTACATCGCGCAGCTTCTTTTCCGCCACGTGGCGGGCCCTTATATGTTCCCATTCCCGCAACCCCCGCAGGATAAAGTCAGGCAGGCCAGCAAAGGCTTCCGGCGATTTCACCAGATAATCCAAAGCCCCGGCTTTAATGGTTTCTACCGCCAGCTCCTCGTTGCCGTAGCTGGTCATCATAATGATAGGATAGGACGACTGCTCCTTATCCGGAGAAAACAGCTCAATTCCCCGGCCATCAGGAAGCAGCCAATCACAAACTACGATATCGGGTTTCCTCTCCTCCATGTAGATGCGGGCCTCCATCAGGTTGCTGCTGAATCTTAGCATAAAGCGAGACTGGTGGTCTTCGAAGGCTCTTTGAATTAACTCGGTATGTAGTTCGTCATCCTCAACAATAAGAACTGAAATACGTTCTTTCATTTTGCAGCACTCCTTGCTCAAGTGTATCGATCGTGAAAAACAGTTCTGCCTGATGTTTAGAATGACTATGCTGTTGTCAAGGTATGTACTTAGGCCTTTTTAACATTGCCGATCAATACTTTTCTCATCTCACCGGGTTCGCATTGCATTTCAGCCAGTAGCGTCCCAGCTTTAGCATCAATTCGTTGAATTGTTGAAAATCCATGGGCTTGACCAGGAAGCTGTTGGCATAATAATTGTAAGCCCGGTAAATATCGTTCTCCGACTCGGAAGAGGTTAGCACCACAGTGGGAATAATCCTTAGCTCCTCCGCTTGCTTGATTTCCTTTAACACTCCCAGACCATCTACCTTAGGCAGGCGCAGATCCAGTAGAATAAGGTTGGGACGGGGATACTTCTCCTCCTGGCTATATTCTCCCCGGTGAAATAGATAGTCCAGGGCTTTCTCTCCATCCGTAACATGAATAACATGGCTTTTTATCTGCTGTTCTTCCAGGCTGCGCATGATAAGCTCAGCATGATCCTCGTTATCTTCCACCAGCAGGATATTTAGCCTTGACTCATCCATCATTCTTCTCCTTTCTTACCTATCGGGAACATCAGGCAGGGTAAAATAGAAAGTACTGCCCTGGCCCGCTCCGGCTGACTCCACCCAAATACGCCCCTGGTGAAGCTCAATAATCCTTTTAACCAGAGCCAATCCGATCCCGGTACCTTCAGTACTTTGATCTAATTTATCGAAAAGCCCAAATACCTTTTCCCGGTATTTGGCTTCTATGCCTATACCATTGTCTTTTATAAAAAAGACGCACTCGCCTTCACCGGGGAAATATCCTATTTCAATTCGCGGGCGCTCATTGTCCCCCATAAACTTGATGGCGTTTTCCAGCAGGTTTTGTACGACTTCAGCTATTCGCCTGCGATCACCTTGCACCCAAGGCATATAAGGAGCTACCACTACCTCCGCCTTTTTCTGGCTGATAGGCCCGGAAAGTAATTCAACCACCTCGAAGCAAAGCTGGTTCATGGGGAAGTTGCTGTAAGGGTTTAATATACGGCCGATACGAGAGAGCTCCAGGAGATCCTCCAGCAGTTCCTCCATCTTGCCTGAAGCATTGATAATTCGCTGTATGTCTTTTTGCAGGCGAGCGGTTTTACCTTTCTCCAGGTCTTGCAGGAGCAGCCCGGAAAAACCTTTTATAGTAATAAGGGGGCTGCGCAAATCATGTGATACCGTATAGGTAAAACGCTCCATCTCGGCATTTTTGGCTTCCAGTTCTTTTATCTGCTGCTGAATCGTGGCTTCCGCTTCTTTGCGCTCGCTGATATCTGTATAAAGAACATAGTAGCCCGAACTGGCAATGGGAATCATGGTAACCAGTACCGGCAGCAATTCACCGTTCTTCTTTTTTCTCATGCTTTCCCGACTAATTGCCTGCCCATCGGAAACCATCCTGGACATGAAAGCGGATTCTTCTCTCATTTCTTCCGGGACCAGCACTTCCTCCAGAATAAACCCCCGGCATTCTTCAATACTATAGCCAAAAAATTCAAAAAACCGAGGATTTGCATCCAGTATCCTATGCAGAGAATCGCAGAGAACGACTGCATCCGGGGTATTGTAAAACAGCGCCTGCAGGTTGGTGCTTTGACGATAAATCTCTTCCTCCGCCCTCCTCCTTTCACTGAGGTCGCGGATAGCGGCCGCCCTGACTTCACGGCCTTGGTAGATAAAACTCCGGCCTTGAATCTCAACTGGAACCCTGGTCCCATCCTGGCGCAAGACTATGGCTTCATAGGGGGCCTGGCTAGCGCTCATCATCTGACTCTTGACTATTTCCCGGGCTTCCGGTGCGGTAAAACTCATAACATCAAGCCCGATAAGCTCTTCCCGGCTGTAGCCAAAAAGTTCTTCAGCAGCCTGGTTGGCTTCTATGCAAATCCCGTTTTCAGTAATGATAATCCCCTCAAAACTGGCTTCGGATAAAGCCTTGAAGCGGTCTTGGCTCTCTTGCAAAATCTTCTGGGCCTCTACCTGATCGTTGATATCCCAGGCCGCCAGCACAATATGACCGTCCGGCAGCGCTACGCTATGTATATTAAAAAAGCGCCTTTCCCCATCCCGGCGGCGCAAAACGACCTTTCCCTTGGAGTATCCTATTTCTTTCAAGTTCTGGTACCAGGAGCGCATAATTTCCCGGCGATTGGGCATTTCCGCCAGCACATTCTCTTCCCAAACCTGGCTGGTACTGACCTCTTCCAGGCCATATCCCGTATATTCTATAAAACGCGGATTAACATAGAGGGTTTTCCCCTCAGGATCGACCAGGACAGTGGCCACCGGATTGTTTTCCAGCAAGAGCAACAAGGATTCTTTCTGGCGCAATAAATCAGCTTCGATAGCCTTGCGCTCGCTGATATCAAAAGCCGAAACTATTACCGTCCGCTCTCCCTCAACACTAGTATTTTTAGCCTTAATATGTACCCAAAAGCAGTTCCCCTGCTTCCCCAGCAGTCGCAGTTCATAACTATCCGGCACCTCTTCCCCACGCTGCCGGGCCAATCCCATTTGCCGCGTCATTTCACGCAAATCTGGATGGACTATATCCCAGAAATCCATGGAATAAAACTCCTCCAGGCTATATCCTAAATCATTCTGCAGTTTCGGGTTTGCATAAGAAAATTTTCTTCCTCTTATAACTGCAATCATAATATCAGTGTTTTCATTTAATTCAATTATTAATGGCAATAAGTTATTGTCGATCATGCTTTCGTCCTTATTTTGACATATTTCCATGTTTATTTGAGTATAACATAGGCACTTTTTCCTGTATAGGCTAGATTTCGCATTATTAAACACGAGATAACACCGTATTTGTAAAGTATCTTACTCGTCGCCTGAAACAAAAATAATTTTTGGTTTTGGGAAGGGTGTCAAGGGGATGGTTCTCTATTTAGACCTGCACCGCCTGGCGGCTGCGCAGTTTGTTGATAGCTGTCTCCAATCCCTCCACCGTCAAGCTTTCCATGGGGAAAATCTCGGCGATCTTGCTAATGGTAAAGGTCCCCTCCATCCAGTTCCAATAGTTTTTGGGGATAGGATTTAGCCACACTGAATATTCAAAATGCTGGCGCATGCGTTTAAGCCAATCAATTCCAGGTTTATCATTGTAGAGGCCCCACTCAATAATCCCCCCGGGCCGCATTAGTTCATAGGAAGACATGCTGGCATCACCCACAATGATAAGACGATAATCACTATCATAAGTTTTTAAAACATATTCCGTTTCCGTATAATCAGTCAAACTACACCTGGGGCCATGGTAAAGCCAATCATAGATGCAGTTATGAAAATAAAATATTTTTAAGTCTTTAAAATGATTGGAGCGGTTAACTGCTGTAAACAGCTGGTTGCACAGGCGGCTATAAGAAAGCATGGAACCTCCTGAATCCATCAACAACAACACCTTTATCCCATTCTCGCGCGGTCTTTCCCAGACTAATTCCAGCCTTCCCGCATTATTGCAGGTCTTGTCGATGGTTCCATCCAAATCCAGTTCAGTCCGGGCTCCATCCAGACGGGTAGTAAACTGCCTGAGCTTCCTCAAGGCTACTTGAAACTGGCGAACTCCCAGGGTTTCATCGGTGCGAAACTCCTGGTATTTCCTCATCCCTGCTACCTTAACGGCGGAAAGGCTGCGGGTATTGCCTCCGATGCGTATGCCACCGGGATGATAACCGGAATGACCAAAGGGAGAAGTGCCCCCGGTACCTATCCAGCGGTTACCACCGTGATGTTCCTCATTTTGCTCCGCCAGTCTTTCCTCCAGCAGGCGTTTAAGTTCATCCAGATCCAACTGCTGGTGATTGGCGCGCATGGCTTCAGTTACTTCCATCTCCGGTAATTCCTTGTCCAGCCATTCCCAGATTTTTTCCGGCAGACCTTCTGGAGTTTCAATATCACCGAAGAAACTGGCAAAAGCCTGATCAAAGCGGTCATAGTGGGCTTCGGTTTTAACCAGAACCGCCCGGCAGAGATAATAAAAGCCGGTAAGGCTGGAACCGGCCATACCTGCTTCCAGAGCCTCCAACAATAGTTGCCATTCGTTGAATGAAACCGGAATGCCGAAATCTTTAAGGGTATAATAAAATTTCGTAAACATAATAAACCTCGCTTTTCGGGCAAACTGTATAAATGCTTAATAAGAAAAGTGAGGAGTGAGGCGTAAGGGGTGAGGGGTTAATTGATTCCTACTACATCTTACTATTTCAGCACCTACTAACTCACTTTTCATCAGTGGTTGTGGCCCCAGGGCCATGGGGGGTTTGTAAGTTTAACGATAGTTTAGCGATTGTTTAACCATCGTTTAACCATTGTTCAACCACCGCTTAACCATTGTTCAACTACCGTTCAACCATTGTTCATCATCATTAGCGATAGCGACTATAGCTGCCCTTGGCATTCTGTACCCTGCTCTGGGCTTTGCCATGTAACTGGTTCAGTATAATGTCCAGGTCTTCGTTTTTCTTGAGCAGCACCCCCAGAAAGGGCAAATCCTGTTTTATCTTGTTGGGGCTAATACCCCCGATAACCAAGGCCTGCAGCCAATCAATAAGCTCACTGGTACTGGGACGCTTTTGCAGGTTGGGGATACTCCTCAACATATAAAATGTCTCCATAGCCTGTTCCAGCAGCCGTTTTTCCAGGCGGGGATGGTGCACGGCCACAATCTTTTCCATGCCTTCCGGATCGGGAAAGGCAATATAATGGAAGATACAGCGGCGCAAAAAAGCATCCGGCAGTTCTTTCTCGGCGTTACTAGTAATTATAACTATGGGACGGTTGGCAGCAGTAATAGTTTCCCTGGTTTCGGGAATATAAAAACTCATCTGATCCAACTCCCAAAGCAAATCGTTGGGGAACTCCAGATCAGCCTTGTCAATTTCATCTATCAGCAAAACCACCGGCTCGGATGCCAGGAATGCCTCCCCCAGTTTCCCTAATTTTATATACTTCTTTATGTCAGCTACATCACTTTCCCCAAACTGGCTGTCATAAAGGCGTTGCACCGTATCATATACATAGAGTCCTTCCTGGGCCTTGGTTGTTGATTTTATGTTCCAGATTATCAGCTTTAGCCCTAGCGAATCAGCAATACTCTGCGCCAGCATGGTTTTGCCGGTGCCAGGTTCCCCTTTTATCAAGAGGGGCTTCTGCAAGGCAATGGCAATATTAACACTATTTCTTAACTCATCTGAAACTATGTAATCTGATGAGCCTTTATAATCAACTGCTTTCCTAGCCATATTTATGATTCCTCCAATTACGTGAATATTTTCCCATGGTCAACTCAAATACTAGCAGAAATAGAATTACCCGTCAACGAACCGCAGCAAGCAGAAGTAGTCAAAATTTCTATCCTTTAAATCCTTCTTTATTATATAGTCATGGTTTGCCTAAATATACCGCTCCAGCGTCCTTAATAGCGACCGCAGGGAGCATCAGTTGTGCCCGACAGGGCGCTACGCATGGGCAATCCTCTACCCATAAAGTAAAGCAGCGTTTTTCCCGGCCAGGTAGCCGGTAGAAAAGGCTGCTTGCAGATTAAACCCCCCGGTATAGCCATCAATATCCAGGATTTCTCCCGCAAAGAATAAAGCTTTTACCAGTCTCGATTGCATAGTACGAGGGTCTACCTCCTTGACATCTACACCGCCGGCAGTAACGATAGCCTCATCAATCGGGCGGGTTGCCAGCACTGTCAGTTCAAATTCTTTTAAGAGCTGCAGCAAATTTTTTCTCTCCTGCCGGCTTACCTGGTTGCTTTCTTTCTGAGGATCAATTCCGCTGAGTCGAACCATTAACGGGATAAGCTTGCGCGGTAGGAGATCATCCAGCGAATTTCTAAATTGTCGGCGGGAATATAGAGCCAAATCCCTCTGCAAGCGCTGATCCAATGTTTCCTCGTTCAAGGCCGGCTTAAGGTCCAGAACCAGCCTCACCTTCTCCTGGCGCAAAAGCTCTTCACCTATATCCCGGCTCATACTTAATATTATAGGCCCAGAAACCCCAAAGTGAGTGAAGAGCATTTCCCCAAAATCTTCATTTATCTTTTTACCCTTACTGCTCCAGGCTATGGCCCGCACATTTCTCAGGCTTAAACCCTGTAATTCCCTAACCCAGCTTTCTTCAACCACCAGAGGAACCAGGCCGGGTCGAGGTTCAATTATGTGATGGCCCGCAGTAGCAGCCCATCTATAGCCATCGCCGGTGGAACCGGTACGGGGATAGGACATTCCGCCGGTGGCTATAATTACGGCATCAGCCAGCACCTTTCCCTTCTGGGTCTGAACTCCAATTGCCTTTCCATCCTGAAACAGCAGCGCTTTTACCCCCTGTGATTTATTAACATCAACCCCCAGCTGCTCCAGATTCTTATATAGAACCCGAACCACATCACTGGCTCTATCGCTTTGAGGGAATACCCGCTGGCCTCTTTCTACCTTGCAGTCCAGACCATGTTCTTGAAAAAAGCGAATCAAGTCCAGGTTGGAAAAAGCATTGAGAGCCGTAAAGAGGAATTGGCCATTACGGGCATAACCCGCAATAAAACGCTGGCGTTCTTCTTCTGCTGAAGTCAAGTTGCATCTTCCCTTGCCAGTAATCGAGAGTTTCATCCCCACCCTCGATTGCTTCTCCAGCAAGAAAGCCCGGGCACCATATTCCGCAGCAACTGCTGCCGCCATCATTCCGGCGGCTCCCCCTCCCACTACCAGAACCTGTTTCAAGGCAGAACCCCCTAACCTTCAAATTTATCTCATGGGGTGTGTAGGGAACGACCCCCGTGCCCCCTTACCCCTCACTCCGTTACCCCTTAAATCGCCTTGTTTATGTTTTTCCCATCTGTTACAATTCATTTATGAGTACACTATGTACAAGCCATTAGGCGATTGGAGGTATATGAATATTGGAAAAACCAGCTTCCCCAAGTTTCCCTAAAACTATCCTTGTTATTATTGTTTTAATACTCGGATCTATGTATTATTACGCAGCATATGTTGATTCTCCAGAACCGGAGAGAACCGTAAAAGAATTTTACCAGGCCTACTTTAGCCGCGATTTCGAATCTGTATCCCAGAATCTCAGCGTTTTCTGGTCGGTACGCTTACTTCCTCAATATGCCAATCTTAGCCCAGTTCAATTACTGGAAAAAAGAGATAGTATCGAAAAAGATACCAGTCAGACTATCGCCGAAATGGAATCCCAAAACCAGCTTCCCGAAAACATTTCTATTAATATTATGCCCGAATATACTCAAGAAGGCGCCAATAGTGCCATAGTAGTTTACAGCTTCCAGGAGAATGGGAAGCCTTCCGGTATGGAACTAGCCATTCTGATTAAGGAAAAAGGCCGTTTTAGAATATTTGCCCTGACCCCGGTAGCTCCCCAGGATTTGCCCCAGATAAAACAGGAGAGTATTAAGGAACTGGATGATAGTTTTCAAAAGCTTTTAAGCAGTAATTAATAGCGTACATTTACAAGAGCTCAGTCAAAGACTGAGCTCTGCTATTAGCATTGCTCGAAGGAAAAACACTCTCGGCCCGCCGATGTCTTTCACCCTCATTAGTTTCTTCCTTTGTGTCTGCAGCCCCAATATTCCATTAGTATATTTTATAACCCCTCACTGGGGCCTAAAATGGAATTCCCCGTTACTTTACAAGCACTGCCCATAACCGTTCCCGGATGGACAATAGTGCCAGACCCTATCTTGCATTGCCGACCTATTGTACAGTCCTTTAGGACAGAAGCTGGGCCAATTTCGCTTTGCTCCCAAATTACAGTATCCTTGATTACTGTACCGGAACCAATACGACAACCCCGCCCAATTACTACATGACCTAGAAAATTAACCTCATCTCCTAGCTCAACATCCTCACCCAGCAAAACACGCGATTTCCCTTTATCCTCCAGAACGATCCCGCCTGGTTTCATCGCCACTCGTCCCTGTAATACATCTACATTAGCCTGCCGGTATGTCTCGATATTACCCACATCACACCAATAATCCTGAGTGGAAACAGCGTAAAAAGGCGCTCCCATTTCGACCAGTTGGGGAAAAAGCTGGCAACCGAAATCATAGAATTGAGCCGCAGGGATATATTTAAATATTTCCGGTTCAAAAACATATATTCCTGTATTAGCCTGATGGCTAAGAGCCTCTTCCCGGCCCGGCTTTTCCTGAAATCTGCTTATTCTGCCATCTTCAGCAGTTAAAACCACACCGAACTGCTCAACATTCTCCACCTCTTTTAATGCTATGGTGGCCAGAGCCCCTCTCTTACGGTGTTGGGCTAAGAGTTCGCTGAGGTCCATATCGGTCAAGGCATCACCACTTATTACTACAAAAGTCTCATCCAGAAACCATTCGCATTTTTTAACCCCACCGGCGGTTCCCAGTAGTACCTCTTCCGGCGAATAAAGCAGCTTTAAACCAAAGTCATGGCCATCGTCAAAATATCCACTGATAGACTCTCCCTGATGATGAAGATTGGCAATTACCTCTTTAAAATGGTGCCGGCCCAGAAGTTCCACGATATTTTCCATCAAGGGCCGATTAGTCATGGGAACCATGGGTTTGGGTGTATCTTTAGTAAGTGGCATAAGCCTGGAACCAACACCTGCTGCCATAATCATTGCTTTCATTTCATTCTCTCCAAACACTGATGTCACTGCAAAAGCTATAAATATGCATTAGCGTTCATATTTATACCGCTCAGCTACCTCAATAGCGACACCCGAAGGGTGGAGCAGGTACCCGCAACCTTAATAGTGACATCCGAAGGATGGAACACCAGGAGTACCCGAAGGGTGCAGGGTGCTACATTAAAAGCGACCGAAGGGTGTGTAGGGGATGACCCCCGTGTCGTTCCGAATCAGGCTTCGCCAGCGCTTTGTATATTTATGCAACCCTTATGCAACAAGAGGGGTTTTTGCAGTCAACATTATAATACTGTTTATTTATTCTTTGACCTAATATAGCACAAAAAACATAGGCCATAAAATAAGAATAGGACTCCTATTAGAAGTCCTAAACTATTTTTGGCCTCGTACAATAATCAATTAGCAAATAGTTAAGGTGAGTATTAATCTCCCCGGTAATGAATTTAAAACGATCATATTCTCTAGCTTTTTCCTGGCACCTTAACTCTCCAATAGTATGTTGTAACTGTTCGATACCCCTGATCATTCTTTCCCTATCATCTTCCATAATATAAAAAGCCAGTTCACTTAGCTCTTCATATATTTGCCTCATGGCATTCTTATCATTACAAGATTCATCCAGATGATTAACCAGTGAGAGTATCGCCCGGTAGCAGTTTTTTACCGGGCTGTAATTATTCATTTGCCTTCCCCTTCTCCCAGTCTTTTTCTACATCTCGTTACACTTTACACATATTGTAATCGATGCCATTATTACCAATGCAGCACCATTTAACATTTTAATTTAGCCATCTACATCAGTCAATCATTTTTTTAGGGAAAAAAGGAATTAATTTCGACATTAACTTTTTTTGTATTAAGTATTTTGAATAAGTACTAGCTAATTCAAGTTATTTGTTTTTTAAATAGCAAGTAATTAATACTATCGACTATGGCCTGCCAGGAGGCTTCAATTATGTTCTCGGAAACACCTACCGTACTCCACTTGCTCTTCTGGTCGGCGGACTCGATAAGTACACGAACCCGCGCAGCCGTACCTTCATTGCCGTTTAAGACCCGTACTTTATAATCGCTCAGGTGCATCTCGCCTATTTCCGGGTAAACTTCGGTAATAGCCTTACGCAAGGAATTATCCAAAGCATTGACCGGTCCATCGCCCTCTGCCGCAGTGTGGAAAGTCTTCTCGCCAATAGTCAGCTTGACCATGGCTTCAGCGGTTATGGGGGAGTCTTCATTCTTTTCAATTATGAGTTTAAGATTCTTAAGTTGAAAGAAATCCTCATACTGCCCAAAAGCCTTGCGCAGGAAGAGCTCCAGCGAGGCATCGGCGCCTTCAAACTGCAGCCCCTGGCTTTCCATTTCTTTAATCTGTTTTATCACCCGGCGGGTTTCATGGTCATAATTGTTTATATCAATATTCAGCTCCCGCGCCTTGTAAAGCAGGTTGGATAAGCCGGACAGTTCAGAAACCAGAACTCGCCGGTGATTCCCAACTTCCTCGGGATCAATGTGTTCATAGGTCAGAGAATCCTTTAAAAGAGCATTAACATGTATTCCGCCTTTATGGGCAAAAGCTCCATAGCCTACAAAAGGCTGGTTGTTATGATGAGGCATATTAGCTATTTCACTAATATAATGAGAGACTTCCGCCAGTCGTTTCAAATTCCCGGGAGGAAGCACCCTTTTATCCATCTTTAACTCCAGGTTGGGAATGATGGAACAAAGATCAGCATTGCCGCACCTCTCCCCGTAACCGTTAATGGTTCCCTGGACCTGGGAACAGCCCTGTCTTACCGCTATAAGGGAATTACCAACTGCCGAAGCTGAATCGTTATGAGCATGAATTCCTAGGGGTACCCGAGAATATTTCTGTACTTCTTTAATTATTTCCTCAATTTCCCAGGATAAGGTTCCACCATTGGTATCACAAAGAACCAGGTATCCGGCACCAACTTCCTGGGCAGCTTGTAAAACCTGCAAGGCGTAATTTGCATTATTCTTATAGCCGTCAAAGAAATGCTCGGCATCAAAAAACACTTCCATCCCCTGCTCTTTCAGATAGGAAATGCTTTCTCTGATCATATTCAGGTTTTCTTCGAGAGTAGTTTCGAGAGCCCGCAAAACATGAAAATCCCAGGCCTTGCCAAAGATAGTGACCGTAGCAACACCCGCCTGTTGTAGGGCTTGGAGATTAGCATCCTGCTTGACCCCAATCCCGGGTTTGCGGGTGGAGCCGAAAGCGGTAATACGCGCATGCTTTAAGTCCAAATTCCTTACCTGGTTGAAGAATTCCAGGTCTTTGGGATTGCTTCCCGGCCAACCGCCTTCAATATAAGCAATACCTAAATAATCAAGTTTTTCTACTATCTTGAGTTTATCATCCAGGGAAAACGATAACCCTTCACCCTGGGCACCATCGCGCAGGGTGGTATCATAAATTAACACATCCAACTTTTTATCCCCAAATGGCCTTCCTCCTTAATACTATTTTCTAGTTTATTTCATTGCAAAAATTATTAATATTATTTTGCTTGGATATTTATACAACCCTTATGCAACAAAAGCGGGTTTTTACAGTGGAGTCATATTAAGTACTTACTCCTCACGGCTCACCCGTCTAAACATATGCCTATATGGTTAAGCATGTTCTTAAATAAGCACTTGTTAAAGAATCCTAATCTTGGCTGCCACCAAATCACCTATTTCTTCCGTATTCAGCAAAGTTTTGCCTTCTTCCATCAAATCGGGGGTACGGTAACCCTCCTCCATTACTGTTCTAACCGCCTGCTCTATCAAGCGGGCTTCTTCCTCCAGGTCAAAAGAATAGCGCAACATCATGGCTGCCGATAGAATGGTGGCCAGCGGGTTGGCCTTTTTTTGCCCGGCTATATCCGGGGCGCTGCCGTGGGAGGGTTCGTAGAGGCCCACTTCTCCACCAATAGAAGCACTGGGCAGCATACCGATGGAACCGGTCAGCATAGATGCTTCATCTGTTAGTATGTCACCAAACATATTCTCGGTAACAATAACATCAAACTGGCGCGGATTTCTAATCAGTTGCATAGAGCAGTTGTCCACATACATATGGCTAGTCTCCACATCAGGATAATCCCGGGCCAGTTTGTTAACCGTTTCTCTCCATAATCGGGATGACTCTAAAACATTGGCTTTATCTACCGAGCATAGTTTTTTTCCACGCTTGCGGGCCACCTCGTAAGCAAAGCGAACAATCCGCTCAATCTCAAAAGTGGAGTAACTTAGAATGTCTGTAGCCTTCTGTCCTCCATCCGAGGTTTGCTCCCTCTTTTTCTCCCCAAAATACAGGCCTCCGGTTAGTTCTCGAATTACCATGATGTCTACTCCATCGATAACCTCTTCTTTGAGGGTGGAGGCATGCACCAAGCCGGGAAACAGTACGCTGGGGCGGAGGTTGGCGAAAAGTCCCAGTTCTTTGCGCAAGGGCAGGAGAGCTCCCACTTCGGGACGCAGCTGTACCGGGAGTTTATCCCATTTTGGCCCACCGATGGCCCCCAGCAACACGGCATCAGAGTTGCGGCAGGTATCCAGGGTTTCCGCCGGCAGGGGATGCCCCACGGCATCATAAGCCGCCCCGCCAATCAGGGCTTCATTAAACTCAAACTCATATCCAAAGCGCAGGGCTATGGCCTGCAATACTTTAAGCGCTTCCGGTACGATTTCCACCCCTATGCCATCTCCGGGCAATACCGCTATCTTATACATTAAATTAACTCCATCCTTCCATTGCTTTTGTATAATTAAACCCCTTTTCCCTTCACATAGTTGATAAGGCCACCTTTAGCCATAATCCCCTGCATGAATTCGGGGAAGGGCATGGCCTGAAACTCCTTACCGCTGCTCAAGTTTTTAATATGCCCGCTTTCCAGCTCAATTTCCACTTCATCTCCTGCTTTTATTCCCTCTACCGCCGCCTCACATTCCAGTATGGGAAGCCCGATGTTTATAGCATTGCGATAGAAGATGCGGGCAAAGGAACTGGCAATTACGCAGGATACCCCAGCTCCCTTTATGGCTATGGGTGCGTGCTCGCGGGAACTGCCGCAGCCGAAGTTTTTGTCGGCCACGATGATATCTCCAGGTTTTACCTTCTGGGGAAAATCCGGATCAGCATCCTCCATACAATGTAGGGCCAGCTCCCGGGGATCAAAAGTATTCAGGTAGCGTGCCGGTATTATGGCATCAGTATCTATATCGGCACCAAACTTGTGCACCTTGCCGCTGTATTTCATAATGAAAAAACCCCTTTCTTGGTTTAAGCATCGGAAGAAACTGCGAAACAGTTTCAATACACCGCTGCAACGAAGCGGGGGATTAAAAGCCCGCTGCCTGTTTTATTAGCCCGGACGATTAAAGCCCGGACGATTAAAGAAGTGGGGGATATATTTCCTCCTCGTTATAGCTCCCAGGGAGCAGTAATTCTGCCCTTAACAGCACTGGCCGCTGCTACCGCCGGGCTAGCCAGGTAGACTTCACTCTCCGGGTGGCCCATGCGCCCAACAAAATTACGATTGGTGGTAGCCAGGGCTTTTTCCCCCCGGGCCAGAATTCCCATATGCCCCCCCAGACAGGGTCCACAGGTAGGAGTGCTGACGACAGCCCCCGCTTCTATAAAGGTCTCAATATAGCCACGGCGCAAGGCTTCCAGGTAAATCTCCCGGGTTCCGGGGAAAATAATCACTCTTATCTCCGGGTGTACCTTTTGCCCTTTCAGCAAGGAAGCGGTAATTTCCATGTCTTCAATTCGACCATTGGTACAGGAACCTATAACCACCTGATCCAGGCTTACATGAGTAGCCTCGGTGACCGGACGGGTATTCTCCGGTAGATGGGGAAAAGCCACCACCGGTTCCAGCTTAGATACATCGTATTCTTTGATATCGAAATACACGGCATCAGGGTCGGATTGATAAAGTTCAAAAGGCCGCTTAACCCGCTTTTTAACATAGTCCAGGGTAATCTCATCAGCAGCGAAGATGCCATTCTTGCCGCCGGCTTCTATGGCCATATTGGCCATGGTAAAGCGGTTATCCATAGAGAGATTCTGTATAACCTCACCAGTGAATTCCATAGACATATAACGGGCGCCATCAACTCCAATATCACCAATGGTATGCAGTATGAGGTCTTTGCCTCCTACCCAGCGGGGCAGGTGGCCATAATAGACAAACTTAATACTCTCGGGAACCTTAAACCAGGCTTCACCGGTAGCCATTCCCGCCGCCATATCGGTAGAACCCACTCCGGTAGCAAAGGCTCCCAGGGCTCCGTAGGTACAGGTGTGGGAATCAGCCCCGATAATCAGGTCACCCGGAACTACCAGACCCTGTTCGGGCAAGAGGCAGTGCTCTATTCCCATCTGGCCGATTTCAAAGTAATTTTCTATCTCATACTGGCGGGCAAAATCCCGTAGTATCTTACACTGTTCCGCTGACTTTATGTCCTTGTTGGGAGTAAAATGATCGGGAACCAGTACTACCCGGCTCTGATCGTAGACCTTATCTATACCCAATTTCTTAAATTCTGCGATAGCTACCGGGGCGGTTACATCATTACCCAGCACCAGGTCCAGCTGGCAATTTATTAGTTCCCCGGGCTCCAGCATTTTACGCCCGGCATGCCTGGCCAGGATCTTTTGACTGATGGTCATTCCCATGTTTTACACATCCTTTAAGTAAATATTCAAGCCATAGCCCGGTGCTTCTCGTAGTAATACTTATTGATAGCGTTTATATATGATTTTACACTGGCTTCAATAATATCGGTACTGAGGCCCCGGCCATTGTATATCTTGCCGCCTATCTCAATACGAGATATTACCTCCCCCAATGCGTCCTTGCCACTACTGACCGCGTTTATTTTAAACTCATGCATCTTGCCATAGATGTCTGTTATCTTATCCACCGCATGGCAGGCGGCATCAACCGGTCCATCGCCGGTGGATGCCGCCTCAAAAACCATTTTTTCTATGGCCAGTTTAACCGTAGCTGTTGGCACAATGGATGTTCCGCTGCAAATCTGCAGGTAATTAAGAGTAAACCTTTCGGGAATAGCCCAGACCTTGTCTTTTACCAGGGCTTCCAGGTCATCATTGGTAACCTCTTTTTTCTTATCAGCTAGTTCTTTGAAATCCAAAAAGGCCTTTTCCAGTTCCTCATCTCCCAGCCGGTAACCCAATTCTTCCAGCCGTTCTTTAAAGGCATGCCTTCCTGAATGCTTGCCCAATACCAGGTTGCTGCTGCTTATGCCAATCAATTCCGGGCTCATTATCTCGTAGGTGGAACGCTCTTTTAAAACTCCATCTTGATGGATACCAGATTCGTGCAAAAAAGCATTCTTGCCCACTATGGCCTTATTAGCCTGCACTTCCATCCCGGTGAGACTGCTGACTAAACGGCTGCTACGGTAAATCTCATTGTAATTTATGTTGATTTCCTTATCATAAAAAGCTTGGCGGGTGTAAAGGGCCATTATGATTTCTTCCAGGGAGGCATTGCCGGCTCTCTCGCCGATACCATTAACGGCACACTCCACCTGCCTGGCTCCATTACAAATAGCGGCCAGGGAATTGGCCACCGCCATGCCCAGGTCATTGTGACAGTGAACGCTGACAATAGCTCGGTCTATATTGGGAACCCGCTCCATTACTGAGCGGATAAAGTAACCGTATTCTTCCGGAACCGCATAACCTACCGTGTCAGGAAGGTTGACTACCCCGGCCCCGGCTTCGATTACGGCTTCAATCACCTGGGCCAAAAAGTCCAGGTCGCTACGGGAGGCATCTTCCGCGGAAAACTCTACATCGCTGCAAAACCTGCGGGCATATTTAACTGCTTCCACCGCCTGCAGCAGAACCTCTTCGCGGGATTTCTGCAGCTTGTATTTAAGATGTATATCAGAAGTAGCCAAAAAGGTGTGAATTCGGGGAGATTCGGCCCCTTTAACTGCCTCCCAGGTACGGTCAATATCACCGCGGGTGGCTCGGCATAAACCAGCAATAACCGGACCTTTTATATTTTCCGCTATTGTTTTTACCGCTGCAAAGTCGCCAGGAGAGGCAATGGGGAAACCGGCTTCGATTACATCGACCCCCAGGCGGGCCAATTGCCCGGCAATTTCCAGCTTTTCTTCCACATTGAGGCTAACCCCGGGAGATTGCTCTCCATCCCTCAAGGTGGTATCGAAAAGATATATCCTCTTTTTATCTCCCATCCATAACTCCTCCATATTTACACTAACCCCTGCCCAGGGGCCATAGACGAAAAGCGAATCCGTCTTCCGTCTTCCGCCTTCCGTCCTCGCTGTCTAAGCTTTCTATTTAGTCTCTTTCAGCCAGGGCATCATACCCCGCAGCTCGGCTCCGACTTCTTCAATCAAGTGTTCCCGGTTTTGTCTTTTCAGGGCATTGAAACGAGGACGACCCACCATGTTCTCCAGCAGCCAACCCTTGGCAAAACTGCCATCCTGAATGTCCTGTAAGGCTTCATACATGGCGTATCTTGCTTCTTCCCCGATAATTTCCGGTCCCTTGGTATAATCCCCCCACTCAGCGGTATCGCTGATGGAATAACGCATATAGCTCATACCGCCTTCATACATCAAATCCACAATAAGCTTAAGCTCGTGCATGCACTCAAAATAGGCAATTTCCGGTTGGTAACCCGCTTCCACCAGGGTCTCAAATCCGGCTTTTACCAGTTCAGTTACCCCGCCGCAGAGAACGCATTGTTCACCAAACAGATCGGTCTCGGTTTCTTCCTGGAAACTGGTTTCAATTACTCCGGCTCGGGTACAGCCAATGCCGCAAGCATAGGCCAGAGCCAGGTCTTTTGCTTTTCCGCTATAATCCTGCTGCACTGCTACCAGTCCGGGAACTCCGGCCCCTTTTACATACATACGGCGTACCAGGTGCCCGGGGCTTTTGGGGGCTACCATAAATACATCCACAAAAGCCGGGGGTACAATCTGTCCAAAGTGAATATTAAATCCGTGGGAAAAGCCCAGGGCATTTCCTGCTTTAAGGTAAGGCTTGATTTCCGCATTATAGACCCGGGCCTGCACTTCATCCGGGAGCAGTATCTGGATTACATCCGCAGCTTCCGCCGCTTCCGCCACACTCATCGGGGTTATTCCGGCGGCGATTACGGCATTCCATTCTTTTTCGCTGGCTTCGTCAAAAGGTTTCCTAAGGCCCACTATGACATTAAGTCCACTCTCTTTAAGGTTCTGGGCCTGGGCGTGTCCCTGGGAACCAAATCCCATAACTGCTATGGTCTTTCCCTTCAGATTCTCCAGATTGGCATCTGCATCATAAAACATTCTAGCCATTAATATAACCTCCTTTAAATTTTGATTTTGCTGCAAAAAGTTAATAATATTCATTGGTTTGTATAAATATACCGCTCGCAGTCTTCGCATGGGCAACACCTGCGGCTTGTCTCGCAGCTCAAGGGGTACCGCGCTAATCTCCCGTCCTGGTCAGCAGCGCTCTCGCGACATCCTGTCGCTCGCCCCCTTTCGCCTGCTCGCCTTCGCCGGGTGTTGCATCCCATGCTTCGCCAACGCTCGCTTTGTATATTTATGCAACCCTTCTGAATCAAAAGGTTTTTTGCAGTGGAATAAATTTTTAATTACTTGCCTCCGCGAATCATGGCGATCTTGCCGGTTCGCACCATTTCGATTATACCGAAAGCGCGGAGGGAATCCTCTATAGCTTCAATTTTTCTGGAATCTCCGGTGACTTCTATTATCAATGAATCCCGACCAATGTCTACTATACGTGCTCGAAATATATCCACTATCTGTACAATCTCAGCCCGGACACTGTTGTCGGCTTTAACTTTGATTAAAACCAGTTCGCGGTCAACTGATCGGGCATCGGTAAGATCGTTTATTTTAATTACTTCGATAAGTTTATACAACTGCTTGGTTACTTGTTCGATTATCCTGTCATCTCCGGTGACTTCTATGGTAATGCGGGAAATCGCTGGGTTTTCTGTAGCCCCCACCGCCAGGCTCTCAATGTTGTAGCCTCTCCGGCGGAACATGGTGGTGACCCGGGTTAGGACCCCAGGACGATTTTCTACGGTAACCGCCAAGGTATGTTTCTTCATGATTAATCCCCCCCCAGCATATTCATAAGGGATCCACCTGGTGGTACCATGGGATAGACATCAGCTTCTCTCTCTACCCAGAAATCCAGAACCACCGGGCGATCCTTAACTTTAAGGGCTTCCTCCAGGGCTTCCCTAACCTGGGACGCTTCTTTGATACGCCGGCCTATGGCCCCGTAAGCTTCAGCTATTTTTACAAAGTCCGGTTGATGGCTCATATCAGTATAGGAATAACGCCCTCCATAAAATAAACCCTGCCACTGTCTAACCATACCCAGGAAATGATTGTTCAAAATACAGATAATAATAGGAAGCCGGTATTGTACTGCGGTACCTAATTCTTGTATATTCATTTGAATGCTACCATCACCAGCGATATCTACAACCGGCAGCTCGGGACAGGCAATTTTGGCGCCGATGGCGGCCGGGAATCCATAACCCATGGTACCCAATCCCCCGGAACTTAAAAAACTGCGGGGATGCTTATAGTGATAATACTGGGCGGCCCACATCTGGTTCTGCCCTACCTCGGTACAGATAATGGCCTCCCCCTGGGTTAGAGAATAGACTTCTTCGATTACATGCTGGGGCATTATCCTTCCTTCAGAGGAATCCCCATAGCGTAAGGGATATTCCTCTTTCCAGCGGTGGATGGTTTCATGCCATTCGTTTAATTCCTCCGATTCGATTGCTTCCAGCCGCTGGTTTATAGCCGCCAGCACTTCCTTGACCTGCCCTACGATGGGGACTTCCACCTCCACATTTTTCCCAATTTCGGCAGCATCTATGTCAATATGAATCACCCGCGCATGGGGGGCAAAGGTATCAATCTTACCGGTAACCCGGTCATCGAAGCGCACCCCTACCGCTATAAGCAGGTCACACTCACCAATGGCATAATTAGCGTAACGGGTTCCGTGCATGCCCAACATCCCCAGAGAGAGATAGCTGTTGCCGAGAAATCCCCCCATCCCCATTAAGGTAGTGGTAACCGGTATTTTCCTTTTCTCCGCCAGTTCTCTCAGCTCTTCCGCCGCATTCGAAGAAATAACTCCTCCGCCAGCATAGATTACCGGGCGGCGGGCTTTTTGAATATAGTCTACGGCGGTAATCACCTGGTTGGAATTGTATCCCTTTACTACGCGATAACCCCTTATGTTAATGGCTTCTTCCGGGTACTCAAAATCTATTTCCTTTTCCATTACATCTTTAGGCAGGTCAACCACCACCGGACCGGGCCGGTTGGTACGGGCAATATAAAAGGCTTCCTTCACTATCCGAGCTAGATCCTCCGTCTTCTCCACCAGGTAATTATGTTTCGTTATAGGAAGGGTTATACCGGTTATATCCGCCTCCTGAAAGGCATCTCTACCGATTAAAGAGGTTCCAACCTGTCCGGTAAAACAAACCAGGGGGATCGAATCCATGTAGGCAGTAGCTATTCCGGTAACCAGATTGGTTGCTCCCGGACCTGAGGTTGCTATGCAAACACCTACCCGGCCAGTTGCCCGGGCATAACCATCAGCAGCATGGGCGGCTCCTTGTTCATGTCGGGAAAGGATGTGCCTGATCTCTGATTTATACAGGGCATCATAAATGGGTAAGACCGCTCCACCCGGGTAACCAAATACGGTATCCACTCCTTCCTTTTGCAAACACTGCAGTAAAATCTCGGCTCCTTTTAATTTCACCTAGCTCACCTCCGCTTTATTTTCTATAAAGTAAGACTTGCTTCAGGTGGAGTTTTAACTCCATCTGAAGCTTAGTCGCACTTATCCAGAAACTTTGTCGCTATTACTCCCGACTATAGAGGCGGGAGTCTTAGAGCGAGTTAGTCATCGGATAAAACAATAGCGGGCTTTCGATGGCCCGCTATTATTACCAATTATAATGGGTTAGTTTTTAAATACGGCCCCGGTACTGGCTGATTGTACCATCCTGGCATATCGCCTCATATATCCAGTTTTTATTCGGGGCTCCGGTACTTTCCAGAGTAGCTTCCTCTCCCCGAGAGTTCTCTCATCTACCAGGAGTTCCAGCCGGCAGGCCGGAATATTTATTCGAATAAGGTCTCCTTCCTCTACCAGGGCTATCAAGCCTCCAGCAGCAGCTTCAGGTGATACATGGCCAATGGAAGCTCCCCGGGTAGCTCCAGAAAAGCGGCCATCAGTAATAAGGGCCACTTCCTTATCCAAACCCATTCCAGCTATAGCCGAGGTTGGGGTCAGCATTTCCCTCATCCCCGGTCCCCCTTGTGGTCCTTCATAGCGGATAACTATTACATCACCGGCTTTGATCCGGTTGTCCAGTATGGCTTCCACCGCTTCTTCCTCGCTGTTAAATACCCGGGCCGGCCCTTCGTGCTCCATCATTTCCGGGGCTACTGCCCCCTTCTTTACTACGGCTCCTTCCGGGGCCAGGTTGCCGAAGAGTATAGCCAGTCCTCCGCTTTCACTGTAGGGCTCATGCAGGGGACGAATTACCGAATAATCACGGACTGGTGAATTCGCAAAATTTTCGCCCATACTGCGGCCGGTTACGCTAATACATTCCCGGTTTATCAAATCTTTTTTATCCAACTCATTAAATAGGGCTTGTATTCCACCCGCCTGGTAAAAATCCTCCACATGATGCTCCCCGGCCGGGCTAAGCTTGCAGAGGTGCGGGGTAGTTGCACTCAATTGGTTAAACATCTCCAGATCTATCTTTACCCCGCTTTCCGCTGCTATAGCCAGCAGGTGCAATACGGAATTAGTGGAACATCCTATGGCCATATCCAAACGAATCGCGTTCTGAAACGCTTCCGGGGTCATGATATCCAGGGGGCATATATTCTTTTCCCAGAGCTCCATTACTTTCATACCGGCTTGCTTGGCCAGCCGGATGCGCTCAGAAAATACCGCCGGTATAGTTCCATTACCCGGCAGACCCATACCCAGAGCTTCCGTAAGACAATTCATGGAATTGGCCGTAAACATGCCGGAACAAGAGCCACAGGTGGGGCAGCCGTATTCTTCCATTACCTGGAGTTCCTCCAGGCTCATGCGTCCGGCGGCAACTGCTCCTACTCCCTCAAAAAGCTGGGTTAGGCTTAGCTTTTTACCTTTAATAGTACCTGCCAACATGGGACCGCCGCTAACAAAAACGGAGGGCAAATTTAAACGGGCTGCCGCCATTAACATACCAGGAACAATCTTATCGCAATTAGGGATAAACACCAGAGCATCAAAAGCGTGCGCCGTTGCCATTACTTCCACACTATCAGCAATCAATTCCCGGCTGCCCAGGGAATACTTCATCCCTATATGATTCATGGCAATACCATCGCAAACTCCAATGGTCTGAAACTCGAACGGAGTTCCCCCGGCTATACGCACACCGGCTTTTACCGCCTCCGCAATCTTATCCAGGTTAATATGGCCGGGTACTATTTCATTCCGGGAATTGACTATGCCTACAAGGGGACGATCTATCTCCTCGTCAGTCAAGCCCAGAGCTTTGAAAAGTGAACGATGGGGTGCTTTTTCCAGACCTTTTTTCACCTTGTCGCTTTTCATGCTTTAATCCTCCTCAAAAGGCTTACATAAAACTGGTGATAGTGCAGTAAATTATTATACTGCAAAGAAACTATTAGTATTTTGCAATCCTTATGCCATAAAAAGTAGTTTGCCATTACATCAGTGAATAAAATTCAGGGCCGGCAGAAACTTATTTATGAAACAACCCCGAACCGTATCATGCTTATTTAAAGATCAAGGCTTCAGGTTCTTTAACGATTTCTCTAAACTGCTGCAGTAGTTTATGGAATATCGGTCCCGGTTTACCATCAGCTATTACTCTGTCATCTACTTTTACTACGGGAATCAACTCCGCAGCCGTACCGGTCAAAAATACCTCATCCGCTACAAAAAGGTCATAGCGGGTAAAGGTGGTTTCCTGCACATCAATACCTTCTTTTCGGGCTATAGCAATTACTTCGTTGCGGGTTACTCCTTCCAAGAGGCCCAGATGAATGGCCGGGGTTTTAAGTATCCCGTTTTTTACCATAAAAATATTATCTCCAGTACATTCAGCTACATAGCCTTCCTGGTTAAGCAGAATGGCCTCAGGCACACCCGCCATATTGGCTTCTATTTTGGCCATAATATTATTAAGATAATTTAGTGATTTGATACGCGGATTAACCCCTTCCGGGCCATTCCGGCGGGTAGGTACGGTAATGACATCCAGACCCTTCTCATACATCTCCTCCGGATAGATGCTTATCGAAGACGCAATACATACGACCGTGGGGACCGAGCACTTACGGGGATCAAGACCCAGGTCGCCTTTGCCCCGGGAAACAACCACCCGGATATAAGCATCCTTTAAGTCGTTTTGGCGGCAGCTTTCTAGGATTATTTCCGACATTTGTTCCTTGTTCACCGGAATCTCCATATTTACGGCTTTGGCTGAATCATAAAGGCGATCAACATGATCCTTTAAGCGGAATACACTGTTATGATAGGCCCTGATTCCTTCAAATACGCCGTCACCATAAAGAAAACCGTGGTCAAAAACCGATACCTTGGCCTCCTCCTCATCCACAAACTTTCCATCGAGGTAAATCTTTAATCCCATCACCAACACTCCTATTTATTTTTATTTAAAGATTGATTCCGCTGCAAAAAATAATAATTTTGCATTTGCTTGCATAAATATTCCGCTCCAGCGTCCTTAATAGCGACCGCAGGGAGCATCAGTTGTGCCCGACAGGGCGCTACGCATGGGCAACACCAACGGCTCGTCTCGCGGCTCAAGGGGTACCCGAAGGGTGAAGCATCCATGCTTTGCCAACGCTCGCTTTGCATATTTATGCAACCCTATGCAATAAAAAGGGGTTTTTGCAGTAGAGTCAAAGATTACAAAAGATAAAAACAATGCCCCCGCGCCATGGGGGGGTTAGTCAGATTTAAAAAAGAATACAAAAATACCCTCTCTTCCCCACCAGGGACGAGAGGGAGCTTCCCGCGGTACCACCCTGCTTGCCACATCGGGGGATGTGGCCTCTTGCAGCATATTAATCCTAATAATGCCAGGTTTTTAACGGACACCTTTATCCGGCAACACCTACTGAGCTCATGGCCTTTCAGATAGCGACTCCGGGATGAGCACCACATGAAATTTTGTACCGGCTCTCACCTTGCCCGGCTCTCTTTCATCAAGTGATTTCATATGTCCGTTCCCTTCATTGCCTATTTGCAAATATTTAATTATCTATAACGAGGCAAATATGTCCCCCGCATCCTTAATAGTGAGCGAAGCGAACATCAGTTGTGCCCGCAGGGTGCTTCTTTAAGCGGTCGGGTTCTAATTTAGAAAACAGGCGGCGGGTTCTAATCCCCCGCCTGGTTGCAGCGGTATGTTGAAACTGCTCCGCAGTTTCTCCCGATGCTTAAAAGTATATTGAAAGTATTAGATGCTGTCAATATGCTGTTTAAATTTTCCCTTCTTTCCCTTGCTCAACTTTGCGCATATATTCCTTCAGGTTAATTCTTTTTTGTTGGCCAGGCACCAGGCCTTTCTTCTCTCGCTGTCCTATTTTCTTGAACATGGTCCACAGTAATCTTTTGCCCTCTTCGCTCTGAGAAGCTTCAGATGGACTCATTCCACTTAAGGTAGATAGATGGGAATTATACCACTTATTAAGGTACATTTCTTTCAAGGCCTTTTCTAAGCCGGGATTTTCCCTGCTAATCTCACTGCTCAAGATGTCGAAGAAACCTTCTGTTTTCAGTTCCATACCATCATACTCCAGGTATTCATAAATCTCTTTTTCTAAGCTTTGCCGGGCTTGGTTGAGATCAAGCTCACCAAACGCAGAAATGCTTAACCAGTTTGGACCCAAAATATACTCAGCGAAAAACGCCGGGGCACCGTTTCGATCTTCCAACTGGTAATAAACCCGGTAATCAACCGTTGTCTCAATTTCTACCAGAGATAATTCTCCCATTCTCTGCCAAACCTTCTTGTAATCCTTTACCAGGTAGCGAGCACTGATGAAACGCATACCGTCATCAAATACCTGTTCACCCTCTTGATCAACTAAAACATCTTCAAAGTAAACATAATTACCACCCAGATAGCGGTAAGCTTTTAAGAGGCTGACTTCATACTCTCCGCGATAAATAACCGGAATGCCCGAGAGAGAAATAAAGAGCTTATGGATTTCCGCTACAGTTGATTGTTCGCGGGATATGACGACAAACTCATCACCATTAATTATCATGTCTGCAATTACCCCGGTAAAAAAAGATACCCCATGGTTAAAATTGTCTTCAAAACAGGTTAGTCGCATATGAATGCCATAAGGAAGCTCTTCCATCTCCCTTATGTTGTCTATTTTGTCGAGAACCAGGAAAAACTCGTCCATGTCCGTTATTTCGTATACCCGGCAAAAGACATTGGCTTCGAGGGGATTGGTAAGGTTGGTCCTGGTTTTTGCCTGAGACGGCAAGCTTTGAATATCTACAATAGACCAGTGGCCTGATTCTACTTTTACTAAATAAAAACAATAGGAATGCTGCTCTAGTTCATGATCCTTTAGACCAAGAGAAGAAGCGATTACTCTGGCATGTTTGCCGGAAGCGTAAACCTCCTCAACCTGCCCTTCCAATAGTGTTTTCCCCAGCTTTAAAAAACCATCAAATTGCTGTAAAGCTTGAGGGGTATGGCTGGTACTTATCAAGGATAGAATATAGCTTAAATCTTGATATTTCAAAGCATAAAAGAAGCTGTTTACCAGTTGTCGTGGTGTGAGCCGGGGGGATATTCTATGCAAAAGTTCTCTTTCCTGAATTTCACTGATTGTGGTGCTATGACTCAAGTATTTTTGGTATAAGAATCTACCAACCGAAGGTCGACTCATATGACGAAGATTTAAAGCAAAGGCCTGCGAGATTAAGAGAGAAGCCTCGTCAAAACTTAATTCCACCATCTCTCCCAAAACCTGGCGGTCATGCTCAAACTGGGCCAGGGGCATATTTTCCACCAGGAAAAAACTGTGTAAGCCATCCGCATTAAAGGTCAGGTAAAAAGACTCAACATGAACCCCTTTTCCAGAAGCTTTCCAGGCAATATCAAGGCTCAGCCTTCCGGTATGGCGGCTGCAAGTGGCGTAAGCTTTTAATAAGGATCCTTGGAAAAATATAGGTGAACTAATGTCCAGGCCAGCCATGCTGAATTTTTCTAAAGCTCGAGCACATAGAGATTCCATTTCACTACCGTATTCCGCTTTTAACAGCTGAAAGAATTCCACTATCTCATCTTCATAAAAAGCTGACAAGCCTTCAATAACCTGAGCGCGAATATCGTAAGGGATTTCTTCGACCATTTCCAGAATAAAGAGCCGTCCTTCATTACTGCCTGCCATTTTTTTTATCTCATCTGCCAAGTTTTTTAATATGGCCCTGGGAAAAGCTACTTGTCTTTTCTTTTTCATGTTTCTCCTCTGTTTTGCTTTTACTAGTAATTTATCATTTTACTCTCTTCATCGCAAATAAGAATAAATGCCCGATAGTGGGTAAAAATTGAGCTTTACTTAAATACCGCATTCTGGCAAACTATAATAATTGTTTAATATTTAGGATATGAGCAGGAAGTCTTTTAAAAAAGTCGAATTATCCAATACCCGGTTTAGCTGCATATATGATATATTTACATAAATCTGACTTTTATTTTATTTCCCAGATGCAGCTTACGAACTTCTACTTACAGGCACTGGTATGCTCCTTACAAGGTAAATTATTAAAACAGGTGAATTTTTATGCGCAGGGTTTCTATATATGAATTGGATCCGGGAATGATAGTAGCACGAGCCATATTTAACAGTGAAGAAAGGGTGCTTTTACACGCTGGAGTAGAACTCAACGAGAAATATATCCATGGCTTGCAAAAGGCAGGAGTTATGTCAGTTTATATACGAGATGAGCTTTTTGATGAATCAGATGCCGTAAGCGATATAATTTCTGAAAAGACTCGTTTAAAAGCAATAAGAACTCTCAAGGAAAGCTTTAATTTGCTGGAAAAGAAACACCAACTTAATTTGCATGCTGTAAAAAACACCGTAGACGAAATAATTGACGAAATAATAGCTAACCCCAATACCCTGGTCAGTTTAACCGATATTCGTTCATTTGATGATTATACTTATGCTCATTCGGTAAATGTAGGTGTTCTTTCGATAATGAGTGGCGTTAGTCTGAATTATGAACGAAGCCAGCTCAAGGAATTGGGTGTAGGCGCCTTGCTTCATGATATAGGCAAAATAAAGATAGACAAAAATATTCTCAATAAACCCGATGACCTGAGCCCGGAAGAGTTTACCGAAATTAAACAACATTCTAAGGCCGGGTTTGACATTCTCAGGCAACATAGTGGGCTTTCCCTTCTTTCTGCTCACATCGCCTTTCAACATCATGAGCGCTGGGATGGCCAGGGATATCCTCGTCAACTATCCGGTGAAGAGATACACGAATATGCTCGGATAGTAGCTGTAGCTGATGTCTATGATGCCCTGGTAGCTGACCGGCCTTATCGTCCGGCCTATTCGGTTACCCAGGCTATAAGTATCCTTAAACGAATGACGGGCCTTTTTCTAGATCCGCAATGTGTTAAGGCTTTTCTAAATAATATTGCAGTATACCCTCTGGGATGCCTACTAGAACTCAATACCGGTGAACTTGGTGCGGTAATCGACATCAACCGCAAGACTCCAGCCCAACCCGTAGTAAGAGTGCTCTATGACCGGAACTGGAGATTGCTTACTCCTTATGAGCTCGACCTTTCGAAAAATTCTGCCCTTGTGGTTAAGAATGTGCTTTCAGAAAGACAGATAAAGGAACTTAAAAAGAACCTCTAGCTTAAGTGCTCCGCCAGCAAATCGAATTGAATAAATTTTTCTGTTTCATCACAAATTATTTTAAGGTGATGAAAATGTTTGTGAAAATTATAAGTCTTTTATTAATTTTGCTGATTGGCGGTACTCTTCTATATCTTTTGGGGTTCAAAGTATTTCCTTCCTTGATGAGCAAGAGATGAGAATAATAACCTAAATAATTCTCAGCTCTTTCGCTCAAAATATTCTTAAAGGAGGGATAGATGTGACTAGATATAGAACAAGCGATGGAAAAGAAGATATGCGGCAAAAATTTCACTGGTTTGGAGCTATGGCTATTCCCATTGCCTTTTTAAATGGACTTTTTTTCGGGGGATATGCTCTCCGCAAAATCAGGCAATACTGGGAAGGAGGCCCTATGGATTAACTACCTCCTTGAATAAAATAGTTCACCATACGGTGGACTTTTTTTTGAGATTGGTTCGAGTGGTGAGCGGGGACAAACCGTCCCCGCGATATACCCTTTATTTCAGTTTAAACGTATCGGTAACTTTTTTAAGTTCTACGGCCAGTTTGTCCAATTCCTGGCTGACAGCGACAATATTTTGTACGGCAGCTAGCTGATTCTGGCTGATGGCGGTGACTTCTTCAGCAGATGCCGCTGATTCCTCAGTAGCAGCCGAGATATTCTCAATGGCCTGAGTCATTTCATCGGCTGAAGCTAGGAGTTCTTCAAAAGTAGCGGATATATCCTGAATTGCGTTGTCTATTTCTACTGCTCCCTGCTCAATTTCCCGGAAAGAATCCACACTTTCTCCCAGTGATACTCCCTGTTCCCGTACTTGCTTCTCCACCTTGTCAACTTCAGTTACTGCCCGTTCCACCCCGGCCTGAACCTCGTTTATGATGGTCGCTATATTCAAAGTGGCGCTGCCGGTCTCCTCCGCCAGCTTGCGCACTTCCTCTGCCACTACGGCAAAGCCACGCCCGGCTTCACCAGCCCGGGCCGCCTCAATAGCAGCATTAAGGGCCAGTAAATTAGTCTGACCGGCAATATTGTTTATTACATTAATTATTTCCCCGATTTCCTGAGTTTTATTGCTCAGTTCCTCAATTACCCCGGCTACATTTACAGTGCTGTTAACGGTAAGAGCCATTTCATCCTTTTGGCGCAACATCAAGCCCGTAACCCGTCCCACAATACTCTTGAAGTTGAGAGATTGGCTGGAAATGGCCTCGGTAGTGCTTCCCACATTCTGCATAGCCATCCCCACCTGCTGTACCAGTTCACTGGTCTTTTGGGCGTCCTCGGCCTCAGCCGTGGCTGCTCGGGCTACCTCTTCGGCACTGGCGCTGACCTGTTCCGAAGCCTGCCCCGTTTGCCGAGCTGTTTGCATCAGATCCTCGGATACACTGGCCAGGCGCTCCGAGCTACCCGCCATTTGCTTGAGTACTGTGTTCAGATTCTCATTCATATCCCGCAGCGAGTTCATCAAAAGCCCTATCTCCGAACGATTCCTGCTCTCAATTTCTTGAGTCAGATCCCTCTGGGATAGGCGCGTGGTAATATCCACCATCCCCAGTATGGGTTTGGTCAAGCGGCCAGTAACAAACCAGATAATAATGCTCAACAACAGCAAGGTAACTATTGTTACCATAATCATCTTGTGCAGCATGGCGTCCAGAGGCTGGGTGACCTCAGAGACCGGAACCGTAACCGCCAGGGACCACCCGGCTAAATGTACCGGATCATAGGCCATATACTTGACTTCACCATCGTATTCATATTCAGCTATTCCCGTCTCCAGAGCGGTCATCCGCTTGATTACATCCTCCATTCCCTCGGCATCATCGGAGAGCTTCTTTTGCAGTATATAGTCTTTCTTGGGATGAGCCACAAAAGTTGTATCCTGGTTTATCAAATAGGCATAGCCGGTTTCTCCCACCTTTACATCGGAAGTAATCTCTGTTATCTTCTCTGCCTTGATGGTTGCACCCAGAACCCCCACTACCTTGTCTCCCTGGTAAATGGGAACGGCAATGGGAGCCACCAGATTACCGGTAGCCTTGGATATTACCGGGGTATCGATATTGGCCTTTCCCGCCATGGCCAGTTTGAAATAGTTGCGCTCATCCAGCTTGAAGTCCTGGAGACCTGTATCACCTACTACCGTACCATCCGGCCAGACCACATAGAGATTATCATGGTCAGCCGACATCAAGCCGCTCAAGAGAGCGGGTAAACGCTCTGCGTCCAGGTTCCGCACCTCATCCAGCTTGGCCAGGGTACTCATTTCGCTGAATTTCCCCGCTATCCAGGCATCTATTTCATCACCCGTAGCATCAGCTATTTGGGTACAATTTTCCTGGATCTGCTGGATCAATATATCCTTTCCGCTCCAGTAGGAAACCAGGCTTTGTCCGATAGAGGCTAGAAAAAAAGCTCCCAGGATCCAAAGCAGAAAGTTGAATTTCAGACTTTGCGTAAATTTCAATTCCCCCACCCCTTTTTATCTTTCTATAAAACTTTTTCTCTCACCCCTTTTTAAATTATTCTTTCCCCCGCTTTTTGTCTTTCTCTATATAATAGACAGCTATATTAAAATATCGACTTCTGATTTTCCTCTCTTTAAAATTACAGCTTTATTCGACAGAGTGCTCAATAATTCCTTTTTTAATAGAAACTATCTAAAAAAACCCGCAGAAGAAAGGAGACGGGGTAGCGCTTGTATCAAGAACAGATAAAAGCAGATAAAAGGGGACGGGGTTGTTGACACAATCGCTAGCGAATGTGTCAACAACCCCGTCCCCTGTCATACCTGATTCAGGGGTCGTTCCCTACCTGAGTATGAAAGTACCGGTAACCTTTTTTAATTCTGCGGCCAGGGTCTCCAGTTCCTGGCTAACCTGTACTATATTCTGGGCTGCCGCCAACTGGTTCTGGCTTATGGCAGTTACTTCTTCAGCCGATGCTGCCGACTCCTGGGTTACGGCAGAAATGTTTTCTATAGCCTGTATAATCTCATCAGCCGAGGCTACAATTTCCTCAAAAGTAGCCGATATATCCTGAATAGAGTTATCCATCTTCCCGGCTCCGTTTTCTATTTCTCTAAAGGCTCCCACACTTTCTCCCAGAGAACTTCCTTGCTCCCTGACTTGCTTCTCTACCTTTTGGACTTCTGCTACTACTCGTTCTACTCCTGCCTGTACTTCGCTTATGATGTTGCCAATATTCAGGGTAGCACTACCGGTCTCCTCGGCTAGTTTCCGGACTTCTTCCGCTACTACGGCAAAACCTCGGCCAGATTCTCCTGCCCGGGCAGCTTCTATAGCCGCATTAAGTGCGAGAAGGTTGGTTTGCCCGGCTATATTGGTAATAACACTTATAATCTCCCCAATTTCCTGGGTTTTGTTGTCCAAGTCCATTATCACCTCGGAGACATTAACCGTGCTTTCCACGGTCTGATCCATCTTCTCCTTTTGCTGCAACATCAAGCCAGTAGCCTGGGCTACTATGTCTTTAAAATGTATAGATTGTTGCGACATATCCTCCGTGGCCTGGCTTACATTTTGCATGGCCATTCCCACTTGCCGGCTTAACACACTGGTTTTCTGGGCGTCTTCCGCCTGGGTAGCCGCGGCCCGCGCTACTTCCTCAGCGCTAGCATGCACCTGCTCGGAAGCCTTACCGCTCTGCTCGGCACCGCTGAAAAGGCCGTCCGCCAGCCCTGCCAGTCTTTCCGCACTGGCAGCCATCTGCCCCAGAACTTGATGGAGATTATCATTCATTTCCCCCAGGGAATTCATCAGCAGACCGATTTCCGTGGAATCATTGCTTTTTATCTCCTGGGTTAAATCCCTTTGCGATAGCCGTTCGGTAATACCCACCATGGCCAGAACCGGGTGGGTAAAGCTCCCGCTTAAAAACCAGATTATCAAGAAAGCCAGAGCTAGAGTTGCTACAGTAATCAGAATAATTTTTTGCATCATATCGTTCAAAGGCTGATTTACTTCTTTTACGGGTACAGTTACACCCAAAGCCCATCCGGTGCTCTTAACCGGAGCATAGGCCATATATTTTTCCATTCCTTCATATTTATAATTTACTATCCCGGACTCCCCGGCAATCATTTTCTGGCCTATGGCAGCCAGTTCTTCTCCTAACTCGAACTGGTTGCTCTCCAGAATAAACTCGCTTTGGGGATGGGCTACAAAAATTCCCTCCCGGTCAATCAAATAGGCATAACCGGTGTCGCCTATCTTAACCTGGTTGACCACATCAATTAATTCTTGAATTTTTAAGGTTGCTCCCAAGACCCCCACTATTTGCTGCCCCTGGAAAATGGGCATTGCAATCGGTGCCACCATGTTGCCGGTAGTTTTGGAAAAAATTGGTGTGCCAATATTAGCTTGACCCTTTATAGCCAGTTTAAAGTAATCCCGGTCAGCCAGTTGTGGTCTTTCCCCTTTGTCAGTAACGGTGGAACCATCCGGCCATATAACATAGATATTGTCATACTCAGCTGTCATAATTCCAGCTAAAGTCGGTATAATCTCCTCTTCCTGCATATTTTTTACCAGACTGATTTTGCTAAGGGTATCGAGCTTTTCCAGCTTGCCGGCAAAATAGGTATCGATTACCTGGCAGGTTGATTCCGCTATTTGCTGGCACTTACCGGTTATTTCACTAGTTAGAACATTTTTCCCACTCCAAAAAGAAACCAGGCTTTGGCCAATCGAGGCCAGGAAACAAAGCAGTAGTATCCCTATTAACAATCTAAACCTCAAACTATGGTAAAATCTCATTTCTAACCCTCCTTTGCTTTAAACCATCGAAAGAAACTGCGGAGCAGTTTCAACACACCGCTACAACGAGGTGGGGGATTAGAACCCGCCACCTGTTTTGTTATAGGTGAACGCTTAGCACCCTGCGGGCACCACTGATGTTCGCTTCCCTCACTATTATGGATGCGGAGAATATATTTCACCTCATTATAATATCGTTATTCCATAAATATACTTGTATTCCTTTTTACTTAAAAGATTGTACTATTAATATCAAAGCTATATGCTGTCAGGCACTATAGCAAGGTATTGGATTTTAAGCATCGGAAGAAACTGCAGAGCAGTTGCAACACACTGCTGCAACGAGGTGGGGGATTAGAACCCGCCGCCTGTTTTGTTATAGGAACCCGGCTATTTAAAGAAGCGAGGAACATATTTCATCTCGTTATACAAGCTAATGAAAATTAATAACTTTTTGTATAGAATTAAGGTTTCATTTGACCAATAATACTACTACTTGCTATCATTACTGGTAGAAATAACTAATTGCCTGCGGAATAATAGCCTGAATCCTGCATAAAACCTTTAAAGCATCGGAAGAAACTGCGGAGCAGTTGCAACACAGCGCTGCAACGAGGTGGGGGATTAGAACCCGCCACCTGTTTTGTTAATAGGCGACCGCTTAGCACCCTGCGGGCACCACTGATGTTCGCTTCGCTCACTATTATGGATGCGGGGGATATATTTCACCTCGTTATAGGATGATTACTATTGGAGGGGAGACTATGTCCAGGACTAGGCTGCTGGTATTAACCGGGCTGTTTATGGGTTTGGCGGGTTTCTTGCTGGGTGTGGGCTTTCTTTTTCTGGTAAATGTCCCCGTAGAAGAGCTGCTGGTCCAAAAAGGAATTTCTCAAACCCTTATCAACATAGCTATGACCGGCATTATAATCTTGTGGGCCTTAAGTACCGCCTGGGTTACTCGCTGCTTTTTCCGTAAAGTGTTGATCCGGGAAAAACCGCCGACATCGTTTATATATCTAATCCTGGGGATTTTGTTCTTGATGGCTGCCGTGGTTTTTTACTTCCTATTAACCACTGGAAGTCCGGTAATAGCCCGGCTTCAGGGTACAGTATCAGAACCGGGCGAACGCTATTCTTTTGGCCCTTATCCTGATAAACCTCGTTTGCGAGAGCTTAAAGCCGAGGGCTACGATGGGGTTATTTCCCTTTTAAGCCCTATGATTCCGTTTGAAAAAATACTATTGGAACAAGAAATTGATAACGGAAAAGAAGTTGGCATCACCATACACTCCTTGCCGATGCTTCCCTGGGTGAGCGAAAATCAGGATTCCATACAGCGGGCCATGGAGTTGGCGGAGTCAAGCGATAAACGCTATTATGTTCACTGTTACCTGGGCAAACACCGGGCCGATCTTATTAAACGGGTCTTGATGGGACAGGAACCGGAAAACGAGGAAACCCAGGAATGCATATACAAGACCAGGCTGGAACGGGGAAAATTATATTTTTATCAGAACAGCCGCATCATAATGGGTCCTTATCCCACCGATGAAGAGTGGTTTCATCTAATTCAAAGGGGGCAATTTAAGGAAATTATTGCTGACCTCGATCCGGAAAATCCCGGGGATCTAAATTGGATAAAACGCGAAGAGAAAAATTGTCAGGAAATGGGCTTGAAATATACTATTATGCCGGTACGGAAGCAAGGCACTGCTTACCAGGGATTGCTGGAACTGGTCCAATATATTGCCAACAGCCAGCATAAAATCTATGTACATGGATTTCTCATTACGGAAAAAAACCTTTTGTTGGATGGATTACTGCGGGGCGGAGATTTAGAGCATATGGGCAAGGCTTTCCCAGAACAGTTGCAAGGAGGAGCAGTGTTTCGAGTAAGCTATAACCTCTTTTTGGGCCCCCGGCCTGCTCTTGGAGAGATGGATAAACTTAAAAAGGCTGGTATCACCCATATGGAAGCGCTGGAATTGGATGAAAATATCTCTCCTGCTGCAGCGGCAAGCTATATTCAAGCTTTGCCCAAGACTTTGGGAGTATGCTTCTTCTATGGCTTCCCTTCCCCGGAATACTGTAGTCAGGTGGCTTCTATTCTGGGCAGCCGTTACTATGGGCTCAAGCGGGATAATATTCCAGCTTCAATCGGCGGGCATAAAGTAGATATTATTACTGAACACCTGCTGCTGGGCCGCCAGCCGGAAGCAGCTGAATTGCGTACACTGGCCGGCTTGGGAATAAGAACCATAGTGCAGTTGGAGGAGCCGGACCTCTCTTCTGACCAAGACCTGAATCTCATTAAACAGGCTGTTGAATCCGAGGGACTGCGCTTTGAGCTAGTTTATCGGAGCGAAGACTATATTAACCATATAGCAAAAGAGGTGCAGCGGGATGACAACCCCTGTTATGTCGTGGCAGCTCCATTCATCCAAAACGCAGTCTTTATCGAGCTCAAGTCCTGCCGGATATAACCAGGTGAAATATGTCCCCTGCATCCATAATAGTGAGCGAAGCGAACATCAGTGGTGCCCGCAGGGTGCTAAGCGGTTGGGTTCCTATTAACTAATCCCCTATGGCCACAACCTTAATAGTGACACCCGCAGGGTGGAACACCAGGAGTACCCGAAGGGTGAGGGCCGCAACCACTAATGAAGAGTGAGTTAGTAAGTGCTTGAATACTAAGATGTAGTAGGAGATGACTTAAACCCCTCACCCCTTACCCCTTACTCCTCACTTTTCTTATTAAACAGGCAGCGGGTTCTAATCCCCCACTCCGTTGCAGATCTGTGTTGCAACTTTCCTGCAGTTTCTTCCGATGCTTAAAGGCCGGACCGTTAATAGGCAGGGGTATAAACCCTCCCAGGAGTTTGCTGGATGCCTTAAAAAAGAAAAGAACCGAATAGTGTATAAAATAGTGTATAAATGGAGGGATAAGTATGATTAACCAGTCTATTTTTCGTATGTATGATATCAGAGGCAGGGTAGGTACAGATTTGGATGAAGTTGCGGTGAGGGCAATAGCCGCGGCTTTCGGAAAATATGTGCAGGAGCGGGGCCGTGATAAGATAATCGTGGGCCGCGATAACCGTTTTTCTTCGCCGCGCTTTCGGGAACTGGTAGTAGAAACACTCTTGCTATCCGGCCTGGATGTAGTAGACATAGGAGAGGTAATTACTCCTATGTTTTATTTTGCTTCTCGTCACCTGGATATTGACGCGGGGATGATGATAACTGCCAGCCATAATCCAGGCGAGGATAATGGTTTCAAGCTGCTATTGGGCAATTCCACCATATATGGAGAGGATATTTTAAAAATAGCTGAGCTGGCTGAAGCCGGAGGTTTTACGAGCAGTACCAATAAAGGGAATCTGAGCTTCTATGATATCAGCCCGGCTTACCAGCAGGATATTATGAAAAGGATAAAGCTGGGAGAACGGAAGCTTAAAGTGGTGGTGGACTGCGGCAACGGCACCGCCGGTTTTATTGCTCCTCGTTTATTCAGGGAACTGGGCTGTGAAGTGATCGAGCTTTACTGTGACTCGGACCCGAGCTTTCCTAATCACCATCCGGATCCGGTTAAGGTTGAGAACTGCCAGGATTTAATCCAGGTAGTCAAGGCGGAACGGGCTGACCTGGGCATAGGTTTTGACGGAGATGGAGATCGCCTGGGGGTAGTGGATACTGAGGGCAATATTATCTGGGGAGATATGTTAATGATCCTTTTCTGGCGAGAGATACTGCCCAGCTACCCAGGAACTGATTGCATAGTAGAGGTCAAATGCTCCCAGTCCCTGATAGATGAGATAAATCGTTTGGGAGGCAAGCCTATTATTTATAAAACCGGTCATTCCCTTATTAAGGCCAGGATGAAAGAGATAGGAGCAGTGTTTACCGGGGAGATGTCCGGGCATATGTTTTTTGCGGATGAATACTATGGCTATGATGATGCTCTCTATGCTGCCGCCCGGCTCTTGCGTATCTTATCCCACAGTGAGCAGAGCTTGAATGAGCTCTTGGCTGATGTACCCCGCTACCATGCCACCCCCGAACTCCGGGTGAAAAGCAGCGATAGCGAGAAATTCGCGGTGGTCGAGCGGGTACTCTCGCATTACCGCAATCACCATGAGGTCATAGATATAGATGGGGCCAGGATTCTCTTCCCCGGCGGCTGGGGCCTGGTTCGGGCCTCCAATACCGGACCGGAGCTTATAGTGCGCTGCGAAGCCGGAACCCCGGAAGAGCTGGAGAGGATTAAAGCAGAGTTGTTTGCCTTCCTGGAAGTATAACGAGGCAAAATATATCCCCCGCATCCTTAATAGTGAGCGAAGCGAACATCAGTGGTGCCCGCAGGGTGCTTCTTTAAGCGCTTGGGTTCCTATTAACAAAACAGGCGGCAGGTTCTAATCCCCCGCCTCGTTGCAACAGTGCGTTGAAACTGCTTAAGCGATTTCTTCCGATGCTTAAAGAAATTTCCGGAGGTTGTTATTTTGAAAAGTTTTCGTATAATTCTAGCATTTTTTTCCTCTTTCATTATCTTAACTATCTTAACACTATCAGCCTGTTCCTCGCCCTTAAAGCAAGCAACGGTTTATGAGAATGATGATAAGATAAAAATGCTTAGCCGGGTGGATGGTGAAGATATCTGTCTATATATTGATGGGAAATGGGATAAGGGCTTTCGTTTCGGCGTGAACCTGGGAGCCACCACAGCCGGTCATCACCCCGGGGAATTAAGCCCCAGCTATGATGATTACCGGCGCTGGTTTGCCGGAATGGACGATTTGGGCATTCATTCCTTAAGGGTTTATACCATTCTGCCGCCGCATTTTTATAAGGCCCTGGTTGACCACAATAAGGATGCCAGTAATAAACTCTGGCTGATACAGGGCATCTGGTCTCCGGAAGAAGAACTAATCAGCCAACAAGATGCCTACTTGCCTGAGATTACTGACAAGTTTCACCGGGAAATCGCCTTGGCGGTAAAAGCCGTATATGGGCTGGGCGAGATTCCAAGAGTACCGGGAAAAGCCAGCGGCATATATAACACTAATGTAGCTCCGTATCTTATGGCCTGGATGCTGGGTTCTGAGTGGGATCCATTTATGGTGGATAAAACCAACCAAAACCATCCGGATAAAAAACAATTTAATGGTCAGTATTTTTCAACTACAGCTGAAGCAAGCCCTTTTGAAGCCTGGTTGGCTCAGTCTCTGGATATACTGGCCGATGCGGAAACGAGGCAGGGTTGGCAACACCCGCTTTCATTTGTCAACTGGGTCACCACTGACCCGCTTTCTCACCCGGACGAACCCTTTGAACAAGAAGACCTGGTCAGTGTAGACCCCCTTCACATCACTCCCAGCAGTAAGTGGGAGGCTGGCTATTTTGCCGCCTATCACATATACCCCTACTATCCTGATAGCCTTCGCTACCAGAAGGATTATCTGGATTACTTAAATAAGGACGGGCAAAAAGACCCTTATGAAGCTTACCTCTTGGAATTGAAAGAAAAACACTCCGGAATACCGCTCCTGGTGGCGGAATTTGGCGTACCATCTTCCAGGGGGATGGCCCACCGGGGGCCTCTGGAACGCAACCAGGGCATGCACAATGAAAAGGAACAAGGACAGATGATTGTCTCCATGTTTAAGGCCATGAAAAATGCAAACCTGGCTGGCGGCATTGTTTTTTCCTGGCAGGATGAATGGTTCAAACACACCTGGAATACTATGAGTCTGGAAATACCATCTGAAAGACGCCCTATGTGGCTAAATCGTTTAACCAATGAGGAAAACTTCGGCCTGGTAGCGGTTGAACCAGGAAAGAGTGCCCGCATTTACCTGGATGGAAAAGTAGCCGATTGGAAGCGTATCAATGCAGCAGAGAAAACTACCGGCGGTGATAAACTCAAGCTTATGGCCAGCAGTGATGAAGCCTATTTATATTTGGCCATAGAAAATCCCACCGGATGGAACTGGAATGAAGAAGAACTTCTAATCGCCTTTGACAACCAGCCCGGAGGCAACAAATTCCTGACTGTACCCGCTGTTTCCTTCGATCAGGGAGCTGAATTCTTGCTTTCCATCAAAGACCAGGATGAAGCTAACCTAATGGTTGCCAGTGCCTATGACCAGCATAGCTATCTTTATGGACGGGTACTTAAAATGATTCCCTTTGATCAATCATTAATCCAGGAAAACAATGGAATTTTCTTGCCCTGGAAATTATGCTTGAGCCGCGAACTGTATTTACCAGCATCTAAAAAAACCATTCCGTTTGAAGAAATAGAAATAGGTAAACTGTTTCATGGGAACAGCCATCCTGCTTCCCCTGGTTTTAACAGTTTGAGTGATTATTATTGCGGAGAAAAGCTGATTGAATTCCGCATTCCCTGGATGATGCTGGGTTTTACCGACCCCAGCACTCACCAGGTATGGGCCTATCCCCATCGTCAAAATCTGGGCGAGTTCAGCGCTACCACTTCGCCGAGTCTTAACATTCAGTTGCTTTGTATTAAGCCGGATAATTCCCAAATCGCCTATAAAGGAGAAGTTCTGTCCTACCAGTGGAAAGACTGGGATATGCCCAGCTTTCACGAGCGCTATAAAGAAAGCTATTATATCCTCAAGTCTTTTTTAAGCAAGGGAAGAAACTGAGGGGCAAATTCGACACTGCACCGCAAGGATACAGGAGATGGGAACCCGCCGCCTGTTTTGTTAATAGGACGACCGCTTAAAGAAATGGGAGTATATTTCGCCTCGTTATACGACTCCAAGTAGCTGCCGATTCAGCCGCTTAGGCAAAACTTCTGGAGCCATTATTGCCCAATAAGCGAAATATACTGGCGGATTTTTTCCTTCAGCTGATAATTTAACTCAAGGAGCATGGATAGTTCTTATGGCTCATAAGCAAACGCAAAGAATTACTGATGACGATGAATTACAAAATAGATGGGGGCTCGGATCGAAACTTCACACCCAGGGCATAATTGCTGTTCTGTTGTTTTCGCTAGTCCTGGTCTTTGCCCTCTGGCCATTAATGACGGCACCCAATAGCTATTATCCAGTTACTGTTGATGGCTTGGGACACCTGGCTAAAGTCGAATATATTGCAAAGTGCCTGAAAAGCCTCCAGTGGCCTTCCTGGTTTCCCTATTGGTACAACGGGGCTTCAGTGGTTCAGTATTACCCGCCTCTTTCTTATTTCCTTCTTGCTCCAGTACAAATGTTATTTGGCAATATAATGATTACTTTTAAGTTTGCAGTATTCTTCTATTTACTGGTAGGTGCTATGGGGGTATGGTATATATGTTATCGTTATTGGGGTTCCTTAATAGGGATAGCGGCGGGAATACTTTATGTTCTGCAACCTTTTATACTTAGGTCGATGGCCTCAGAAGGCGTAATTGCTCAAGGACCCATCTTTGCCTTATCGCCATGGTTGCTAGTAGCCACTCTTCTCTTTATTGAAAAAAGAAGTCCTTCCAGGGCAGTCCTAATTGTTTTGCTTAGTGCATGTCTTATCCTTTCCCATGCTATGCATGCTTTTATTACCTGTTTAGCTATGGGAGTGTTGGTATTAATGCTGGTTGTGCTGCGCCGGACTAAATTAAAAACCTTTTTAATCTGGTCGGTATCTATTGGCCTGGGAGCCGCTTTAGCATCCTTTTGGTGGGTCCCAGGAGTTACCCATCTAGAAAACCCATCACTACCTTATATGCTGCCTGAAAATATGCTCCACTACACCGCTTATTTTGACTGGTTTTATCCCGGCTCGAACTCTTTTCATTATTTCAGTCCTATTATTTTACTACTATCCCTTGGCTCTGTCTTGTTTATAAAAAAGAACCGTACACAAGCTGTTCTATATTTGGACAACACTAGTTTCCGCATTGATACCAATGAGCTAATTATATCTTTCATTTTTGCACTAATAGTAACTATCGTTTTGTCCTTTGGCTACCATATATCCCTATTTAGACTGATTCCTTCTTATCAAAATATCCTTCCTGGAAGAGTATTAAGTTTTGCTGCGATTCTAGCTGCTATACTTTGTACAGTATTCTTATGGGAACTGTGGTCAAAAATGCAATCCGGGCTTTACAGGATACTCAGGTTATTGGTACTCGCTATCATTATTGTCATAATTGCAATTGATATAAATCCTAAACAGGCTAATATCTCCTATGGATCTTTCACCGATACCCAAGCGGTGATTAACTTGCTGCCTTCCAATAACAAGAACTTTAATAACAGTCGAATTGCCTGGCTTTTGATATGTGGGCCGGATACTACATACTTCCCTATGCTTAAAGGTTTTCACATTACCAGTGGCTGGAATATTGAGGGTACCCCCCACAATAGAGCAATACGCTTACATAATATTGCGGTTGAAGCAGATTGTGGTGATTATGTAACAAAGAACCTAATGCAGTGGAATGTACGTTCAGCTATCGTACAGAATGATTTCTGTACGATCAAAAAAAGCCTTCTATGTTATGGTTTTAAAGAATATACTGCGGATAATATTAAAACACTGTTTGTTAATCCCTCCCCTTCGTCATATTTCATGAAGGATGAACGAAATGCCATTGCTATTGGTAAGGGTTCGCCCGGATTGGTAATAAGCTTCCCCTGGTTGGTTCAAGGTACTTCCAGTTATTTAGAAGACTATTCCTTGGAGGATTTAAAGAAATTTCGCCTTATATATTTAAGCGAGCCTCAGATTAAGGATTTTAACTTTTTTCAGGATCTGGTGTCACAACTGGCGGAAACTGGTAAAACCGTATTTGTAGAAATGGGCCATACGGAAGTGTGGCCACTTTTTGGTATTATTCCCTATTGGGAAAACATAGCGGAAAACGCCCAGTTAATATCCACTGAAATCAGCCCTATTAAGACTAGTTTTCTCCTTCAAGCAGACCCAATCGGTGAATTTCCTGCTATGGGAAACCTGGACGGAGTATGGATGGAAGTAGTTGACTCTAGCAAACACATACCAGCTATAGGCTACAAAAATATAAAAGGAAATAAAGTCTATTTTGTTGGAATGTGCCTGGGAATGCATCTTGATTCATCTGTAAAATGGAGCCGCGGGTTATCAGAAAAGTCATGTGATAGCAAGGAAATATACTCATTGCTCATGCAACTTATGGAGTTGGGTAAACCTAATAAAAGTATTATACCGCTTTCTTTTCCTATAAATAATGATCACTGGAGACATGATGGCTTTGATTTTTCATACAAATCTACCCAACCAACCAGGGTTGTTGTATCTGTAACCTATACCCCCCGCTGGAAGGCATTAATTGATGGCCAACCCCTGCTTGTTCAAAACCAAGAAAACCTTATACTGTTAGACCTCCCTGCCGGGCAACATTCAGTGGTTTTTCATTATGGAATGACCTGGGTGGGGTGGTTAGGCATTGGATTATCCATTTTTAGCCTCTTGATAGCAGCATTATTATTTATACGCTGGGAATATTTCAATCAACTGTATGAGAAAATTATGGCCAAAATAGAGCGGGAGATTAAAAGTATTGACATTTAGACCCCGTTTTCTCCACTGAACTTTCACACCCGTTTTGAACCGTCCATCTTTCAATAATAGTATTATTATGCTTGGCGGTAGACCAGGTCCATAGATTGTTAATGGTATAATTCCAAAAAACTGCACAAGAAATCCCGATTAAGTTTGATAGCAGGTGATTAAATTGCAATTGGTAATAAAAAAAATCCAAAACCCCAACATTTATTCCTATTCCTATCAGGGAAGTAATAATGTATTTGCTTCCCCTACTCCATACAGAATTCGTTTTTACATAGGCCCAGGTAATCTTATCATTTAGAACAAAGTTTACCAGCATGGCTACAAAAGCAGAACAAAATCCGGCAATTCTAACCTCTAAATTGAGCATGGTTAAAAAAAAGTAAATTAACATATTGACAAATACACCTGATAGTCCAACTAAAGAAAAATAAAAAAACCGCCTGTCTTCAGGGCTATCCTTAACCAACCTCATTAGATGCCGAATATAGTTCCATTGCTCCTGAGCAGACATTTTTGATTCACCAGCCGTACGCGCTTGAAATTGATAGGGAATTTCAATAACCCTGGTATATTTTCCGCGAGCCAGTACCTCAATCAGGATTTTCCACCCTATAGGTTGTAATTCAGCTTCTTTTATTACATCTTTACGAAACATAAAAAACCCACTGGTTGAATCACTAATGGGGCGTAGCTTTTTAATCAAAGCTTTGCCAATATATCTCGCGGTTGCAGATACTATTTTTCGATGCAGCTTTAAACCTCCATCGTTTCCTCCAGGAATAAAACGGCTGGGAATGACGATATCTGCCCCTGATTCAATAGCCTTGAGCATGGATAGAAGCACTTCCGGGGGATGCTGCAGGTCTGCGTCCATAACTGCGATAACATCACCACTAGCGATTTCAAATCCTCTAACAACAGCGGTTCCAAGTCCTCTTTCCTTATGCCGGTGTTCAAACCTTAAATGTGGGTCCGATTTGCTCAAATATTGAAGTATCTCCGGGGTATCATCATTACTGTCATCAACGAACACTATCTCATAGCTGTTTTTTAAGGTATTACCAATATGTTCAGCAATTCTGAGTACATTATCCCTCTCATTATAAGTTGGGATTATTATACTTAATCTGCATGTTTTCACGAATTCACCTGCCTTCTTTTGGAAATTTCTTCTTTAAGCTCTCCGGCATAGGCCTGGAGTATTGACTGTAGTTGCATTACCGGGTTCTGGGTCTTCCAGCTCTTTTCTTCGGTCAAGGCAGCAATGATCCCGGCCAGGCGAAACCAGTAAACCAGGTAACGATATATTGGCATAAATAGAATAATCCACCATATTTTCTGCAATTCTTTCTGGAATTCCGGGGCCGAACCTTTATAAGCAATATAGAAAGTACAACTCTCCAGGATAATGTAGCAGATATACATCCCTATCATCGCCACCACAATTGTAGGCAGGGGATAACCCAAGAAGAACAAGAAGGGAAGCAAAAAAGTCCAGGCCAGGCGCGAAAAGGCCAGGGTATGATCCGAAATCAGTATCCTGCCCACAAAATCGAACAAGGCCCCAAAAATTCCGGGAATTTTCTCATAATATAGCCCGGTAACTTCCATCTCCCCTCGCTGCCAGCGTAGACGCTGGGAATAGAGGCGACTCAAATTTTCAATCGGTTCCACATAGGCTATGGCATCGGAAATAAAACCAATCCGCCCCTCACCGGCCTCAATGGCCTGGCGTATATTGAAGGTAAGATCGGTATCTTCAGAAACCGTGCGGGTCTGATATAGAAAAGTCTGGAGAATTATGTCCCGGCGGAATACGGAAAAAGCACCGGAAAGAGTAAAAATAGAGTTTTTCAGATCCTGGTAACGGCGACCAATGTCAAAGGCTACAATATACTCAATAACTTCACAGTAATTTATCATGTCTATAAAACTGCTACCCTCACCCAGCTTTTTATCCACCCGGATTGAACCGGTAGCTGCCGCCAGGCTGGGATCCTTTTCAAAGACCCTGACCACATTAAGTATGGCATCAGGGTCCAGCCAGGTATCCGAATCCACATTCATCATGTAGCTGCCATGACCGGAATACACACCGGCGTTAAGCGCAATGGATTTTCCCGCCCGTTCCAGCGAACTCCACATAACTGACATTTCCGGGTGCCGGTATTGAAAACGCTGGAAAATATCAAAACTCTCGTCTTCACTGCCGTTATTTACACAGATGACTTGGATGGATTCCCGGGGATAAGTTTGCCTGGCTATGGAGTCCAAACAATGGCCCAGGGTATCTGCCGAATTATGGACTGGAATTATCACGGTTACATAAGGGAAGAAAAAGAGTTCTTCCTTTTTCTCCACTTTCTGCTTCCTGTTGTTGAGAAAACTGATGAAATAGACCATGGCCGTAGATACATCCACCAGCAAGGGTACCATCAACCATATACCCCAGAATAATCCAAATGCCAGTATTCTCTCCAGCCATATTTCAATCATTTTTTACATTCCTCCGTATCTTTTCCAAAGACGGCCGGGTAATCAATTGCCAGTAAAGAGCCACCGCCAGCAGGAAGAAAAACAGGCGGCCAAATAGAGTATGAGCAATAAAGCTCATATTCCGACCTCCGCTATGTATTATGACAATTACCAGCAATAGCCGAATGAGATTTATCAGGTAGATTCCCAAAGCTCCCCCCAGAGCCGCCGGAATTCTTTTACGCCAGGGCTGAACTGGATAAAAAATAATCAATGAGAAAATAATGCAGATTTCCAGCAGCCCGGAATTCTCAATATCTATGGCTATGGTGGTCCAACTGGAATCTATTTTAATAAGAACCAGCAAAGTTCCGGGAGAACGATCAAATATACGGGTTACAATACCCAGATAATCCAGGGTATGATGCAGAATGAGACTGGTATACTGTTCCAGGCGATACTCCACCAGAGAAGCATGAAAAAGCAAGACCAGCAAACAACATAATCCCACCGCTGCCCAAATATAATAAAACACCCAGAGCCGGTGATGATAAAGAAAGAGGGTAAGGGCCAGCCATAGCAAGAAAAATACAGCAATAGTGGGGCGACTTTTTGATACTACGGGGAAAGGAGCCCATTGTATATCACCCTGATCGGGAAGACGGTCACTCCTACCGCTGATATCCGCCAGGTAAAAACGCAGGAACTGAGCGGGGTAGGCCTCCAGATCCTCCATAGGAATAGCGAACTCCAGGCGGGAAGTAGTAGAGCCAGTTCCTTCCCCCCAACGACCCGTATATTTTCCTTTGAGATCACCCTCCATGGAATACAGGTATACGCTCACATCTCCTCTTTGCAAACCCTGGGGGCGGTAGAAAATCTCGGCATATTTATCTACCTTATCATCATATTTTCCGTTACTGTTGAGATCAAAAAAAAGGCAAGACTCCATTCTATGGCTGCGGGGTTCCGGTAGATAGCGCTCGATCATAAAGTACAAGCGCCCATCGTTCTCATTGGTGGCCCAGGATATCTTCTTCAAATCATTACCGCTGCGTCCATCGCCAGCAGGATCGGAGAGAGAAGTTCGCCCGCGCCAATCGGCAAATTGCCCATCCAACTGTAAATCCGGCACCAGCCAGCTGCCCGGGGGAAAGAGCCATATCAGCAGCAACATTAAAATAATGCCTAAAAGGACTTTTAGCCAGGAATTCACTCTTTATCACCCACTCTTTATGCCAAACTACCCCCCATGGCCGGGGGCCGCAACCACCGATGATAAGTGAGTTAGCAGGGGCTTGAATAGTAAGATGCAGCAGAAAGGAAATTGAACCCCTTACCCCTCACCCCTCACTCCTTACTTTCCTTACCAAAGCAGCTATAACTAAAAGAATGGTAAACAGGCTCAGGTATTTCCCCCAGCTAAATATCGCCGTTTTTTCAATGCTTATTTCCAGGCGGTGGGTCCCGGCTGGCAGATGCAGTTTGAGCAGATTTTCATAATTGCCCGCCTCAATTCTTCTCCCATCCAGCTTTACTACTAAACCATCCAATAGCGAAATAGGGACAATCACCTCGGCATCCTGCTCCAGCCGGTATGACATGCGATAGCCCTTCTCACTGGCCTCATAGTCCTGCAGGGGTATGATGGTATCTCCCGCATATTCTGTCTTTAAATCAAAAATCTTTTTAAGCAGCCGGGCACTTTCTGACTGCCCGCTCTGGTAGGCATGATAGCTCAAGTTGGCTCCCAGAAACCATATCTTCTTTCCTTTAAGTAATTTATAGCCCAGTATCGGAGCCTGGTTGCCATAGTAGGAAAACTCCAATTCCACCTTATCCAGACCCATAGGAACATAAGCTTTCCACTCTCCTTCCTGCTGCCATAGCGGGGGCAAAATCACCCGGGTATCCTCTCCCCGGACTTCAATTTCCTGCCGGATACTCACTGCTTCACCATAAACCCCTAGAAATTCCGGCTGTTTGGCCAGTACATTGGGGGGCATCCCTGCCATTTCTATAAAAACCTGACCGCCGGAGACTGCATAATCGCTAATCAGCTTTTCCGCCTGTTTTTTAGAATGCCAGTTAGCGCCGCTGAGAATCAGCATGGAATATTGTTCCAGCTCCTCCAGGGAGCAATCATCTATGCGGGAAGACAAGGCCATTTCCACCTCGGGAAATTGGAGGGCAATGGTTCCTCCATATTTGCCGATTACCAGGCAGCGGGGGTTTTTTTGCACCAGGTAGGGCTGGTCAATGCTCCTCCAGACGCTTATATCGGCGAACTTGTTGCGTTGTTGGTAGCCGGCCCTCTTTGCAGCCTCGCGAAAGGCCTCCAGGTCGGTAATAACATCTTCCTTTACCACCAGATCAGTGGCCCCCATATCTACACAGGAGCGAAATAAGAACGGGTAGTACTGCTGCTCCAAGCCGGTATTAAGCAGCATTATATTGCGCGAAGTAACCGCACCCTGCCAAGCCCAGCCAAAGACCTGCTCTAACCCCGCCATTTCAGAAAAGGTGAAGGAAGGGGCCGAACCCAGCCGACTCAAATCAATGGTGGCCACTCTCCATCCTGGATCACGTTTAATAAATTCCCCACTCTGTATAACTGTAAAAGGTTTGGTTCCGGTATGGGCCAGCAGGCGGAAAGAGAACAGGCAATCTACCAGCAGGAATGCCAAAAGAACCACCAGCAAGCAAGCTGTGATAGTGGATGACTGCAGCCATCCTTGTCGTTTTTCTTCCAGTTCCAAAGTGAAGCCGGAGGCCAGAATAGCCAGGGCAGCAAAGCTGCTGAAACGCAAAGGCCAGAGCAAATGGCTCAGCGGAAGGGTTATGTATATAGCTCGGAATAAAGGCAGAGTAATGAGAAACAGGATAATGCCACAGACAGTAAGGCTCCGAGCCCAGGCGGGCTTTGATTTCCAGGTGACAAGGCTGGCCAGGAGAAGCAACACCAGGCTTATACCCCAGTAGAATGTCTCCACATTCTTGAAACGGTACAGGGGAGATAAAGAAATATGGGCCGGGACAAACTGCACCACCTGTTTGACCGCCTGGGCATCAATGCCGGTGATACCCCCACTCAGGCTGGGCAAGAGCCACCAGGATGAGCTTAACACTCCGGCAGCAAGAACCAGGAACCCTCGGGCCAGGTCTTTGACGCTGCAGCCTTGAAAAACCCAGAGAAAAAAAGCAAATAAGGCTAAAGATAGGCAATAAACCGCCGCAATCATGGCATGGCTAAGCAACACTAATTGTACAGTTAAAATAACAGCTATTATGGCCCCATAGGATTTCCGCTGCGTTATAATATGTAAAAAAAGGGCAAAAAGCAGGGGAAGCAAAGCGGTAGCCAGTACCCGCGGCAAATTGCCCTCGGAGAATGCTACCCGTACATTGTCCTGCCAGAGCAGCCAGACCACAGCAGCCATAACTGCTGGCCACAACCCCATCCTCCGTGACAGCAAGAGCCAGGAGAGAGCCCCCAGTAGCGCGCATAGATATATGTATAGGTTGCCGGCGGTAAAGATATCCCCGCATAAGCCCCTTAACGCAGCCAGGGCATAATAGGGTAAAGGCGCCCAGTAGCGGAAAGGCTGTACCCCATTGTACCAGTATTCGGTAAATTGAGGGTAGTAGTTCCCCTGTTGCATCTGTTCGTAGAGCATTTCGGCTTTAAAAAGATGTCCCCAGCTATCGGAACCCCAGGGAAAACGCTGTTCCACCGATGGCCAGAGTATATGCTGGTAGGCCAGGAGAGAAAGGAATAAAATCAGCACCGCAGCCAGCAGATACTGCCGGACGGAATAAGAAGCTCTCAGGGAACCTGCGAAAATGGGAGGGGGCTTGGATAATGATTTCTTATTGTCGGCAGCCTCTTTATCTCGCTGATCTAAATCGGCAAAGTCAGGATCAGCTATGGCTGCCGCCTCCCGGTAAGCAATGTTTTCCTCCCGGGCTTTAAGCTCGGAAGCAATTTGCTCATCCAGAGACAGATTATGATTATTAACCTGAATACCCCGGGTGGGGGTTTCCCAAAGACTCAACTGGTATAATTTTAAGCCCAATTTGGCCAAATATTCATCCACCCGGTTGAAAAAATACATGGCAATATTTTCGGTAGTAGGTTGTATTAAATCAAAGGGATGAACCTGGTTTAATATGGTGTTTTCATAGGGTCCCAGGGCCGCAGAAACCGCCTGGGAGACCCGGCTGAATTCTATAGTGTCCCCAATTTCCCGGGGGACATCCACCTCGGTCTCTACCTGCCAGGAATGCGCATGTACCGGGCCGGTTGTGCCACCGAAAATAACGAAATGGCGGGCATTTACGAATCCCACCAACTTCATACTATAAATATTGTCATCCCCAGTTGCTCTACTTGCTGCAACTTGGCTAAACTCGGGATAGCTATTAGTATTAAGGTGTTGACGAGCAAAAATACCATTGGGAGAGTTTTGGGCGGTGGAGGGATGGTTATTATCGTCTTCTTTCTGTGGGATAGGCTCCCCGGTGGCTTTCTCTTTCAGTTCAGCCTGCAGAAGAGCAATCTCCTGTTCTATTGCTGACATTTTCTCTCTTTTTACCGCTGCTATAGCTTCTGCTTCGGCCAGGATTTTTGCTGCTGATAAATGGGCCTTTTCTTCCATTCCCGCAGCAATTCTTTGGCTCTCCTCCAGGGAGCGATCCAGAGATTCTTGCCTCATAGCTTTACGAGCGATTTCCTGTTCTAAATTCTCAATGCCAAGATCGACTTCCTGTTTTTTTTGCAGCAGCTTATCTATCTGCAGCTTTAGACTCTCAGCGAGGGTCCGCTCACGATCCATCTTATCCATTATTCAATATCCAAGGTGTCTGCCGTCTCGTTTCAGGAAGACACATCATGCCTCCTGTTTTCCTTGGTGATTAAGGTAGGGGTAAAGCTTTGATCCTCAGGTTCCTCCCTAACTTTCTCCAGAGATACCCGGTAATTATCCAAAACTTCACGAAAGTCTTCTTTAAAGCGAGTCACTTTGATGCGCAAGAAATCAAGCTCATGTAATTTTTGCTTCAGTTCCTCCTCAGTATTTTCCAGCATATGGCGGGCTCGTTCCCGGGCTTGTTCCTCAATTCTCTGGGCATTAATCTGGGCGGTGACCATAACCTCGGCAATCAAATTTTCTTTTTCTATATAGGAATTGAGCTGCTTTTGCAGATCTTCTCGCTTTTCTTCAGCCTTATGCAATTCTGCCTGAATTTTTTCTATTTCCGAATTAAGCGCATTAATTTTTTCTTGGTGTTCGTTCTCCATGTTATCTATCTGGCTTATTACTTCGCCAGGCTTAAAGCCGAATAAGGTTTTTGAAAACTTCATTTTACCTTCCTCCCCCTGATCCAACTGCTCCATAGCTTAATTATAGCTATGTACACGATGAAGTTCACTATTATTCCCAACGAAATTTAGTGGCGATGTTGAAATATGCAGATAAGAAGCTTGAAGCGTGACTATCTTACTATATAAAACCATGACTTAAGTTAGTATATACATATTAACATGGAAAGAGTACCATTTAAAGTGATTTTTAAAAACTTATTACACGATTCTAATATATGTTCTATCCCTGCTTCATAGACAGAAATCAAAAATTCCTCAAAATGTTGCAAACATAGGCAGGAAAGTCCATCGAGGTATAGAAATAACTTATATATAATACTTTGTAAATAGAATTAATCGGGCCTTTCATCATTCACTTCAACTGTATCTAGTTTATCAACCTATTTTTTATCGACTTGTTAGGCTTGTTTTGTCAGGTAGTTCGAGCTTTTCGTGAAATATCTGGAGGAGGGATCATTATGAAAAGCATTGGTTCCAGATTAACGCTGTATATTAGTATGGTGGTGCTGTTTTTTTGTGCTGGTTTAGGTTTCATATCTTATTTTTATGCTTCCAAAGCCTTAATGGCTAACATTGAACAAAGTGTGGTAGCCAAAGCCCAGGATGCTACTAAACTGGTAGGCAGCGAGCTAGATAACCATTTATCGGTAATGGAAACTATTGCGGAACAGCCAGAAATTACTAGTATGAAATGGGAAGAGCAGCGCCCCATTCTGGAGCAAGCCAACAAAAGACTGGGTTATTTGATGATGGGGGTTGCCGGGCTGGATGGGCAGGTGCTCACAACTGCGGGTTCGACCACCAACTTAAAGGATCGGGATTACTTTGACCAGGCCCTGAAGGGCCAATCCAGTGTTTCCGATCCTATAGTCAGTAGAATTGATGGTAACACCATCGTAATGATGGTAAGCCCTATTCGTGGTACCGAGGGGGAAGTTATCGGAGTCCTGGCGGCGGCACTGGATGGTTTGATCTTGAGCCAAATAATAGCCGGGGTAAATTTTAGTGATAGCGGTTATGCCTATATGCTGAACCGTCAAGGCCAGGTTATAGCCCATCCTAAAGAGGAAATGGTAATAGAACAATATGATCCGATCGCAGAAGCGGACAAGGATCCAAAACTCGCTCCCCTGGCTGCAATTGTAAAGAATATGTTGAAAGCTGAGTGTGGTTACGGTGAATACCTGTGGACTGACGGTACCAACAAATTCATGGGCTATGCCCCGGTGGAAAATACCGGTTGGTCGATTGCTGTAACCGCCCCCCAGGATGAAGTGCTGGCTGGCCTGAAAAGCATGACAGTAGGGGTGCTGGTCGCTGCTCTTGTTTTTCTTCTCATAGGCATCGCCCTGGCTACTTATCTGGGTAGAACCCTGGCCCAACCAATTAAAAATGTTGCCGGAAATGCATCTCTGATTGCTGACGGAGACTTGAGAGTAGAAATAGCTGCTGGAGCTCTTGCCCGCCAAGACGAGATAGGTCATCTGGCCAGTAGCCTGGATAATATGGTTCAAGGCTTGAGAAATATGCTGCACGAAGTAGCCCTTAACTCCCAGGAAGTAGCAGCCTCCAGTCAAGAGCTGGCCGCTTCGGGTGAAAACATAGCCTCAATTGTAGAGGAACTATCCGCTTCCACAGAAGAGATCGCGGCAGGTATAACCAATATATCTTCTGCAACTGACGAAGTAAATGCCTCGGGCGAAGGGATATCATCTGCTTTATTGTTGGCCAGTAAGGATGCAGAGCAGGGTGTTCTTCAAGCCCAAAGCATTGAAAAGAGAGCGGCGCGAATGCAAAACGGAGCCCAGGATCATAAAAAGACCGCAGAAAATGTTTATGGAACTATAAAAGAAAAACTTACTGCAGCCATTGAAGAAGCCCGGGTGGTAGAACAAATATCCGAGTTGGCAGAAAATATATCCGGTATTGCCAGCCAGACTAATCTTCTGGCCCTTAATGCCGCTATAGAAGCCGCCCGAGCCGGGGAACAGGGCAAGGGCTTTGCCGTGGTAGCGGAAGAAGTAAGAAAACTGGCAGAAAACTCAGCCTCAGCGGTAGAGGGGATTCAAGGCATGACCGAACAGGTGCAAAGGTCTATCGCTAATTTAACCAACTATGCTGAAGAATTGCTGAATTTTATTAATACCCAGATTATTGCCGATTATGGAGATATGGTTACGATATGCAAGCATTACAAGAATGATAGCGACATGTTTTTAAACCTAATCGAAAAAATAAAAAAACATACCGAAGAAGTCCTGGCCTCAGTGGAAGACATAAACCACAGCCTGGACTCTACCGCTGGCACCATAAGAGACTCATCTGCCGGAGCCCAAAAAATAGCAGAGGCCAGCCAAACAGCTGCTATAGCAGCCACAGAAATAAGTGCCGCATCAGTTAGAATGGCAGAAAACGCCGAAAAGCTGAACCTGCTTATTACCCGCTTCAAGTTGTAGAATATATTACGGGGACGGTTCTCAGCAGAACCGTCCCCGTGATATACAGATATACATGAAATATGGCTTATTTCTGCAGGTGGAGCATAAGCAGAAGTATCCCCTCTTCCCTGATTTCATAGTCTATGCCGCCATCTTCGAAGCTTCCGGTCTTTTCAATTTCATAGTCATCACCTATGTAATGCAGATCATAATCCACTCCCAGAGCGATCTTACCCTCCTCATTTCTCTCTACCCTCATTTTTTCATAGTTCCCTTCTCTGCTGCTGATACCTACGCCAAGACATAGATAATGAGTAACCTTAGTAGATTCGGCTTGGTTAATATCACTTATTAATTTATCCAGGGTTGATTCCATTAGTATAATTCCTCCTTTTATTAATTCCTTAAACTAAAATTTTGCCATTTAAATTCATCATTAAGTGTAGCCTAACTGAGGATTAGATTATCTTCAATCCACCCATCTAACCTTGTTTTTTAATTCCGGATCCAGCCTGGCTGGAGGCTCAGCTTTCATATCAGGATAACCTATGGGGGTAAGTGCTACTATTTCCCGGTCTTCCGGGATTTCAAGAATGCGCCTTATAGATGCCTCATCACGCAGGGGACCGGTCATCCAGCAAGAACCCAAACCCTCAGCACAGGCGGCCAATAAAAGATTCTCAAAAGCCGCACTAACACTCTCCAGGTGCATTTTGCGCGTTGTCTCATCTTTACTGCCCCTGGTCAAGGCTACAACTATTATTGGCGCCCCGCCAAAAGAACGGGCAAATTGTAAAAACGCCGCTTTTCTAGCCGCATCCTCCCAATCAGCAGTATAGACTTCAGCAAAGCGCCCGTAACTCTCTCCCATCTCCTTTTTCTTTTCTCCGGAGACTACGATGAATTCCCACTGCTGCATATTCATTCCCGAAGGAGCCCAGTTAGCCGCATCCAGAATCTTAAGGATGGTTTCCCTGGGTACCATATCGGCTTTATATTTCCTTATAGCCCGCCGCGAATGAATAACCTCGTAAAAATCCATACTATTACCTCCTTGTAGTTTCCCTTTCGGATCTTTCTTTCCACTAATTAATCATAATCAGGGAGTAAATGCAAGCAGCCAAAAACACAGGGATGTATATCAACAGGGGATTAGTAAAAAACTAATACATAAGGATGTTCTTATCTGCTCTTTTAAATAAAAATGTTGTAGCCTTGGCAGGCTCCTGTACCTGCTTATATGTAGCATTGTATTATCAATGGGAATTTATTAAAAAAATAAGATTTTGCTGTAAAAACCCTTTTTGATGCAAAAGGGTTGCATAAATATACAAGCGAGTAAGGGAATCAAATACTATTGAGGTGAAAATATATGAAAAAAAGCAAAGTTATAATCCTTTTCCTGTCGGCATTTCTAATTTTAGGCCTCCTTTTCCTCCCGGCCTGTTCCCAAAAAGAATCAAAACCACAGAAGCCAAAAGAATCAAGTGGGCAAAAACCTGAGGCTCCTCCGGAGACAGAGAAGCTCCTGAAGGATTTGGATAAAATAATACAGGAACTGGATAAAATGATAAAAGCCCAGAAAATGCCATCATTCCAGCAAACGGTAGGAAAAAGTTCCTCAGCATCAAGCGGCCAAAAGCAAAAAGAGGGTTCCAGTCAAGCGGGAAGCCAAAAAGAAGAATCTGCTTCTTCCTCTAAGCAAGGTGGAAGCAAGCAGCAAGAATCTGCTTCTAGTTCGAAAAATGCCTGGCCATCCATAAATCAGGGGGTTAAAAGTATTCACCAGAACTGGAACCAACTGGAGCCAGAGGCAGTTCGAGCTGGCCTCCCGGTAAGCTCACGGGAGCATTGGGAAAAGACCTTGAGCAGTCTTACCATGGCAGCGAGCAAACAAAATACTGAAGAAAGCCTAATGGCAGCCATAAGCCTTTACCAGCCTTTTGCTGACATAGCCCAGGTTTTCGCTATAACCCTGCCCCCGGATTTTTTTCGGGTAAAATATGAAGTAATGGCCGCTATGCAGGAAAGCATGCGGCAGGACTGGGAAAAAGCCGCTCTGCATCTACCCAAGATGCAAGAAAATTGGGAAAGCCTCAAGGTACAGGCCAAAGATGCTGATCCCCGCCTAATAAGCTGTTGTGAGTTTGCCCTGCGCGACCTGGAAGATGCCATAAAGAATCAAGAGATGGAACTGGTACTAATAAAAGGTGAAATAAGCCTGGATAATCTGAAAAAGCTGGAGGAAAAACTCAAAAAGGCTATGACCAAGGGTAAATCCTGACCAGAAAAACTCACCCCTGGTAAGCTTACTTTATTGCCTTCATCCATACTTCACCTTCTATAATGGTGATAAAAGAGCTAGGGCAGTAAAAACAGACAAAGATACAGGTTGGCTATGGCTATGGACAGCAGCATCAAAGGAAATCCATACTTCAAATAATCTATAAAGCCTATATGTTGACCATGCCGCTCGGATATTCCAGCAACAATAATATTAGCCGAAGCCCCAATCAGAGTTCCATTCCCGCCCAGGCAAGCTCCCAGAGATAGCGCCCACCAAATCGGATCCATCGTTAATCCTGACATTTGCCCAATGGTTTTCAGCAGCGGTATCATAGTAGCCACGAAGGGAATATTATCCACAAAAGCGGAAAATACTGCTGATATCCAGAGCACCACCACAGCGGTGGCGGTCAAACTGCCCCCAGTCAGTTCCATCGCCTGTCGAGCGAGCAACTCCATAACGCCATTGGCCTCCATAGCCCCAACAATTATGAAAAGACCGGCAAAAAAGAATATAGTGGGCCATTCTACAGCGAGTAGAATATCTTCAGGTTCCGCCGCACAAATCAGCATTAGAATAGCAGCCCCCAGTAAAGCTATAGTTGCGGTTTCCAGGTGTAAGAATCCGTGCAGAAAAAAGGCGCTTATGGTCAAGCCCAAAACCAGCAAAGATTTTTTTAAGATCGCCCAATCACGGATTTCTTCCCGGGCATTCATAGCCATTATGCTCTCTATTTTCTGAGAATCAGCCCGCAAGTCTTTTCTAAACATTAATACCAGACAGAGCAAAGTTATTATCATAATAACAATTACAATAGGAGCAAGGTTGACAATAAAATCAAGGAAACCTAGATGGGTGGCACTTCCAATCATAATATTAGGGGGATCTCCAATAAGGGTAGCCGTTCCCCCAATATTGGAGGCAAGTATTTCGGCAAACAGGAACGGGAAGGCTGGAACTTCCAGATGATCGGTCAAGACAAAAGTAACCGGTACTATCAACAATACGGTGGTTACATTGTCCAAAAAAGCCGACAATACTGCCGTTACCACTGCCAGGGCCACCAGTATCCGCAGCGGCTTCCCTCCTGCCACCCGGGCCGCTTTTATGGCCAGATAGCCAAAAACTCCGCTTCTTCGGGTAATACCTACAATTATCATCATGCCTATCAATAGACCCAGGGTATTGAAATCAATATATTCAATGGCTGCTTTCTGACTGAGCAAGCCCAGGGCAATGGCCAAACCTGCACCTACCAGAGCGATAATAGTACGATGAACCTTCTCAAAAATAATAAATATATAAGTTACCAGGAATATAGCAATAGATAAGTAAAATGCGGTCACCTAATTACATCTCCCAAAAGCATTTTCTAGAATATAGCGAACTCTACTACAAAAGTTGATTCCCCTGAAAGTTCTGTCCCTATATCCTTTAATCCGGGTATAGATTATTCCACCTTATCCACATCAATGAAAGGAATAGCTCCACCACTCACCCGGGGCAACTGCCCGTTCCATTTTTCAATAGCCAGGCGCTGGTTCTCAATTTCCCGCAGGTGCAAAAGCTCAGGAGTAACTTCCTGGCGTTGAATCCTTAGAGACTCGGCCTCAGCCTGAGCGCGGGTAACCTTCTGAGCGGCTTCTATCTTAATCCTCTCCAGATCACGCTGGGCCTTGAGAGCCCGTTGTTCCGCCGTTTGCTTCTCTTCTATGGCTTTGTTGAATTCTTTACTGAACTCGAAGTTTACGATATTAAAGCGATCTACTTTAATATGGTAGTCCAATAGTTTGCGCTCCAGCACCTCGCTGGTTTTAAGCGCCACCTCGGCGCGTTTGGTAATAAGCTCTTCCGCTGTATAGCCAGCAGTAACCGCTTTGATGGATTCTTGAATAGCCGGGGCAATTACCGTGTTCTCATAATCCATCCCTACCCGCTGGTAGAGGTTGGCGGCACTGGCAGGACTGACATGATAGTTTACTGCAACCATTGAAGTTACCGTCTGCAGATCCTTGCTGGCTGCAGCCGCATGGTGTTCCGCCTTCCTTACCCGGCAATCAACATTTGCTACCTTCTGGTATATGGGAACAATGAAGTGAATTCCTTCTTTGAGCGGCGGCTCTTGAACCGCGCCAAAATTGAGCTTCACTCCCACATGACCTGCCGGTACAATAACTAGCGGGCGCAGTATCGTAAGTAACAATAAAAGCAGAAATACAATAAGCGCTATTTTAAGAAATTGAGGTTGAATAAATGAAAAACTCGGCTTTTTTTCAGTTAATATTATTTCAGGTTCCATCAAACATCATTCCTTTCCCCTTAAGCCGTCAGTTCAGCTTCATTTCCATCACAACAAAATAAGCGGTCTGGCGACACCTCCTTAGCAGCAATAAGCTGTAGCCAAACAGCGTAGTTTAAGCGTTTCTTACCCGTTCTATCTCTTACGGAGCGAGAGTGATCAAAGAATAATCAACTTTGCATGTATTGCTTATCCTGACCCAGAATATGCCCATCTATCCAGCGAACAATAAAATCGAGAATATCCAGGAGGTATTTGTCCTGGTTTTCATCAACCTTGTCCAGATCAATGCCGTTAATTTTTTCGATAAAATCATCGTGAATTACTTTATGTGATAAAAACTTTCTGTAGCCAATGCTCTTCATGTATTCCTCTTCTGAATTGAAGTGAAAAACAGAATAGTCCTTTAACTCCCCCAGAATGGCCACGATTCGATCGTATTTATCCACTACCAGCTCATCTTTAAGCAAATCATAAGCCCGCCCGGCTATTTCAAACAATTTGCGATGCTGTTCATCAATATGTTCAACCCCCACGCTATACTCATCTTTCCATCTTATCATTTTCCCTTCCCCCCATATTTTTTGCATATTTTATTATTATGAGCATAGGGCCTTTACTCAAGCTTTGTCAATTCTCGTTTATACCATTCTACAGCTTTGATTCTGTTTCAACTTTTTTTTAGATATTACTCAAGCTGGCAACGATAGTTTTAAAGAAATATAAATGAAAATCGATTTAACCAGGCAATCATATTTTCCCTGCCACCTAGGAAGAGGAAGATGCTTGCATAGTATAGAATATTGATTTAACAAGATTAAGGAGAGGTAATAAATAAGGATGAAGATCGGAATCGATATTGACAATACCATTACCCACACCACGGAAATGATTATGCATTACGCCCGGATATTCGGAGAGGAACGGGAGCTTAACACTATCCCGGATCTAAACTACTATTACCTGGAGGATGTTTTGGGCTGGGATGAGGAAACCGCTGATTTGTTTCTCAACACCTACCTGGGAACCATTTACCAGGAGATGAGGCCCAAGGAAGAGGCAGTGGAAACAATTAAGCAATTGAAGCAAGAGCACGAACTCATACTTATTACCTCCCGCAACCAGAATTTTCAAAAGGTGGAGCAGGTTACGATAGATTGGCTGCGGCACTATGGTGTTCCCTATGATGATTTGATTTTAAATGCCACCCCCAATATGCACCATTTCAGCAAGCTGGAGGTCTGTATGCAACATGGAGTGCAGCTTATGATTGAGGATCACCATGACCTGGCCCTGGAATTGAGCCGAGCCATGCCAGTGATCTTGTTCGATTATCCCTATAACCGTCATCTCAGTTCAGATAGTATTATACGAGTAAAGCACTGGAACGAAATTTTGGACTGGGTTAAGCAACTCCCCGCCAATACCAGGCGGGCTTAAACTTGATTCCGCGACTCCATTGCATAAACCCTTTTGACGACTGACGCCCGACGACTGACGACCTTTTATACTAACCAGCCTTGTGTACCTGTATACTTGCCCGGTCTACTTGCTGTTGCCAGCCGGGAGAGATATAATTTTGCCCAAAGATGATAAAAAATGATTTGGCAAACAAAAAATGAGGAGGACGGAATGATGGGGGATAACACTTATAATCCTTATGAGCATGCGCAGGCGCAATTTGACCGGGTAGCGGAAATTATCGGTTTGGAGGGGGCAACACGAGAACTGCTCCGCCAACCCTTGAGAGAATACCACTTTTTGATACCGGTCAAAATGGATAACGGTAGTACCCAGGTTTTTCGCGGCTTCCGGGTACAGCATAACGATGCCCGGGGACCGGCCAAAGGCGGAATCCGTTTTCATCCCCATGAAACTGCGGACACAGTTCGCGCTCTGGCCATGTGGATGACCTGGAAATGTGCGGTAGTAGACATTCCCCTGGGCGGCGGCAAGGGCGGAATAATTTGCGACCCGCGCAACTTGAGCGAGAATGAACAGGAGAGGCTTTGCCGGGGATGGGTAAGACAGGTGGCCCGGAATGTTGGCCCCAACCTGGATGTGCCCGCACCTGATGTTATGAGCAATGCTAAGCATATGTTGTGGATGCTGGATGAATATGAAGCCATTCACGGGGGAAGGTATCCCGGCTTTATTACCGGCAAACCGGTGGGAATGGGTGGTTCCCTGGGCAGAACCGAGGCTACCGGATATGGAGTAGTATATACCCTGCGTGAGGCCCTTAAAGAAAAAGGCATCAATATTGCCGCTACCACTGCCAGCATACAGGGATTCGGCAATGTGGCACAATATGCGGCCCGCCTCTACAGCGAACTGGGCGGCAAAGCTATCGCTGTATCCTGCTGGGATCATGTGGAGCGCAAACCATATACCTTCCGCAAGAAAGACGGCATAAATGTGGATGAACTCTGTGGAATTACCGATATGTACGGCGGTATTGACAAGAGCAAGGCTCAGGACCTGAACTACGAGGTTTTGGAAGGCGGAGCCTGGCTGGAACAGGAGGCAGATATCATTATACCCGCCGCCCTGGAAAATCAGATTACCATCGCCAATGTGGAGAAAATCAGCCCGCAGGTAAAAATTATGGTGGAAGGGGCTAACGGTCCTACTTCACCGGATGCTGATGAAGTTATCAAAAAACGGGGTATTTTCGTCATTCCTGATTTCCTGGCCAATGCCGGGGGGGTAACCTGCAGCTACTTTGAACAGGTTCAGTCCAATAGCAATTACTTCTGGGAAAAGGATGAGGTTCTAGAGAAATTGGACAGCAAAATGACCGCTGCTTTTATAGCCGTCAGTGAATTATCCCGGCAGAGCAGCCTGTATATGCGTGATGCCGCTTATGTAATCTCCATCAACCGGGTGGCTCAGGCGGCCAGGATGCGGGGCTGGGTGTAGAGGTCGTCAGTTGACGGAAGACAGAAGACGGAAGTCGGAGGGCGGAATGGTCATCTGGCAAAGGAACCCCTTACGGCCTGAGGGCCACTGCCAGCGATGAACTTACCCTCACTCCTCACCTAAGAAAGTATCCGGGAAGAAGCCGGAATGTAGCGAAACCGGCTTACTTCCCCTCGATACCCTGCCAAAAGGCCAGGGCCGCTTCCCCCAAAGAAATCGGGTTATATCCTCCTTCCAGAACAGCAAAGACCCGACCGGCGCATTTTTCCCGGGCAAATTCCCCCAGCAAACGCCCGATTTCACGGTAGTCCTCCGTAGCCAGCAACCTCCCCCAATCCTGGCTGTGCTGGTCAAAGCCCGCTGATATACCCAGGAGATCAACTCCCCGCAGGTGGGCCAGTAGCTTTTCCAATCCTTGCAAGTAATTTTGGGCATTGTCCCCATCCAGATGGTAATAGGAAAAGGCGGGACGATTATTAACATGATTATTGGTGCCATCTCCAAAATGCAAGTCGAAATCTACTACCAGGGCCGAATTAATCGTTCCCTTTTGCAATTGTTTTTCCAGCGCGATGGCAATATTATTAAAATAACAAAAGCCCCAGAAACCATCCGGGCTGGCATGGTGTCCGGGAGGACGGCACAAAGCAAAGGCCGGCTCGCCTGCTGCCGCCCGTTCTGCGGCCTTAATAGCAGCTCCAGCAGAGAGCAGGGCCATTTCATAGACCTGCCGGTTGAATCTGACCCGGTTTAAGTGATGCTGGTTGTGTACCAGCAAAACATCACTGTCAACAGCCGGAGCGGCCTGCTCCAGGGTATAATCTTCCCGCAATAACTCCAGGGCTTTGTCCAGGCGGTGCTCCGAGGCTGCCGGGTCACTGCAGTAGCAAGACAAAAACCGGGGTTCAAAAATCACCTTCATCTTCTTACTACCTCCTTTATGGCTCTATCAATAAGTTTCAACACAGCGCTGCAACGAGGCGGGAGATCATTAACCGCCGCCTGCTTTGTTAATAGGAAACTGGCCACTTAAAGAAGCGGGAAACATATTTTACCTCATTATAAGCGGTAAAAAAGGACATGATAACTCTTTCTTCCTTAATTCGCCAGAAGAAGTTTTTTTCCCTGCCGCTTAATAAGAAAAGTGAGGCTTATTGCCCTTGTTCAGAATCAATGCTGGTGTTTTAGGCGATAAAAATATTTTATCCCCTATCATTCATTTCGCAATATAATAAGAGTTGTAGTTTATTCCCCTACAGTTTTCCCAGATGGAGTGATAGCAGTGGATGATATAAAGAAAAGTCTGAAGAATTTTTTCGGTATTAATTCCAGTATGATTTCCATGCTCGTCATGGTAATCTTAATCGGTATGGGCGAGAAAATGGCCGAGCGCTTTTTGCCTCTCTATCTGATTGCTCTGGGCGGTAGCATCTATGCTGTCGGTTTCCTTAACGCCATGGATAACTTTTTAAGTGCCATCTATTCTTTTCCCGGAGGATACCTGGCGGAAAAACTGGGCTACAAAAAATCCCTGATGCTTTTCACTGTAATAGCCCTTTTCGGCTATGCCATCGTTATACTCATTCCCCGCTGGCAGGCAGTGCTGGTCGGTTGCATCTTTTTCATTTCCTGGACTGCCATTTCCCTGCCGGCTATAATGAGCCTGGTCTCCCGGGTTATGAGTAAAGATAAAAGAACCATGGGCGTTACCCTGCATTCGCTGGTAAGGCGCATTCCCATGGCTCTAGGTCCAATCATCGGCGGCCTGCTCATCGGAGCTTTCGGCAAAGTAGAAGGCATTCGCATCGCCTTCTGCCTCGCTTTTGTTCTGGGCCTGCTCTCTCTAATCGTCCAGTACTATTTCATTGAAGACAGCGAAGAAAAACAGGAAGCCCACCTGCATGCCCGGGATATATTCTCCTCTTTCTCTCCGGGGCTGCGCAGCCTGCTTCTATCCGATATATTAATCCGCTTTGCCGAGCAGATACCTTATGCCTTTGTCGTCCTGTGGGTGGTGGAAGTAAATAAAATATCTCCTTTTCACTTCGGCATCCTAACTACTATTGAAATGATTACCGCCGTCCTGGTATATATCCCAGTAGCCTATCTGGCGGACAAATACGGCAAGAAACCCTTTGTATTGATTACCTTCGTCTTTTTTACCCTCTTCCCCCTGGTTCTCTATTTCTCGCATAGCTTTGCTGCTCTGGCTTTTGCCTTTGTCATCCGCGGTCTCAAGGAATTCGGCGAACCCACCCGTAAAGCTCTCATTATGGATCTCGCTCCCGAAGACCTGAAAGCAGCTACCTTCGGTACTTATTACCTGATTCGGGATGTTATCGTCTCCCTGGCTGCTCTAAGCAGTGCCTGGCTCTGGCATATTTCCCCGGGCACCAACTTCATTACCGCCTTCTTCTGCGGCTTAGCCGGTATGCTAATTTTCGCTCTCTGGGGCAAGGATTTGAAGTCCGAAGTACAACAGGTTTAATTTTTCGGTTTTTCACTTACTCCCCCAAGCCCGCAACTTCAATAGCAACACCCGCAGGCTGGAGTAGCCGGATTAAACAGGCAGAAAAAATCACCGCCCGGCTAGTCTCCTTATTGGAGATTGGCCGGGCGGCCACAAATTCCCTGACTCTTTTCACTTTGTCCTGGATTTACAGTATCCCTGGATTTACAGCACCTTCGCCAGCAGTTCCGCCAGCTGGGGATGGCCGATTTCCTCCAAATCATAACGCACTCTTACGGCCGGCTTGTCTATGGACATGACCCGGCGCAGGTCGATAGGGGTTCCGATAACCACTACCTCCGCCGGTGAGTTATTAATAGTCTGTTCCAATTCTTCAATCTGTGTCTTTCCATAACCCATGGCCGGAAGCAATCGGGACAAATGCCCATACTTGGCAAAGGTTCCTTTGATACTGCCCAGCGCGTAGGGACGGGGGTCTATCAATTCGCCCGCACCCAATTTTTCCGCCGCAATTACCCCTGCACCATAAGCCATCTCCCCATGTGTCAGGGTGGGGCCATCTTCCACCACCAGAACCTTCTTGCCCTTAACGGAATCGGGGTTTTCCACCGTAATCGGGGAGTTGGCCATGATGATTTTGGCCAGCGGGTTGTTCTTGATTATGGCTTCCTTAACCGCTTCTACCCTGGCGGGGTCGGCGGAATCAATCTTGTTGATAATAGCGATATCGGCCATACGCAGGTTGGTTTCACCCGGATGGTAACTGGTCTCATGCCCGGGACGGTGGGGATCAACCACTACTATGTGCAAGTCGGAAGCATAAAAAGGAATATCATTGTTGCCCCCATCCCAGAGAATCACATCCGCCTCTTCCTCCGCCTGGCGCAGAATAACCTCGTAATCAACCCCGGCATAGACCACCATGCCATTATCGATATGGGGTTCAAACTCTTCTCTTTCTTCTATGGTGCATTTAAATTTGTCCAGATCCTCATAACTGGCAAAACGCATGCACAGCTGCTCCTCCAGATTGCCATAGGGCATAGGATGCCTGATAATAGCCACCTTTTTGCCGGTAGCAGTAATCAGTTCGGCCACATACCTGGTAGTCTGGCTTTTCCCGCTGCCAGTCCTCACCGCAGTGACCGCTACTACCTTGCGTTTGGACTTGAGCATGGTCGTTTTAGGCCCCATCAAGCGAAAATCCGCTCCCGCAGCCATAACCAGAGATGCCTGGTGCATTACATATTCGTGGGATACATCACTGTAAGCGAAGATTACCTGGTCCACATCATATTTCTTTATTAATTCGGGCAGCTCTGCTTCCGCGTAAATGGGTATGCCTTGCGGATACTGCTTGCCGGCCAGTCCAGGCGGATACTGCCGTCCTTCTATATCCGGTATCTGTGTAGCTGTAAAGGCTACCACCTCATAGGCCGGGTTATCCCGGAAATAGCTATTGAAGTTGTGAAAATCTCTCCCGGCTGCACCCATAATGATTACTCGAGTCGCTTTCATTAAAACCCACCTCTCTGGTTTTTCTATAGTAGCCCGGGCGCCGATTACCCTTCCTCTATAATCAGAAGTAGTAAAGCTTAACCCGGATCTGCTCACTTTTCATCTCGGTACTCAGCATCTTTATATTGGTTCACAGATTATCAGATACACTGAGTGCCAGCAACGGGGTTAGTAAGAAAATAAACTTTCTGACACTGGAGGTCTCTGACCCGGCACTCAGAAAGGATAATTTTCTATTAATTTAATGAGGTTTGGCCAAGTGCCGGTGCAGCAACCTTAATAGCGTTCGCATTGAAGAAAACTTTGTCAACAACCCCGTCCCCCTGTCATACGTCTTCCGTCTTCCATTTACCCATATCCCAGGAAAATACTTGAATATCCCGGCGCCATTCCCAGCCCTGGCTCCGATAAAAACGCGCCGCCAGCTGGTTTTCATTGAAAGCGAAAAGGTGTATTTTGGGGGCTCCCAGCTTATGCAATTCATGGAGCACCTCTTTAAGCAGCTCCCGGCCATAACCCTGGCCCTGGTAATCCGGGTGCACCGCCAGGTGGTAAATATATCCCCGGCGCCCGTCAAAACCCCCCAGCACGGTCCCCAGCAAACGCTCCCCATCCTTCAGTACCAGACAGGTGGAGGGGTTCCTTTCCATAAATAAGCGCAAGGATTCCTCTTCATCACCACTACCCACTCCCAGCCCGGGTATGCATCTCCATAATTCGAGCATTAAAGGCAAATCTTTTATGCCCGCCCTCTCTATCCGGCAAGGGCCAGTCACCATCTTCTCCCCTTCTCTATTTTGCTTAAAGTGATGCTTTAAACCATTAATTCCTGCAGCAGTTCCGGCGATGGCTTATTTACTATGGTAGCCACCGTCTGACCCTGGTAGCTAAAAACATTATAATCCTGATCGGTAGTCTCACCGATTACGGCGGCAATACCATTTTTACTGCGAATGGCCTCCAGTACTTCATCCACATCTTCTGGCTGGACTTGAAGCAACATACGGGCTTGAGTCTCACAAATAAATATCTCTTCCGGGGTAATATTAGTCTCTCTTACCGGGACTTTATCCAATTCCACCCGGGCTCCCAACCCTCCAAAGCGGGCTGATTCACATACCGCCGCGCCAATTCCGGCGGCGCCCAGGTCCGAGCAAGCCTTGATTTTCCCGGTGGCGAAAGCGGCCAAGGTAGCCTCCATAGTGGTTTTCTCCTCCACAAATAAAGCCAGGGCCGGCTGCATTACCGGCACCAAACCGGCTCTATACAGGGTATCGTTGCCATCGGTACCGGTCTCCCCGATTATGATGATCTTATCACCAGCAGATTTTGCCGGTTTGGTAAGGGGTTTTTTCGTAACTTGCTGGCCAATTACCGCTACTACCACAGCAGGAACTATATCGCTGAATGAGGTGGAAAAACCGCCCCCAACCACAAATACACCCATGGTTTCACACATTTTGGCCATCCCTTCAAGCATCAGGTTAATCCTATCCTGGCTGCTCATTATTTCACATTGTCCACAGGTGCATTCTCCGGCAAATCCACAGGGGCCAACAATAACTTCTTGTTCCAGAGGACGCGTACCGATGAAATCCAGCAGGAATATGGGCCGGGCTCCCATGGCCACCACATCGCGCATAGCCCCCCCGGCTCCGGTAGCAGCAGCGTCATAAGGCCGGGGAACGCTGGGGGAACAATGGCTTTCCATTTTCGCGGTAATAAAGCAATCGGTACCAGGAATACGAAATACGGCAGCATCATCATTGGCATCAGGCCCTACCAATAAGGCTCCGGGCCAGATTTGCTCTACTTTTTGATTTAGCTGCTTGAACAAGCCAAAATTAATCGCCTTATCTGTGTTGTGATGCAGGTGTACAAACAAAGCATGCATAAGCGCCTTTTCCACCTTATTCATAAAACAACCTCCTCATAAGAATAGTCATGGGATTTCTTCATTCACTAAGAGAGTTTTTTATTTGCCTGAACTTAAGCGGGAGTAGAGGAATTCCTCACTTTTCTCCTTAATTGTATAGCATCCGTTCCTTCCTGATAAGGGCTTTCTCATGTATACTTTCAAAATATATTCTTTCGTTAAACCTATTTTTCCCCGGAGGGCTGGGGATAATTCCACCACAGCAAAACGCTAACTATGGAATATAGAGACAAGAAGAAGGTTATTCCTCATAGTTAAGTCCTGGGCCATTCCACCACAAAAGATGTATCTGCCCCCGGAGTGCTGGTAGCATAAATCCTTCCCTGCTGTTGTTCTATAATTGATTTCGCAATAGCCAGTCCTAAACCATAACCCCTGTTTTCCCGGCTCCGGGATTTATCCACCCGGTAAAAGCGTTCGAATATTTTTTGCAGATCTTCAGCCGGAATCCCTTCACCCGTGTTGCTTATCCGCATCTCTATTTTATTTTTGTCACTGGCCAGCCGAACGGTAATACTCCCGTTGGCCCCGGTATTCTTTATGGCGTTATCAATCAAGATGCTGATGACTTTCTTTATGTTCTCCTTCTCCCCATTGAGGAAAATATCTTCTTGAATTTCTTGCTTCAGGCTTATATGCTTTTCATAAAAAATAGCTTCAAAAGCCAGGAGAGTGCTGCTTAAAGTCTGGCTTAAATCAAACCGGGTGAAAAGAGTTTTCGCTTTCATATAATCAATTCGGGCGAGGGCCAGCATATCATCGACCAGGTTGGCCATACTATCCGTCTGGGAAGAGATATAGTCAATCCACCGGGACTGGCTTTCAACGCTTTCTTCGCTGTTGGCGGTTATCAAGGCCAGATTGGTTTTTATTACGGCCAGCGGGGTTCTGAGCTCGTGGGAAGCATCGGCAATAAATTGCCTTTGTTTTTCAAATGCCTCTTGAATGGGTTGGATGGATTTATCGGCCAGGTAGATGCTGATCAGGAAAAGCAGCAGCAGGCTGATACTGCCCACCAGCAGAAAAGTCAGCAATAGATTCATCAGCATCCGGTGCTGGGGAGTCCGATCCACAAAAACTATCCTGGTCCCGTTGCCGGTATTATGCTTCAGAAAAGCGTAATAGCTCTCCTCAATCCGGATTTTGCCTGACAAATCCCGGCTTTGCACCGCCTGCTCAACTGCCTGGCCAATTATCTGCTGACTCATATTCATGAAGGAAAAACTTCTCACCATATGGCCCTTTTCATCCAATTCAGCCACCATACTGCTGGCCAGAATAGGATTATCCGGAAAAGGACGAGGGGGAGCGAACATTATAGTGTTCAGGGCAAACTCTGTTTGTCGTTCTCCGGCCACCGCGGTTAAGAGGTAAATAACGCTGAAGATGACTAAAAATACTATGGTCAGCAGCGACATATTAATGATAACAAATTTTTTTCTAAGCTTAGCAAACACTACTCATACCTCCAGCTTGTAACCAATTCCTCTCAAGGTGCTTATAGCCGCTTGGGAGCCTATATGGGCCAATTTTTTGCGCAGAAAAGAGATATATACTTCAATGTTATTGTAATCAGCCTCAGAATCAAAACCCCAGACCTTTTCGATCAGCTCATCCTTGCTTAATACCCGATTGGGACGATAAACGAAATATCTCATTATATCAAATTCTTTTCGAGTAAGCCTTACACTGCTATTCTTGCCTTCCAGTTCATAAGTCGATAGATTGAGGGTAAAGTCAGCGATATCCAGGGTGTCATCCACGATCATTTCGCCTTTACGGCGGCTCAACGCCCTTATTCTAGCCAGCAATTCTTCCGCTGCAAATGGCTTCACCAGATAGTCATCCGCCCCGCTATCAAGACCGCTCACTTTGTCCTCTAGTTCACCTTTGGCCGTAAGCAACATAACTGGGCTGGATATGCCGTTCAAGCGCAATTGCCGCAAAATTTCCAATCCATTCATCCGCGGCAGCATAATATCCAGGATAACAAGATCATATATTCCGGTCAGAGCATAGTCGAGCCCGGCTTCTCCATCGTAAACTACATCAACGGCATATCTATTTTTAATAAGCAGCTCACTCAAGGCTTCCGCCAGCTGTCTTTCATCTTCCACCAGCAATAGTCGCATATTATTCCTCGCCTTCGCGGGCATGGGGACGGTTCTTTTGCCCGCTTCATTTTCTTATTTATCCCTCATACCCAGAGGGCACGAACATTAGTAATAATGAATCAGATGGTACTTGAGCGGCAAAATTGTTTATTTGGTACAAGCTTAGCCCCTCATTCCTACGCCTCACGCCTCACGCCTCATCCCCATATTAACATGCCAATCTTAAAATATCTTTAAGCTTAAGATTCATTTAAGAGAGCTATTTTATGATGGATATAACATTAATCTTAAGGAGGTGATTCTGCATGGAGCAACCCAAATTAAGGCATGAAATCAAACACTATATCAATACTTCCGATTATATTACTTTGCGCAACCGGCTAAAACATATCGCACGGCGGGACAGCTATGCCGGAAGCGATGGCAGCTACCGGGTACGCAGCCTGTATTTTGACAGCCCGGATAACCGGGCCTTGATGGATAAAATCAACGGAATAAGCCGGCGGGAAAAGTTTCGCCTGCGTTTCTATAATAACGATCCATCCTTCATCCGCCTGGAAAAGAAAAGTAAAATTAATAGCCTTTGTTGGAAAGAAAAAGCCCCCTTGAGCCGGGAAGAGTGTGAAAAACTGCTCGGCAACGATATCAACTGGTTGCTTTCTTGCCATAATGCTTTGCTGCAGGAGTTCTATATCCGGATAAAGCAGCAGCTCTTACGCCCCAAAACTATAGTCGATTATAGACGCGAAGCCTATATCTATGAACCGGGTAATGTGAGAATAACTCTTGACAGCCAATTGCAAAGTACTCTTTTTCCCCGGGATTTCCTGAATCCAGAATTGGCCACTATAGCCATGGCCCCGGCGGCTATGCTTATTTTAGAAGTAAAGTATGATGAGTTTCTACCGGAACTGCTAAGAGATATCATCCAAACCAACCAGCGCCGCAGCAGTTCCATTTCCAAGTACGCCGCCTGCCGGGCATTGGGCTGATCTGAGACAGGGACGGTCATCTTCCCCGCAGATCTTTTTACCTTAGTTTTTGCCCTGCGCGGGATAAGAAAAGAAAAAAATATAATGGGAGGTAAGAATTAAGTGAACCCGATCGAGCAATTCAATTTTAATGACATCTTTAAATCCAGCTTTTTAGATAAAATAAGCTCGTTCTCTATGCTGGATACCGCTATAGCCCTGGGACTGGCTTTTATACTGGGGCTCTTTATTTTTATGGTTTATAAAAAGACCTTCAAGGGAGTCATGTATTCCGCCAATTTTGGTGTTTCCCTGCTGGCGATGACCCTTATAACCACACTAATAATCATGGCCATCAGCTCCAATGTCATTCTCTCCCTGGGTATGGTCGGCGCCTTGTCCATAGTCCGTTTTCGTTCCGCTATTAAAGAACCCATCGATATCGCCTTTTTGTTCTGGGCTATTAGCATCGGTATTGTACTGGGAGCCGGGCTTATTCCCCTGGCCATCTTCGGTTCCTTATTCATCGGGATAATCATGCTCTTCTTCGTAAACCAGAAGAGCACCGACAACCCCTATATACTGGTAATAAACTGCACTGATGACAATAGTGAACAAAAGGCCTTGGACTATGTGAAAGGAAAGGTTAAAAAACATGTGGTGAAAGCAAAAACGGTTGCGGCCAGCAGCGGAGTGGAGCTGACGGTGGAAATCAGGTTAAAGGATATGTCCACCCAATTTGTTAATGAAGTCAGCCGTATCGCCGGGGTAAATAATGCGGTACTGGTAAGCTACAACGGTGACTATATGTCTTAATGGCGGTGAGAGCAATGATAACGAGTAAATACCTGAATACCCTGGTGCTAATACTGATGTCACTTGCTGTTCTGGCTGCGAGTTTCCTGACGCTGTACCCCCACCATCCGGATAGCGCTGCCCCAGCCGAGCCTGAATATGCCAGTAAGCTTTTTAATAAAGAGCAAATCATGGAGATTAATATTGAAATGGAGCCGGAGGATTTTGACTGGATTATAGAAAATGCTACCCGGGAAGAATACCGGCAAGCGGATATTACTATAAACGGCAATACTTATCACAATGTAGGCATCAGGCCCAAAGGCAACTCCAGTTTGAGAATGGTGGCGCAGGATAAAAACAGTGATCGTTTCAGCTTCAAGGTCAAATTTGATGCCTATGTCGAAGGGCAAGCGTGTATGGGCTTGAACAAGCTGGCTTTAAATAACATTATTATGGATAAAACCTACATGAAAGAGTACCTGGCCTATGAAATCTTTGACTATATGGGAGTTGTCACCCCTAAATATGCCTATGCCAATATAAGCATTAACAGCAAACCCTGGGGCCTGTACCTGGCAGTGGAGGCTATGGAAGAGAGTTTTGTCAAGCGTAATTATGGCAGCCTGGAAGGGCATCTATATCGCCCGGAGGGGGCCGGTTCCGATTTGAAATGGGCCGGGGAAGATGCCGCCAACTATACCGGCATCAGAAAGATGGCGGCCTATAATGTCACCGACAGCGATTTTAAAAAGATTATTACCATGATTGAGCAACTGAATAATGGAAGTGAGCTGGAAAAGTATCTGGATATCGATTCCATATTGCGATACTTTGCCGTAAATAGCTTTTTGGTTAACTTTGACAGTTATGTCGGCAGCCTGAAACACAACTATTACTTGTATGAAGAAAACGGGGTATGCACTATTCTGCCCTGGGACTTCAACCTGGCCTTTGCCGGGCATGAGATAAGCAGCGCCCAGAAAGCTGTGAACTTCCCCATCGATACACCGCTTACCGTTAATCTGAGCGAGCGCCCCCTGATTGGCAAACTGCTAGAAATACCCGAGTACCGCGAGCTGTACCATAAATATTTGCAGCAGTTGACCGAAGACTATATTAACAGCGGCCGCTTCGAAGATAGCGTAGAAAAACTGGATAAAATGATTAACAGCTCGGTGAAAAATGACGCCACGGCTTTCTACAGCCATGCGGAATATGAGAAATCGCTCCCGGTATTGGTAGAGTTTGCCCGCCTGCGGGCCCAGAGCATCCAGGCTCAGCTATCCGGTGAACAAGCAGCCACGGCAACAGGGCAAAATGAAAACAGCACCCCCAATATTGACGCCAGCGGCATTGATTTAAGCGCCCTGGGAGGTATGGGCGGCGACAGAGGGGGCGGAGCCCGGCCCGCTGATGGCGGCGGAGCCGCCATACCTGGTATGGTTAAACCTGAGGGGGAAACCTCGAAAGAGCCAGGTGCTCCCCCGGAAGGTCCGGGTGTTTTCCCCAGAGGAAACAGGCCCGACCCGGAAACTATGATGAAGGCTTTTGAAATTATGCGGGAGGCCGAAGGCGGCCAATTATCCACGGCCCAGATAGCCCGGCTCCAAGAATTGGGCCTGGACGACAACATGATAGATAGGATGAGAAATAGGCCCGCGGCCATGGAGGGGCGAAATGAATGGGCTCCTCCCGGGGATAGAGCCAATGGTCCAGACGGCCCCTTCGGAGGTAGAGCTTTAAGCAGCAGAATTACTAGCACAGAAATAGCCTATGTGGCTGTCGCAACATTAAGTATTCTGCTTGGCTTGTTATTTGTCTGGAAATACAAAAGAAGAAAGTATTCCAGTTAGAGCCTTAGCATATTTTCGTTGCTAACAAGTGGGATATATACGCTTCTGATGGGAATTGCTTTCGATTGGGTAGACCATATTGGTTACGAAAGGTGAATTGCTAACAAGGTTTAATAAAAGCCGTTTGGCGAACCTTGCTGTACTATAATATTATGTTATAATTCAAACATAGAAAGGAGGTTGGTTTTATGCCGGAAGAATTCAAAGCAGGTTGTCAAAGGCCCCCTATTAAAAAACCCTCTATCGCAAGCGAAGAAAATGAGCAAATTATTATTAAGGAGGCGAAATCATCTATGGTAAAAGTAGGTAAGCCAGCCCCGGATTTTACTGCTTCTGCTTATTCAGCAGGCAAATTTTTCAACATAAGTCTCTCGGAGTTTAAAGGCAAATGGGTGCTATTGTGCTTTTATCCAGGTGATTTTACCTTTGTCTGAGCTACTGAAATTTCAGCAGTTGCTGAAAAGTATGAAGAATTCAAGAATTTAGGTGTCGAGGTTCTTTCCTGTAGTGTTGATAGTATCTTTGTACACAAAATGTGGAATGACCATGAATTATCCAAGATGATAAATCGGGATATTCCTTTTGCCATGCTCTCAGACCAGGATGGCAGTATTGGTAAAATGTATGGCATTTATGATGAAGATAGTGGTGTTGAAACCCGGGGAAGATTTATCATTGATCCGGACGGGATTATTCAGGGGTTTGAAGTATTAACACCGCCAGTAGGCAGAAATGTCAAGGAATCTATCCGACAAATTCAAGCCTTCCAACTGGTTAGAGCTTCGGAAGGAACAGAGGCAACCCCATCTGGATGGAGACCCGGCAAACAAACACTAAAACCCGGGCCGGATTTGGTCGGCAACGTATGGAAAGTATGGAAAGTAAGTGAGGCTTTTGAAGAATAAATTGTAATTATAATGAGTTTATTAATGGGGACTATCGGTTAAGGATAGTCCCCGTTTTTTCCCATTAATATTTAAACCCCTACCTTTTGGGTCCATATTTAATTATGTCACTTGCTTTACCGATACCGCTATTGCCCCGGAATAAAAAAGGCCGGAAGCAGGGCTGAACAAGCGAAAAGAGACAGTGCCACTATTTCCCTTGATACCCCCAAAAAACTATTTCCTCCTTCGTATATATAAATAAGAACAGCTAAAGGAGGAAAGATTTATGAAGAGAACCCTGTCGTCCATACTGGCTCTGCTGCTGGTAGCATTGCTGTCCACGGGGGTAATGGCCAAACCGGATAACGGCCATGGCTGGGGAAACAGCAATAGCAATCCAAAAGCAGAAAACAGCCAAAAGCTATCGGCCCCAGGCCAGCAAAAACAAATGGAAAGCCGTAGTCAGGAAGAAAAATCGCTAAAGTCAGAACAAAAAGCCATCAAGCAGGAACAAAAGACAACCCGGCAGGAAGAGAAAGTAGCTAAACAGGAACAAAAGGCGGTCAAGAAATCCCTGCAAGAGCGGGTAAAAACATCCCTGCGCGAGGAGTACCGGTTCTATAACAGCGATAATCCCGATCAGCGGAAAGCCGTTCGCTTTACCGATAGCCAGCGTCACTGGGGAGCCCAGTGTATCGAAGAGATGGCGGCTATTGGGCTTTTGCGGGGTTATCCTGATGGGACATTTAAGCCCGATCAGAAGCTAACCCAGGCCGAAGCTCTTTCTTTGGCCATGCGTGTGGCTGCCGACGATGCTGCCAGGGATGCCAACGATGAAGAAATAAGCGATGAAGAGCAGAGTAAATTAGCTGGCATTCCGGCCTGGTTAAGGGGAGATGCTGATAAAGCCGCTAAAAAGGGCATTATCAAACTGAACCGTTTCCACTCGGCCGTACAGGCTTCCCGAGTCCAGGTAGTGGTTATGATTGCCAAGGCTCTGGGATTGGAGCCTGCAGATACCACCAATATTCCCTTCAAGGATGGTCTTCTCATTTCCCGAGAGGATGTAGGTTACATTCTGGTTCTCTACCAGGAAGGAATTATCTCCGGCAACCCCAATGGGAACTTCAACCCCAACAGTGCCATCACCCGGGCAGAGATGGCAAGCATACTGCAGCGACTTTTGAACAAGGGTGAAATTATATCCGTAAGCCTGCCAGCTACAGCCACTGTACAGCAGGGTAAATCCATCACCCTCCAGGCTGTCGTTAAATACAGCGATGGCAGCAGCGATAATAATGTTAAATGGTCCAGCAGCGACAGCAACCTGGCTACTGTTGAAAATGGAGTGGTTACTGCCGCCGCCGATAAAACCGGTACACTTAACATTATCGCTACCGCCAGCCGGGGCGAGTCAAGCAAGTCGGCCACTTGTGAAGTCACCGTTGTAGAAAAACTGCCAGTCATTGCTGCCAGCCTGAAAGAAACGGGCAAAGTAGGCGGGCATGATGGGCAGGTATATCAAGAATACATTTTTGAGGTAGATACCAAGCAAATCAGCCTGGCCCAGGATAATGTCAAATCCATCAGCCTGCAAAAGGACAATGCTGATGCGCTGCAGCTTACCCCCAATACTGACAGCACCCTGTGGTTTAATGTACAAAAGCCATCTGGTAAATACAGTCTCAAAGTTGTAGACAAAGACGATAAGAACTATGAAGCTATTCTAGAGTGGACAGCTCCCGTTGAAGTAGCTGCCGTTGCTACCGGCAGGAGCGGCGAACATAATGGCAACAGCTACAGTGAATACAAACTGGGGGATCTCGACCTGTCCAGCTTTACCTGTATGTTTCAGATAAAGCCCGATGGCCAGGTCAGCGAGCTTACGGCCAACAGCGACAGCAACTTGTGGTTTAAAACCAATGCCCAGCTTACCGGCCAGCATATCTTTCTCATTAAAAAGAGCAATGTCTGGTACTCTTCCACTATAAGCATCTAATTATTTAGAGTTATTAAGACGCTTAATCCCGGTCCTGCTAAAGTGGGGACCGGGATTAATTCTTTGTTTAAGCATCGGAAGAAACTGCGGAGCCGTTTCAACAAACCCTGCAACGGTGGGGGATAGAATCCGCCGCCTGTTTTGTTAACCGGAACCGAATTAAGGAAGCGGGGTACATATTCTCACCTCGCTTCAGTATAATTCAGGGCAGTGGCGGGAATAGCCAGAGCCCGCTCCTGCTCTTCACCATCGAGTTTTACGGTTCCAATGGCAAAAATGATGCCTACCAAGCACCCCTTTTCATCCAAAACCGGGCTGCCGCTGCTGCCGGGAGCAATGGTGGCATTGATAGTAAACGCCGGCATTCCGGCATCGCTTTCAAAATACTCTTTCACTTCCCCCCGGGAAGATATGCGCTGGAATCCACGGGGGTTACCGATAATAGTAACAATTTGTCCCCGCTCCACCATCTGCTCTGTTTCTACGGCCACGAATGGAAGGTCCTTGGCTTTCAGTCTTATAACCGCCAGGTCATAGCCATCAATGATTTCCATGTCCTGGCTAAAATAGCTCTTTTCATCGCTAAAACTTACTTTAACCGATTCTGCCCCTTCCACCACATGACGATTGGTAATTATCATCCCCTCGGCTTCCAGGTTAATACCGGTTCCCTGACTGCTCAATGCATCCCCGGTTTTCTTGGCCTGAATATTTACTACCGCCGGTTTACAACGAAGCACCAAATCTTCCTCAGATAAAGCCTGGTCCTGTTGTAAAAAATCCAGATGAGGCGGCCACAAAAACGGCAGCCAGGCATAGGCAAAAGCTATAAAAGCCAACAGAATTACGACAGCTCCGATTTTGAAAACCGGCCGACTTCGTTTACTCTCGGCGGAGGCCTCGTCTTCCTCCAGCATTTCCAGGTATTCATCTATCGTATCATCATGTTCCCCTTCGCTTTGCAGGTAATCTTGTTCATCCATCTTCTCACCTTCTTTGCTATCTTCTGCGTCAAAAAGGGGTTTTTAAGTAGAGTCAGCTATATTTTCTTTAATGACTTCTTCATCAATTATAACGCATCGAAGTCATATAATTGATGTTCCGAAGCAAGATAGCACTGAAATGACCAGCCTTCCCCCTTGGAACTGAGAGAATTCCCTCCCCTACTGGTGTTTGTATGTGTTAGAATTACAAATAAATATTAGCTTGCTAACCATTTGAAGGAGGGTAAACTATGGCGGACAGGATCGAATTTGTTAAAAATTATAGTGATCTTAGCACTAATAAGGGATTTCAATTCGAGTTTTACTGCGACCGCTGCGGAAGCGGTTACCGGACACGCTTTAAACCGAGTATTACCGGTACAGTAACCGGCGTATTGGATACTGCCGGCAGCTTGCTGGGCGGATTATTTAGCAGTGCAGCTGATGTTAGTGAAAGAGTCAGGTCTGCTTCCTGGGAGAAATCACATGATGATGCCTTTGAAGATGCCTGCAACGAGCTAAAACCTGATTTTATACAGTGCCCGCGCTGTTCATCCTGGGTGTGCCGCCAGAAGTGCTGGAACAAGAAAAAAGGGCTGTGTAAAGAATGTGCCCCTGACCTGGGAGTAGAAATGGCTGCAGCCCAGGCCAGTAAGTCAGTGGAGGAGATATGGGCACATGCTGCCATGGCTGAGGAGGACAAGAAACTTGGTCTGGAGAATTGGCGGGAGAATGTGCGGGCTAGTTGTCCGGAATGCGAGGCGCCCCTGGCCAGCAATGCCAAGTTCTGTCCGGAATGCGGGGCCAAACTTAAAGCAGCGCAATTCTGCCCGTCCTGTGGAGCAAAAGTAAACCCCGGCAGCAAGTTTTGTGCAGAATGTGGGGAAAAATTCTAGCATACCACATCCATTGTTTTTGCCCATTAAATCAAACAAAAATCTTGGAAGCAAAAAGAACGTCCCCCTGCTTTGTTAAGGCGAGAGCACACACACTCTCGCCTTGTTTTTTAGTCATCCAGGTTATAGACGGCTAACCAGAATTTAGCGTGCCCATACTCATCACCAGCAATACTGAGTATCAGGGTCTTGAGCTCTACATTGTTTACCATATTGGCCATTTGTGCATACATAGCTACCGCACCAATTTCATCTGCAATCGCTTCCCATACCATCTGTTTGAAGTTTTGACATGTCAACCCTCTTCACCTCCCATATTTTTATCCGCCTGGTATTTTGCGGTAATTTCATTATATGTTTTCCAATTTAATTGGTTACTGTTTCCTCTAGGCCAATGAGGCAAGCGGGATGTTTTAATATAGTTAAACTATATCCAGGTTGGGAAAGACCATTTTGTAATTATTGTGTATATATGGAACATTTTTCATGCCAGGACCATAAGATGGTGCATAAATCTTTGGAGGTGGTTATTCCAATGAATTCAAAAGACCTTAACTCCATGTTATCCACGGCTATGGAAAACAAATCGAAATTACTGGAACTATATCAGGATATCTCTTCCCAGATACCAGACCCGAATTTGCAAGAAGAAATAACGCGAAACATACTTTCCAGCGAGAAGAGACACGCTGCTTTGCTCCAGAAACTGATGCAGAAGCTTTCTGATAAAGCAAGTTCAGATAATGGGGAGAAAAGTGACCCGGCAAGGACTAGGATGGCTGATCCCGAAACTAAGAATGAGCTTGCTATTAATGTTAATAATGATATAGAGGGCCAGTCCGCTTTTACCGCCGAGTCCCACCGGGAAGGGAATCAAGTAAAAGTCCTAATCATAACCCCCAATCAAGATAGTTATATTAGCAAATATTATGCCAACCATAACTATAGAAACTCACTATCAAACTATGTAGGCCGTGATCTTTCCTCCGGGGATATTTATCACTCACTGCTGCACTTTGACATGCGACCACTATCCAAGCAGGCGAGGATCACTAAGGCTAACCTGATATTAAACCTATGTAGAAACGAGATTACTTATAAAGACCCGGTACTAACAATAAGGCCGGTAATTGAAGCCTGGAATGAAAGTACGATCACCTGGGACACGCAACCACAGAGCAGTACTACCCAGCACTATTCTACGGAGATCAATCCCAAGCATTTTCGTTTCCTGAATATTGATATAAGCGATCTGGCCAGGGAATGGCACCGGCATCCTGAACATAACCAGGGTTTCATTATCACCGGCTTGGAAAATAATGGATTGTTGGGATTTAGGAGCAGACGGTATTTTGAGGAATCTAAACGGCCAATTTTACTGGTGGAATTTACGCTTGACGGCCACTAAATTGCAGGTTTTGTTATTAAAATGGAGATATGGAGGCAGCTAGCTGGGAGACATAGCAGTAAGCAGCCTCCATATATTTTGGAAAGAGGCGGCCTTTAGGCCGCCTCTTTTTCCGGAGGTAACAATAAATACTTGCTTACGAAGGATAATTTATCTTATCGGGCTTAATTGGCAATCTTAAATTGAAGCTTGTACGGCTGTTTAAGCAGTTTACCACCTTCAGATTCTAAACTACCATCAATCCATAAAGTGTAGCTTCCCCCAGGCTGATAGCCTCCTTGGGGTGGTGATACCTGGATACCCTTGGGATTTTCCGGATTGACTTTACAGGTAACAGGTTCCTTCTTGCCAGCAACATCAGTTACATAAATGTGATCGTCCAGATTCTGGGTTTTTGATACTGGCAAACTGAATATAATATTCCAATCGTGTGTGCTGTGAACCGGCTCATATTTAAGTGGCCAGTCTTTAAACGATTTAAGCAGTTTGATGCTCACAATCTGGGAAATAGATGTTGCTCCGCTGGCATTTGCTCCAACCAGGCGGAGCGGCCAACTACTATCAGACTCAGGTATAAGCGCCCCGTCGAGTGAATTGGCGATAATATAGTTATGGTTGCGATCAATATCTGTACTATCAATAGTTATCGAATGACCATCAGCAGCGGTAATCACTACCTGGTACCCAGCTTTAGCCAGTACATCATTAAAGGCCTTACTGGAGTGTTGATCAGCATCATCAACGAATCCAAGCAGGAACCACAGAGGCATACCTTCCCAGAGTCGCCCTTTTGAATCAGTGTAGCTTGCCTTGTGGTTAGCTTTAAACTGACAGGCCAGAGCCGATTCGAAATAGGTTTTGCTTACTTCATATTGTAAACCACCTATATCCTGACCATCCAACGCCAGTGTCCAATCCCCCTGAGGCACGGAGTATACCCTGATCTCTGTAATATACTTGGCTGATAAACCGGCACAAGAAGGATACTGGACACCATCACCGTAATAGTAATGCCAGTAGTTTTCCGGAAGGGTCTCATGCATATCCCATTGGCCGTAGACGTTGTCACCCCCTGGAGTGAAGAATAAACGCATACCATCTGCATAGTCGGGTACATATTTCCCGTCACCCCACCAAGCCAGAATCGCATCCCCTTGTCGTGCTTGCACTGAAGGGTCGGTATATATGGAGGAGTAAGGAAGCCTGGTCTCGAAGCCGTCTTTAGCAACAAATACTATTTCCGTACCGGCCCCCATGCCACCCACAAGCTCACAAAGGTCCTTGATGCGGCTACCTTTTACGGCATTGGCTACCTTGTAACCGCCGGGATAGGTCTCATCAGCATCCCAAACATCATCCGGGTTGTTGGTAATCCCTTCAAATTTGTATACCGTTTCCCCGTCGCCAATAACATTCAGGTTATCCTTCATCCATAAATAATCAACGGTTTTTTCCTGGAGGATAGTAGTATGATCCTCGCTGTACTTAACAATACGCACTTCTGGTATAGGAACGGCAGTCTCAAAAGAGGTTAATGCAATCTCCGCGATATTCCCAACACTGGTACCACCCAGGGAGCCATCAGCTTTGGCAACACCAGCACCAACCAAGCGCAGTGGCCATGAATCAGTTAGGGGTTTTCCGTTTAATTTATTTGCAATTATATAGTTGTTACTCCAGGCTACATCCTTGCTGGAAAAATCCTTGGTATAGCCGTCTGCAGCCTTGACCAGTATCGTATAACCAGCGGTGGCCAGATTAGCATTGTACTTATGAGGCTGCCGATCGTCTACCCAGCCGTTTAGGTACCATAGAGGTATGCCGGACCATACATCATTATTACCGTCAGTCCACTGTACTAAGTGGCCCGAATTTGGGCAGGTGAGAGCAGCCTCAAACTCTTCTTGTGAAAAAACATCACTAATCTTGCCGGTCAGAGTAAGGTTCCAACTACCTTCGACAGCCGCTGGAGTCTGCAACTCTGGTATTTCTATCTTAGTAATGTTACCGACAGCTTTACCCCCAAGTCCCCCTGAACCATCGGTTTTAGTAACACCAGAACCAACCAGGCGCAACGGATATGAGTCGGTAAGAGGTTTACCGTTCATCTTGTTAGCTATAATATAGTTATCACTTCTAGCTATATCAGCCCCGTTAAAAGTCTTGCTAAAGTCTGCTGCACTAACTTTTACCGTATAACCTATAGCCAGGGATTCATTAAAAGTCCAATGCCCACCTTTCTCGATGTCATCTACGGCACCCAAAAGTACCCAGAGGGGCACACCCGACCAGACATTACCTTCCTTATCAGTCCATTCTTTATAATGACCTGACCCCGTACAGGCCAGTCCTTTTTCAAACTCCTCCTGGGTGATGGTATCCCCTACTTGCCCGCTCAATTCCAGGGTCCATCCCGCAGCTGGTTCAGGAAGATTTGACAGCTCGATCTTAACAACATTGCCTACCTGTTGTCCACCAAAAATAGCCTCACCTTTCAGATGCAAAGGCCAGGAGCCTTTTCCTGAATCAAGCTTTTGTGGGAGAGGTTCGCCGTTAAGGGTATTGGCGATAATATACCCATTATTGCGGGCAATTATATCGCTATCGAGGGTGGCCTTCCACCCGTCTCCCGCTATAACATTAACCTGATACTTCTGGGCAGCGAGGTCATCGTTAAAGTTGAAGTGCTTAACACCAACATCGGGGTTATCATCAACCATGCCAACTAGCAACCATAAGGGTACGCCTCCCCAGACATTACCATCAGTGTCGGTCCAGGACACCTTATGGGTTGAGGAAGCACAGGCAAGACCATTCTCGAAGTACGCCTTGCTTACCTTTTCATCCTTAGCCCCCGAGAGCTGCAGGGTCCATTCCGTTGGGGCAACACCTGTACGAGCAACGGTTTTTACGGCTGCGGTAGCTGCTGCCTTAACCGCATTATGGTCATTGGGAGTAGCAATACCGGCAGCATAATAGAATTCCACCCGGTCCCCGTCTACGAGCTCTATCAGGTTCAAGCCATCAGCAGCATTGTCATAGCCATCTTTATAGACGTCATTGACGTAAGCATACCACTTACTCCCGCCCTTAACATATTTATAGTTTCCTATATTATCTAACAGGAGAACCTTAGATGAATCATATTTCTTGTCAGTAACGTCAAAGATGAAACCACTGGCAGTTGCGGCTGCCTGAAGTGCACCCAGTGGTGTAGTTTTGCTGACAGTATAAGATTTATCTGAGGTATAAGCAGTCAAGATAAAGGTCTCATTCGGTGTTAAAGCAATTTCACCATCAAAGAGAACATCAATTGTCGATGCCTCAGCAATCCTAATAATGTCATCGTTTGTCTGATTATTGTTGCCAGTAGCATCAACCATATCCGGCATCATTAAGCCGCTACACCCAAAAAGCAATGCAAACATTATGCACAGGGCAACTAATTTACCCCACCCTTTTTTCTTATTCAACATAAAACCCACCTCTTTCCTGTTTTATCTTAGGTCTATTTTCCCTCTGTACCAGTGGTTTGCCACCCCCTCATTTCCCCATATTAAGCTCTTTTTTGTTATTATCCAAATACTACATGTAACAACTTACGATATGGCTATAAACTAAAAAAGAGGAACTAATATTCCCCATTTTGAAATATACAAAGCATATTTTAATCCCCCCAATCTTTCTCTATCTTAATATCTCTATCTATATATAAGTTTCTCGCCTCATATTATCGACTTAATTAATCCTTTACTATCTATAACCTCCTCCATTATTACAGTTAGAACGTTAATTATCCTAGAAATACTAAAACCCGGCAGAAAGCAGTACCGGGCTGGAATAACTATTAAAATAGGGCAAGTCTGTGAAAGAACAAACTTGCCCCTTAATAGCAACCGTTTGGATATAGGTTCTCCTTTCCACAGTGGGAGGCACACCCGTTTCCCGGTGTACCCAATGACTTGATACCATGGCATTTGCTTTAGGTCCTCAAGTTCGGAAAAAGTATGTAAATGTTGTGAATCACCAGTGTATTTTCATAAAATTCTACACTTATAAGCAAATTATTGCAAGAAAAGAATTGTTTTCTTGGGTTACATGGGGGACATGCAAAAGTGGTTCTTTTTAAACTCTATGAGCCCTTCATCTCTCATTTTGCATAGTTCTCTAGACAAGGCGCTTCTGTCCACATATAGGTAATCTGCCAGCTCGCTTCTGTTCAACGGTATTATAAAATCAAAAGATTTGGCCTCTTTTGCCTGTATGAGAAGATACGCCATCAGTTTATCCCGCAAATTTCTTTTCGATGTAATTTCTAGTTTTTGATTCATTTGCAAGTTCTTTACAGCGAGTACTTTCATCATATTTTCTATTAGCTTGGCATGAAATACGCAACTCATAGAGCATGTATTGAATATCCGGCGAAACTGAATCCACATGATTTCGCTTTTTTCAGCAGCAACAACTGTGACCGGTGATTTTTGTATTCCGGCACAAGCGAAGGCTTCACCGAACATTTCATACTGCCCGATATGATCAACAATCGATCGGTTCCCGGAAAAATCCTCTTTCACAATCAGGACTGCCCCCCGCAAAACAACCCCCACATGATCCACATTATCTTCCGCCATTATAATAATACTTCTTTTTTCATATTGTTGGTTTTTCACACCAAGACAGGACAACATAACAGACAAATCATCTGCTTTGATATCATTAAATAATTTAACGTTTTTCCCCAAATCTCTTTGCATATACAACTCACATCCTTTTATTATGGTTAAATTTATCATGTTTGTGTTGCATTTGCAACCGATTGAAGCAAAACGTCTATGATATAGTATTTACAGAGAGGAGGGAAGGATGGCAGGTGTTCATCATTTCCTCTGACGGAAGGATTTTAGACTAACAAAACAAAATGGATGGAGGTAATTATAATGTCAGATATGTTTTGTTTTCAGTGTGAGCAGACCACAAAATCAAGCGCATGTATTGGTAAAGCAGGTATATGCGGCAAAAAAGCGGATACTGCCAAATTACAGGATGTACTGACCGGCGCGCTTGTTGGCTTGGCGCGTGCAGCACAGGTGAATAAGCCTAATGCATCGACACACCGCACCATGCTGGAAGCCCTTTTTACCACAGTCACCAACGTAAACTTTGACAACGAAGCAGTAACCCGCCAGATTGAAGCGGTCCGCAACGCGAAAAATACTTTGCTAGCTCAGGTTGGAAACCCTGGTGTCAATACCGGTGATTATGATATTGAAAAGCTGTGGAATGACAACGAGGACATTCGTTCTCTGAAATCTCTGCTCCTGTTCGGTCTGCGCGGTATGGCAGCCTATGCCTATCATGCACTGATCCTGGGGTATAGCGATGAGGAAGTAAACAATTTCTTCTATAAGGGCATGTTTGCTATCGGTGAGGATTGGGGTATGGACGAACTACTGCCCCTGGTAATGGAAAGCGGCACCGTCAACCTCAAATGCATGGAGATGCTGGACAAAGCAAATACGGAAACTTACGGAACACCCGTGTCCACAACTGTACCGCTTACCATTGAGAAAGGTCCTTTTATCGTGGTAACGGGCCATGATCTATATGACTTGTATCAGCTGTTAGAGCAAACCAAGGATAAGGGCATTAATATTTATACAAATGGCGAGATGCTTCCCGCCCATGCATATCCGAAACTGAAGGCTTATCCCCATCTTAAAGGTAACTTTGGCACCGCATGGTATAACCAGCAAAAGGAACTTGACCATATTCCCGCACCTGTTCTCTACACCACCAACTGCCTGATGCCGGTAAAAGACAGCTACCGTGATCGCGTCTTCACCACCGCGGTGGTAGCTTATCCGGGAATGGTGCACATTGATGAAGCTAAAGACTTCACACCAGTCATTGAAAAGGCACTGGAACTGGGAGGTTATACCGAGGAGCACAGAATGACCGGTATTAACGGAGGAACACAGGTAACAACCGGCTTTGGGCACGGTACTGTACTGTCGGTTGCAGATACGGTAATCGATGCCGTTAAAGCTGGAGCCATTAAGCACTTCTTCCTGGTCGGCGGCTGTGACGGCGCCAAATCTGGTCGTAACTATTACACCGAGTTTGTTCGCCAGACACCTCAGGACAGTGTGATTCTGACGCTGGCCTGCGGCAAATACCGCTTCAATGATTTGGATTGGGGAGAAATCGGCGGACTACCTCGTATCATGGATATGGGGCAGTGCAACGATGCCTACAGTGCGATTCGTGTCGCGGTAGCACTTGCTGAAGCTTTTGACTGCGGTGTGAATGAACTGCCTCTTACCATGGTTCTCTCCTGGTATGAACAGAAGGCGGTCAGCATCTTACTGACACTGCTGTCTTTAGGTATCAAAAACATCTACCTGGGGCCAACACTTCCGGCCTTTGTTTCTCCTAACGTCCTGAATTATTTAGTGGACAACTTTAACATTTCCCCGATTTCGACACCTGATGAAGATCTGAAGAAAATCCTCGGATAATCTATACAGCAGGGACTGTCTCAAAATAGCGCATTTCGGGATAATCTCTTTTAAGAGCAATAGACACTATTCGTCCAGAGAGATTCAGCCAAATGCTAAGCCGTTGGCTAATCGATTCGAAAGAAGAAAAAGTAACCTTATTAGTTTAAAATATATAGGAGGTGGTCTAAATGGAAATTATCAAGGTGAATGAGTTGCCCTATATGCAGACTGGCTGGGGTATAAAAGGCAAGCCGATCGTAGACATGCCCGAAATTGGTATTATCAATTTGCTTCTCGAACCAGGAGAACAGGTTCCTTCCCACAAAACACCGGTGGATGTTCTGTTTCAAGTTATAGAAGGCAAAGGTATTATTACTGTAGGCGAAGAAAGTGCGATAGTTTCATCCGGGGATATAATAGTTAGTCCAGCGCAAATACCACATAGTCTGGAAGCCTCACAGGGGTGCTTGTTTTCGGTTTATGTTATCAAAGTTCCGAACACTATAAAGAATGCTGTAAAGGACCCCAATAAGCCGAAACAACACCACCGCCCATAAGGCATAAGAGAAAATCTTCGGAGCTTTTCTTAAAAATATCCGAACAAGAATAACACCGCGTGTGTCATGGGGACGGGGGTTTTGTCACACTAGGCTCTTTGGATAATCCCCCTGCCAATTCCCGTCAACCTCTCTATTTGTCTAATTGATAAGCCATAACCTTCCTTCAACTCTTTTAAGTATTGATTTCTCTTATTAACATCAAACTTATACAAATCTAGCGCATTATAAATATGACAATGATCCTTGATTATTTTTTTAGCATCTTCATCCGTTAACTGCCGTTTTCCCGGGATATCCAGACATTTATCATCGTTCGTTTTGTTTATATACTCAATGAAACTCCTTATTGCTCTTTCTCTATTTGTATTAAAAAAATCAAGAACAAAGTCCGTATCGGTTTTATTGCTTCCTTCAATGTAGTCAGTATAATTAGTCCACTTATAATCTTTAATTTTAGTTACTATACCAGCTTTTACAGGATTCTGAAATATATATCTAAGTACTGTTAGAAAATATCCATCATCTTCTACAGGCTCGCTTTTAAATCGATCCTGAAATAAGTACCCTACCCTGTCATACTTTTTGTTGTACCATAAAACATAGCTGCTACATATCCTTCGCATCACATTCCCTAGGGGTTCCGTGCCTTCCATCAACAGTAAATGGAGATGATTACCCATTAAACAATAAGCATATAATCTGTATTTACAAATCGCCTTGTATTTCTGCAAGGTTTGAATAAATTTGACGCAATCTTCATTCTCCTCAAACACAATCTGACGATTAATTCCTCTCATAATAATATGGTATATTCCACTCTTACTTTTTATCCTGGCCACTCTTGGCACAAAAATCACCTCTGTGGTAATTAATACCACATATAATCATTGTGTGTCAATACCCCCGTCCCCTTGTCACGCTAACCAGCACATCATAACGTTCTCTTTGGGCCATTAGTTTTCCTCACTATCCTCATCCATTGTCTCAAGCAGAAAGCTAACTGGGCGGAAGCCATCATTACACGAAATCATAGCTGACTTTTTATTCTTCATCCAACCATCATAGAAGTCTTCGCCACCATGAGCAAGAGTCATTACAAATGAAGAAACACTATCCCATGCGCTATCGCAAAAGCCTTCTGGTTTCTGCCAGCCATTAGCAATGAACACTTGGCCCTCAACCATATCACAGGCATGAGTGATGGGGTTTTCATATTTTTCAATTAAGTCTTTATAGCAAGCCGTCTTCATGACAGTTATTTTTACTTTCTTCATTGCGTTCCTCCGATCTGGGGAATTACTTCACCATTGACCTGATTCTCTATTTTTTATTCTCGTCAGCTTTATAAATAGCATCAAATAATTTAGCAGGAGAGAAGTTGCTTAATTCCGCATTACCTGCTAGTGCAGCCCTCGCGCAGTTATAAACAAACACATCCGCATCATGGACGTCAAGGCAATTTCATCATCCTTGACCTTTGCTTCATACATGTTCATTCCCTCCAACAATTACCCCCATGTCTTAACATTAAGTAACTCAGCAATCTCCTGTGTTTCAGACAGCTTCTCTGTCTCCAGAATTTGTGTCAAATCAAATACTCGTGATCCCATAGGTGCTCTTGGCGTTATCTTCTTAAAGTCAGTGTAATAAAATTTGTCTACAAAAAAGTATCTGGTGGCATCTAACACATAGCCATAGTTTTTTCCATCTTCTATGGCTCGGTTTATTTGCTGCTTTCTTTCATCGGTCAGATCCCCAAGTTCAGCTTTATACTCAATGCTTAATACTTTTATAGTAGCACAAACAGGGCAATGCTGAGGAGCAACCCCACGCATGCTACGGCTTATACGGTGAAACAGCGGGTTTATTGCTCGCTGTTTTTCGTTTCACCGGTAAGCCCCAAGCGGATAAACCTCGGGGGTTTGGGGGCAGAGCCCCCAGGCGGCCTTTAAGCCGCAAATCTATCTGCAAAGAAAATCATAATCTGGCTATATGCCATTGCCCAATCTCGCGCCGGCTTCGTCCATTTTTTCGCGATTTCCTTGACCGACAGGAAAACAACCTTTCTTATTGAGTCGTCAGTCGGGAAAATCGCCTTTGCTTTCGTGAATTTGCGCACCATTCTGTGATATGCTTCCACTGCATTGGTCGTATAGATACCCATTGCGTGAATTACCGCTATTGTTGCCCTCTACCGAATGCTTTTCATAGCCTAAATGTTCATCCATTTCGGCTTCAAGCATCTGTTCAATCGTTCCTACAAACAAGCGTTTCAACTTCGTCTGAATGTCCCCGGTGCTTTGGCAGTCTTGCATCAGCAGACTTACCAGCTCCATTTCTTTGTCCGTGAGAATGTTCTTTGATTTTGCCATTTGATAACCTCCATATTGTTTTCTTGTGGAGATTATTACCATTTACACGCACTAACATTCAGACTCAATCTTATTTTTTAATTCCTCATACGAAATTCCAGCTCGATGAAGCATTGCATGACAATTGGGGCAAACAGGCCGTAAATCGTTAATCGGGTCAACACGATATTCCTTATTTATTTCATGCAAAGGTATTAAATGATGTACTTCAATGTAGTCAGAGCCTAACATACCATAAAACTCTTCAAAGTCAAAGTCACATATGCTGCATTTATAGCCATATTTATCGATACAAATCTGTCTAGCCTTAATGTTACGCTCATACGCATTTACAACAATTTGTATTTTTGCTCCTTCATATAGCTTCTCTGTTTGTTCTTCATCAACCTCCTGTGCTAGTTGAACTTCTCCATGTAAAGCAAATATCTTTCGTTTTTGATTACTCTTTAGCATTTTCAATGCTTCTTTTAATTCGGGTCTTAATTGCCAGTAGTAGTGACCTTTCTTTTCCCCATCTTCACCCCAGAAAGGTATATGCCAGTATCTAACAACGCCGTCTTCCCTCGTTGGATATTTAATATCAGGGTACCTGGCAATGATTCTTTTCCCCAATCTCCCAATTTGCAGATTTAGGACTGAGTGTGACGCTACACCTAAAGAATCTGCTAATACGGATGCGTACTCGCGGCAGTTATTGCATTTATAAAGTTCTAAAACTAATAAAATATCTTCATCTTTAAAAACAGTATTATCCTGTAGCAATTCCAACCATTGTTCACTAGATAAGTCTAATTCGTCTCTATATAACACGATTATGTCCTTTCCCTTCAGCCTGCAATTTTCTGCCCTCAGATTAACATTTCCATGTTCCCCCACACAACCCTACCCCTATTTTCCGTCTGAGGTAACATAATTTCCAGCATCAGAAATGTACTATTCCCGGTACTTTACCCCCGATATATCCTTACCACCGTCTCCACATGCCTTGAGTGTACAAAAAAGATGTCGTACCCCTCTGGTATCCCCTTGGCGGCAGAGTTATATTTAAGAAGATTTCCAGAGAGGTGTATACTTAAGACTTCTTACGGCGCCTTCTTGGCCGGAAAGGCGTATTTGTTGTTTTCAACAGTCTGCGATCTAATATATCCAAGGCCGATCTTGTTTCGCGTATATTCAAAGAAATGAGTTCTTCAAACATTTGCAGTCCAATGTCACGATAATCAGGATGACGGTGTAAAGTGAGCGCAATATTTGTTAAAGGCTCGGCCAGCAAAGCTAAAGACGTGCTGATGTTTCCAATATCCGGGCCGACGAACCGAATTAATTCACGACACACCTTTGAAACAAACTCCGGTTCGATTCCTGTGTAATCAATAAGTAAATCAACAAGTTCAGTGGCCGCTTCAAGCAGTACGAGGCGATTGCTGCAAACTGCCTGGATAACCTCTTTCATATCTGCGTTCAATTGTGTGTCATGGGTACGGGGGTTTTGTCACACTAGGCTCTTTGGATAATCCCCCTGCCAATTCCCGTCAACCTCTCTATTTGTCTAATTGATAAGCCATAACCTTCCTTCAGCTCTTTTAAGTATTGATTTCTCTTATTAACATCAAACTTATGCAAATCTAGCGTATTATAAATATGACAATGATCCTTGATTATTTTTTTAGCATCTTCATCCGTTAACTGCCGTTTTCCCGGGATATCCAGACATTTATCATCGTTCGTTTTGTTTATATACTCAATGAAACTTCTTATTGCTCTTTCTCTATTTGTATTAAAAATATCAAGAACAAAATCCGTATCGGTTTTATTGCTTTCTTCAATGTAGTCGGTATAATTAGTCCACTTATAATCTTTAATTTTAGTTACTATACCAGCTTTTACAGGATTCTGAAATATATATCTAAGTACTGTTAGAAAATATCCATCATCTTCTACAGGCTCGCTTTTAAATCGATCCTGAAATAAGTACCCTACCCTGTCATACTTTTTGTTGTACCATAAAACATAGCTGCTACATATCCTTCGCATCACATTCTCTAGGGGTTCCGTGCCTTCCATCAACAGTAAATGGAGATGATTACCCATTAAACAATAAGCATATAATCTGTATTTACAAATCGCCTTGTATTTCTGCAAGGTTTGAATAAATTTGACGCAATCTTCATTCTCCTCAAACACAATCTGACGATTAATTCCTCTCATAATAATATGGTATATTCCACTCTTACTTTTTATCCTGGCCACTCTTGGCACAAAAATCACCTCTGTGGTAATTAATACCACATATAATCATTATGTGTCAATACCCCCGTCCCCTTGTCACCTTAGCAATAAACACTTGGCCCTCAACCATATCGCAGGCATGGGTGATTGGATTTTCATATTTTTCAATTAAGTCTTTATAGCAGGCTGTCTTCATGACAGTTATTTTTACTTTCTTCATAGTATTCCTCCGGACTGAAATTCACTCAGCTTAGTCGGCTTTATTAACTCTGACCGGTGCTAATTTGCTTAGTTCTCTATTATTACCTATTTCCACTCAACAGGTATAACTACTTTATCCTGATCGCTTCCATCTTTCATACTTAACCAGAACACTTCTAACTTACCTTTGCCAGGACCGGGGGACTTAAAATCGATGCTGGTTTTAAAATCTCCCCGGCCAGGCGCACCCTCGCTGGCCATGGTAAAGCCTTTGGCTAATACATTAGCGTTTGCATCCTAAGGAAAATACGTATCCTTGCCGAATATTCATAAGTGACTTCTCCTTTCGTTTTTGCTTGGGTTGTTTTGTCACTAATAAATTCGGCAAAAATGGGGGTGAAGTCCTTTTTTTACTCTCTGAAAATGCCATTATTTCTAAGCTAATTAATTTGCAAAAGTCTCGATTAATTCCTCTCATAATAACAGGTATATTCCACTCTTACTTTTTATCCTTGCCACTCTTGGCACAAAAATCACCTCTGTGGTAATTAATACCACATGTCATTATGTGTCAATACCCCCGTCCCCTTGTCACGAATACCCCCGTCCCCTTGTCACGTTGAAGTACTATTGGTTTCATGGTATAACCAATTAAAAAGTAAGATTGTATTGCGTAGAAGTAGAAGAATGCGTCACTAAGTTAAAGGTCAAGCATTTTTATGACAATTAAAAAACCGATTGCTCCTCCTATTAACCAAGTAATAAAGAATGTTATCAAATGTTCAATATCGGTATGGCCGGTGATTAAATATTTCCCAATTCCATACAACACAATGCCCAATAAACCCCCTAAGGCAATAAGCAAAAATCTCTTAAGGTTATTATTTGAAATTGCAGGTTTCTTCATAGGAAGTTGGTACCCCCCAACAATTATTATGGTATGTATTATACATTAAAGTTGAATGCAAATAATTGTATGATATATTCCAAATACTGTGTGCAGCGAGAAAGTTTTACTCCCAGATTATCTTTGAGAATATGCTTTTATCGCCGTAATACCAGCTAGGATACAGAATATGAAAGCTAAAATCCAACCAGTCAATGGAGCAAAGGTATAAACTGTTTTGGCTATTTGCCCGAAAATAATTGATGCGCTCATAAGCAAACAGAATAAAACGGTCCATTTTTGATATTTACTCAAACATGACACCTCCAATTATTGTTTATATATAGTAATGGCAATGGCGACCTAGTTTAGTAAATTATAACTCAAAATAACAATTATTTGGTGAATGATTCCGTTGTGCATTCCAAATAATATGCGCCCTAGCTTTACTAGGATTAAAAAATCCAGAAGCATCTCACCCGAGGTGCTTTTTTCATGCTCATTTTTAAGGAGAGTGATATAAATGGGGTTATTTACAAACCTATTTAAAGCAAGAGATAAACCAAAAAACAGGACACCAGGCAGCAGCTATAGCTTCTTCTTTGGTGGAACTACAAGTGGCAAGCCGGTAAATGAACATACCGCCATGCAAATGACAGCAGTTTACTCTTGTGTAAGGATACTGGCTGAAGCGGTAGCGGGACTCCCTCTTCATTTATATAAATACACTACAAGCGGCGGCAAGGAGAAAGCACTCTCCCACCCGCTGTATTTTTTACTCCACGATGAGCCTAACCCCGAGATGAGTTCCTTTGTTTTTCGCGAAACTTTAATGACTCATCTTCTGTTGTGGGGGAACGCCTATGCCCAGATTATTAGAAACGGAAAGGGTGAAGTCATTGCCTTATATCCTTTGATGCCAAACCGGATGAGAGTTGACCGTGATTCCAAGGGAGAACTTTACTACTCCTACACCCGCTACTCAGATGAAGCACCGACCATAAACGGAATGACTGTTACCTTAAGACCCAGCGATGTACTGCATATTCCCGGCTTGGGCTTTGACGGTCTAGTGGGGTATTCCCCCATTGCCATGGCTAAAAACGCAATCGGGCTTGCGATGGCAACTGAAGAATATGGCGCCAAGTTTTTTGCTAACGGTGTTTATGGCACAATAAAAATACAGCGAATGGCAAGTTAAAAATACAGCAGTAAATTGGAAAAAAAATCATCGCCAGCACCCCCAAAATATACTACCCTTTTTGTTGAAGAGACAAAAGGAGGTAGATAAGAAAGGATGCTAACGATGATACAACAATATCATATCAAACACTTAAACTTTCATAAAGGCAAATCCCTTAGGAGTATTGCCGAAGAGACCGGACATGATTTCAGGACTGTAAAAAAATATGCAGAGCAAACCGATTTCAATGAAATCAGAAAACCTAAAAGAGGACGACCTTCGAAGCTTGACCCGGTAAAACCGATAATTGACGCCTGGCTTAAAGAAGACCTGAACCGGCCAGTTAAACAACGGCACACTGCTCGGCGCATCTACGACCGGCTGTGTGATGAACATCAGGATATATTTAATGCTTGTGAAAGAACTGTTCGCACTTATGTATCTGCCAGAAAAAAAGAACTATACGGTGAAGAAGAAGGCTACCTTCCCCTGGAACACCCAGCAGGAGAAGCGCAGGTAGACTTCGGCGAAATCGTCATGATTGAGCAAGGCCAGAAAGTCAAAGGATATGAATTAATTCTTTCGCTGCCGTATAGTAATGCTGGGTATCCCCAGATATTTCGGGGTCAGAACCAGGAATGCCTGTTAACCGGACTAAAAGACATATTTGAATATTTAGAGCATGTTCCCCGGATAATCTGGTTTGATAATATGTCAGCGGCAGTTGCTGGTATTGGGGAAAAAGGAGAGCGGAAACTAGTAGACCAATTTTACCGCTTCGCCCTCCACTACGGCTTTAAGCCCCAATTTTGCAACCCCGGTAAAGGGCACGAAAAAGGCCATGTTGAAAACAAGGTGGGTTACAGCCGCAGGAACTACTTTGTACCCGAACCCAGTTTTAGTGATATTGAAGAATTTAACCAGGGACTTTTTGCCGTGGCTGAAAAAGACCACTGCCGGAAACATTACCGTAAAGGCCGGGTAATAAATGAGCTTCTCCAAGATGACCTTACAGCCATGCTACCCCTGCCGGCCAAACCATTTACGATCGGCCGTATGCAGAAATTATCGGCCAACAAATACGGCAAAGTCTGTGTTGATACAAACGTATATTCGTAAGCGTCAAAAACTTCACACATACCAGTGTCCCAGTAAAGATGAGACAATAAACCTGAACAAAAAACAAGGAGATGTTCAGGAATGGTCAATAACGATCTGCGCAGCCTGTGGGAACAGCGTCTGGCAGACTATGAAACCAGCGGTAAAAGCATAGCTACCTGGTGTAGGGAACATTCAATTAGGAACAACCAGTTCTATTACTGGCGTAAAAAACTGCGTATGGACCAGGTTGAAAATAACCAACCAGTTAAATGGCTTCCCCTGGAAGTAGAGCAAGCAAACCTTGCTCCCGGTTCCATAGGCGTTCATGTTGGGCAGGCAACAGTTGAGATTAAACCAGGCTTTGATCCCCACCTGTTGCGCCAAATCGTAAAGGTTCTACAAACCATATGATCAGTGAAATATCAAACCGACTGGTTTACCTGGCCTGCGGTAGCACTGATCTTAGAAAATCGATTGACGGATTGGCAGTACTGGTTAAAGAATCATTCCATTTAGATCCCTTTAGCCCCTGCCTATTTGTATTTTGTAATCGTAAACGTGACAAACTCAAAATTCTACAGTGGGAGCATAACGGGTTCTGGCTGCATTACCGGCGTCTGGAGCGGGGCAAATTTGACTGGCCCACCGCCCATACCGATGTGGTCAGTATCAGCTACCGTGAATTCCGTTGGCTCCTGGATGGCTTGTCACTAAAACAAAATCAGGCTCATAAAGCAGTTAAACAAAGAGTTATTCTTTAACAGAAAAACAGCTCTAAGCCCGGATATTCCGGCATTTTCGTGGTGCAATAATACCGCTTTTATGGTATAATTTATCTATGAACATGCAAGATAATTCGGCTCAGATAATTGAACAACTTAATGATAAAATCCTTATGCAGGAACAACAGATTGCTGAACTTAATGCCAAGGTAAAGTGGTATGAGGAGCAATATCGCTTAAGTCGCCAAAAACAGTTTGGTACTTCCAGTGAGAAAACTACTCCCGAACAGATTAATCTGTTTAATGAAGCTGAAGATATTGTTGACCCCGAAATTAAAGAACCAGATATCGAAACCATTACCTATGAGCGTAAGAAAAAGCAGCCTGGTCAAAAAGCTGATAAGCTTAAAGACCTTCCGGTTGAAGTAATTGAATACCGACTTTTAGAACATGAGCAAGTCTGCCCCTGCTGCCAGGGTTCCCTTCATGAAATGAGTACCCAGATCAGACAGGAGATAAAGGTAATACCTGCTCAGGTAAAAGTAGTACAGCATGTTCAATACATATATTCCTGCCGCCAGTGTGAGAAAGAAAATATTACGACACCGATAATCAAAGCACAAATGCCTAACCCCATATTACCAGGCAGTTTGGCATCCCCCTCCATACTGGCATATATTATGGATCAAAAATATACCAACAGTATGCCGTTATATCGTCAGGAACAGCAGTTATCCCGTCTGGGAATAGAGCTGTCCCGCCAGACCATGGCAAACTGGGTTTTAAACGTTGCCGACCCCTGGTTAAAGATAATTTACGACCGCCTGCATGTGGAGTTGCTTGATAGAGATATCCTGCACGCGGACGAAACAACCTTGCAGGTATTAAAAGAACCGGGGCGTTCAGCCGAAACTAAATCCTATATGTGGTTATATCGTACCGGAAGAGATGGACCACCAATTGTCCTGTACGAATATCAGACCACCAGAGCCAGTAAACATCCGGACCGATTTCTGTCTGGTTTTAAAGGATATCTACAAACTGATGGTTACAGTGCCTATGGTAAACTGACCGGCATAACGCTGGTCGGCTGCTGGGCGCATGCACGCAGAAAATTCACCGAAGCCCTTAAAGCATTGCCGGCTGCCCAAAAAGATAAACCGGTAGCAGCCAGTGTGGGGTTGGAATACTGCAATAGATTATTTGCTATTGAACGTCAGTTAAAAGATGTATCTGATAAAGAACGTTATGATAAACGGTTGGAAAAAAGCAAACCGTTACTTGACGAATTCTATATATGGCTTAAAAAGCAAAAGCAACAAACCCTTCCCAAAAGCACCTTTGGTCAGGCTATTACTTACTGCCTGAACCAGTGGGATTGTTTAAACAGCTTCCTGCTGGATGGCAGGTTGGAGATAGATAATAATCGTGCCGAACGTTCAATTAAACCCTTCGTAATAGGAAGGAAAAATTGGCTGTTTACAAATACCCCCAGGGGTGCTAGAGGCAGTGCAATTATATACAGCGTAATTGAAACGGCCAAGGAGAATAACCTAAAGCCTTACAATTATATGTTTTATCTGTTTGAGCAGTTGCCCAATGTTGATACGGGTGATCAAGCTGCCATTGACCGCTTGTTGCCCTGGTCTGATACACTGCCCGAGGAGTGCGGAATGCCCCAGGAGAATATTACCTCAAGTAGTTCCTGAGGGCTAGGTGTGCGCTATTTGACGGTTACGTATATTCCGCATCACCCCAGGTGGCAAATAAAGAACTATATATGAGGCTAGGTGCCCATCAGGTGGAACTATTAAACGAACAATACCAGCCTATCGTAAAACATAAACGATTATATGGCCAGAATCAGGAACTAATGGATTGGCTGCCTTACCTAACTACACTGGCCAAACGCCCTAATGCTTTGAAATATACTGGATTTTATCGCGAACTACCTGACCCCTGGCAGGACTATTTTAATAATCTGGATTACGCGGAAAAAAAGAAGAGCCTAAATCTTTTAGTACGTATGATAACCGAAACAGATATGGATACAGCAACCATATGCTTGCTGGAGACATTAGATTCCGGCAAAGCAGATGCTGACAGTATCCTGTTAAGCTACCGCCGATTAACCGAACCAACCTTTAATGATTTTTTGCCGTTATTATCTGCCGGCATAAATTCACCGGCAATATATACTCCTGATCTGACCTGCTATGATACTTTCCTGAAAGCAGGTGAGTGCAGATGAAAGAATTGATTAAAGACTATTGCAAGCAATTACGCTGGGGGAACAGCATAGTACAGAACTATGCAGATATTAAGGCTGATACCCACGAAGAGTTTCTGGCTAAACTTTTAGAAATAGAGGTTAAGGGACGGGAATTAAACCGTAAAAACCGCTGTTTAAGACAAGCCGGTTTTGATGTAATAAAAACCTTTAATGGCTACAGTTTTGATCATATTGAGATACCGGCATCAATACCATTAGATGATTTGAAAACTGCAGCCCTCCTAAAAAACAGGGAAAACCTGATTCTATATGGCCCGGTGGGAACGGGCAAAACCCATATGGCTACCGCCATCGGTGTAGAAGCCTGTAATCAAGGAAAGAAGGTGGGATTTTATAGAACATCAACCCTGGTCAACGAGTTAAATGATGCTCAAAATGCTGGTAATCTGGGCAAAATGCTAAAGCAACTGGCGAAGCTGGATTTACTAATTTGCGATGAATGGGGTTATATTCCCCTGGATCGCCAGGGTGCGCAGCTACTCTTTCAGGTAGTAGCTGATTGCTATGAAAAACGCAGTATTATTATCACTACCAACTTAGAGTTTAGTAAATGGAATGGCATATTCTACGATGAGAAGTTAACCAGTGCGATTATTGACCGCTTAATCCACCATAGTCATCTACTGGTTTTTGGTGGACAAAGCTACAGACTTACACATTCCACGATAAGGAAATAGTGGAAACTGGGGTGCTGGATTTATTTTTTGCCGTTTGATGTATTTTATACTTGCCAAACACACCCAAAATACTATTTTTCTCATAATTTGCCACAGCATTATCTTACCTCAATCTGCATAAAAGAGAAAGAATAAGCTCCCCCAAATTCCAAACCATACAAAAAGCACCTACCCTTCGGCAGATGCCCATAATTACTACTCAATACTAAACTATTTCTACAAACCTATCGGAACCTACAACCTGAAAACTAACATTTTCAAGCTCATGCATACCGCTCTTAAAATCATCCGAAACTAAAAAATCAGCCTTTCCTTCAATAGCACATTTCAAAAACATACTATCATATTGATCAGCTATTAAAGGCGTAGTTGTATCCATAGTATTAACTGAAGTCGAATAGTAAAAAAGCTCCATTACCCTTTGTAACAACGATATTCTTAGATTAACGTCATCAATATTGTGTCTAGCAAAATTTTTAATCAGATAAACAAGCTCCCCTATAGTATCTTGAGCAAACAATAATTGAATTTTTCTATTATCAATCATATCCATAATTCGGGAGCACGAATCATGATCTTCTGCGAAAAGCCATCCATTAATAAAAATATTTGTATCAAGAACAACTTTTAGCTTACTTTTCATATCTCTTTGAACCTAATGTTTTCCTTACTTCTTTCTCACTTAAGCCTTTTTCTTTTATAGCCTTTTTAGCGAGTTCTCTAATACTATCCATGCAGTTTAACTTTCGGGATTCCATAGTCGCTGTAGCCATACGATCAACCTCGCCCTCATTACTTGTATTCTTTTCCATGATTATATCACCTCTAACAATATTTATTCAATCTAGCTTACGCTATTTTATGTTCAATATTGTATTTAATACTCTAATTAAGAAAAGAATAGACATCTACCATAACAAAACATCTTTTTCATGTTCCTTCACTCGACCCTACCCCTATTTCCCGTCTGAGGGAACATAAACGCATTTTCTTGTAAATGTACTATTCTCGGTACTTTAACTCCGATATAGCAGAACCACCGTCTCCACATGCAACGAGCGGGGTGGATTGATGTCTTTTACATTGTCGGTAGTCGGAAACACGTCAAAGGCTCTTTTTGCACTATCGGTAGGCGGGAACATATCGACATATATAATAACTACCCTTTCAAAACTCTAAACATTTCTTCTTTATGCTTTCTTGCTTTTTCTTCCGTCCATTTTTCATCATCGAAGTTCACCAACTCTTTCATAATCTTGAGTTTCAAACTTTGTTCTATAATACTTGGATATGAGGTGATTTTTCCCTCTGGTGGTAAATTAGAAAACTTCGAGTTTCCTGACACTGTAATTAATGCGAGGTTGCCAAAGCCATCAAGGTCATCTGCTTCCCAGCTTTCACCTTCAACGGGATTTTGGGGTTGAAAGTGTTCAATGGAACTTCTAAATTGGAACTGCCACTCATCATATAATGGAGGAATAATTTCCTTGCCCAAGTAAGAATAACCATTCTTATATAAAAGATAATCAAGGTAAGTAAATACGATTCTTTCAAAACCAAATCCACTAGAATTCTCAAACTTTGATTCGAAAACTTTTGTTTTGCAGTAATCTTCAAGTATTTCAATAATGTCACATGATTCATTTTCTAATAAGCTTGTTAATATTAATGAAATCCAATGCATAGTTTTAGGTGATGTGTAGGTTATACGCAAGCAGGATTGCAGAGTTCTTAGTTGTTTATTATTCTGACTATTGTCCTCACCAAATGTTCCTACATATTTGGGTTTATCACCTTTCCCATCATTATACCTTTCTAAACGTTGTAACGACCATTTCCCAGTTTCTTTATAATCTCTAGCATATTCACGTTTCAATATATATTTATCAAACAGTACACGGCATTTTAACATATGAAATAAAAAGTTCTTTGCTTTATCAGCGTCCCCCCAGGCCCATGATAAATTATTTAAGAAATGTTTATCATCAAGGGTTGAATCTTCCTCTTCTAAATTATTAAGTACAGCATTTATCTGAAGTAAAAAATTTGGGAACGAAATAATCGATTCAAAACGTTCATTCTCAACTTCATCCTTACTTATTTCATTATTAAAGAGTTTCTTGTTTTTTAGAATCTCAATCAAAGGAACTAAATTATTGTCTTCATCTTCACTATGAATAAATTCCTTAATTGTATCAAAATCGTTAATATTATCCCTGATACTAGACCAATCATTTGTAAAAAGATACTTTCTAACACTGGGATCAAAATTCATTTGTATATACGAGTGCATGTTAGAGCATTTTTCCCAAATCAATGCTGCCGTTTTTTTATCTTGTTCTGTATCCAATACTTCTAAAAATTTTGCTTTTGCTATTTCATGAAGTTCAAGTTGCTCGCCACGAGTATTCATGATTTCAAAATAATGATTTAAATCTATACCTTGTGGAACTTGTACACGAACAATAAAAACACTTTCCAGTTTTTTAGTTAAATCATTTTTATCTATATTATTAGATTTAAAATAGCTATCAATTATTTGATATCCCTTTAAGATTTCAACAGATGCTAATTCCTCTATTAGCTCATTCTTGTTTCCTTTGCTTAGCATGTTAAGGGTACGGTTTGATTTTTCCCGTGCTTCAAATCTCAACCCATCTTTAGCAAAATTCATACCAAGATAACTTTCTAATAGAAATAGTGTTGTCAACCTCTGTTGCCCGTCTATTACTTCATAAACATTATTATCCCTTTGATTAACAATTAGGTTTCCAAGAAAGTAATTTTTATTAGAGTCGCCAATAGAGCTATCAATATCTTCTATCAATTGTTCTATCTCCGATACTCCCCAAGCATAGTTGCGTTGATATATAGGAACTATATAATGAACATTAGTAAAAATTTTTGATACCGGTATGATTCTTATATTTTTATCCATCATCTACCACCTATTCCATTCACAAAGTAAATCATACACATCCCTGTACTTCTCTTTGTTTTTATTCTCAATTTTAGGTTGCTCTAAAGAAATGAGTTTTAATTCTTCTCCGTTTTTCATTTCACTGATTTCTGAAAACATACCTAATCCATAGTTTACGCGTTCATGTTCTCCTCGCACATATTTATTAATTGTCTGTAGATAGACAGCTTCCATAACCAGCCGCAAAGAATAACTCCAAGTATATAATTGCTGCATCACAGCTTTAGATAGGTTTTCAATTCCAAAGCGATCAGCAAAAAATAATAGCGCACATTCATATAATTGTTTAATGTAAAGATCTCCAGTGCGTCTACTCGGAACTTGTTCCTCTGTATGAACTTTACTCACTAATCTTTGTACTTGCTCAAGTAGATTTCTATAATGTAGAGTGTAATAAAAGAATCGCTTTCCTGCCATAAGAGGCTGTGTTAATTGAAATTGATTTAATGCTCTAGATGCAAGTAATTCATTGCTTCCATTTGCATTAAACTGTTCTACAAAAAGATTACTTGCTTTATGATAAATCGCATAATTAAATACATTTGTGGTTTTAATCCCTTTGAACACATCTATTTTACTAGATGAATAGCCCAAACCACTCTTTCCTTTATACCATTGGGTCAATGGGTAAAGATAGATTTTAAATAGGTCATTCAAATCATCTTGGTTTACATTTTCCCATTGGTTGATAATCCTTATTTTTTGGTTTTCCTCTTCATCATTCATCTCGCGTAAATGATATGACTTTAATAAATCATGTGGGGTTAACTCCTTACCGCGCGAATTTTGTGAATCGAAGAATTGAAAAGCCTCTTGCTCACTGTCTGTAACAATTTGAACTACACTACAACGTTCGAATAAATAATTTTTGTACTTGTTTTGCTCATCTTTCGGTAGCTCACTTATTCTCTTAGATAAAATTTCATAATTAGTTACAATCACATCGTTAGACAGTTGATTGTATTTTTCTTGTAATAACCCCAGATCCTTCTCACCTAAACAGTATAGAAGAATCGAAATAGTTGTCAGTCGTTGTTGGCCATCGACAATGTTATACTTTCCGTTTTCTTTATGTAAAATTACTGAACCAACTCTATATTCTTGTAAACCTTCATGGTATGCATTATAAGTATCTTGAAAAAGCGTATTTGCAGACTTCACACTCCAACTATACGGGCGCTGATATGGTGGTAAAGCCAATTTCATATGAAGTAATTCATGAATCTTTCTTATTTTTAATTCATCTTGAAGCAAAGCCACCTGCAAGTCCCCCCCTGACTACTCAAATCTCGATTATGTAATATTTACGACCGTCACTTAAATCCTGCCAGATAAAATCATATCTGCTTGTCAATGCAATGCTATCTTTATTTTTTCCTACACCTGTTGGCTTAAAAATACAACCGTAAACAGAATATTCTTCTCTAAAAAACCTATATATACCTTCATTGTTGCGCCCTTCATAAAAAGGTCTATCTGAAACAAGAGCAACGTAAGCGTCAAAAACTTCACACATACCAGTGTCCCAGTAAAGATGAGACAATAAACCTGAACAAAAAACAAGGAGATGTTCAGGAATGGTCAATAACGATCTGCGCAGCCTGTGGGAACAGCGTCTGGCAGACTATGAAACCAGCGGTAAAAGCATAGCTACCTGGTGTAGGGAACATTCAATTAGGAACAACCAGTTCTATTACTGGCGTAAAAAACTGCGTATGGACCAGGTTGAAAATAACCAACCAGTTAAATGGCTTCCCCTGGAAGTAGAGCAAGCAAACCTTGCTCCCGGTTCCATAGGCGTTCATGTTGGGCAGGCAACAGTTGAGATTAAACCAGGCTTTGATCCCCACCTGTTGCGCCAAATCGTAAAGGTTCTACAAACCATATGATCAGTGAAATATCAAACCGACTGGTTTACCTGGCCTGCGGTAGCACTGATCTTAGAAAATCGATTGACGGATTGGCAGTACTGGTTAAAGAATCATTCCATTTAGATCCCTTTAGCCCCTGCCTATTTGTATTTTGTAATCGTAAACGTGACAAACTCAAAATTCTACAGTGGGAGCATAACGGGTTCTGGCTGCATTACCGGCGTCTGGAGCGGGGCAAATTTGACTGGCCCACCGCCCATACCGATGTGGTCAGTATCAGCTACCGTGAATTCCGTTGGCTCCTGGATGGCTTGTCACTAAAACAAAATCAGGCTCATAAAGCAGTTAAACAAAGAGTTATTCTTTAACAGAAAAACAGCTCTAAGCCCGGATATTCCGGCATTTTCGTGGTGCAATAATACCGCTTTTATGGTATAATTTATCTATGAACATGCAAGATAATTCGGCTCAGATAATTGAACAACTTAATGATAAAATCCTTATGCAGGAACAACAGATTGCTGAACTTAATGCCAAGGTAAAGTGGTATGAGGAGCAATATCGCTTAAGTCGCCAAAAACAGTTTGGTACTTCCAGTGAGAAAACTACTCCCGAACAGATTAATCTGTTTAATGAAGCTGAAGATATTGTTGACCCCGAAATTAAAGAACCAGATATCGAAACCATTACCTATGAGCGTAAGAAAAAGCAGCCTGGTCAAAAAGCTGATAAGCTTAAAGACCTTCCGGTTGAAGTAATTGAATACCGACTTTTAGAACATGAGCAAGTCTGCCCCTGCTGCCAGGGTTCCCTTCATGAAATGAGTACCCAGATCAGACAGGAGATAAAGGTAATACCTGCTCAGGTAAAAGTAGTACAGCATGTTCAATACATATATTCCTGCCGCCAGTGTGAGAAAGAAAATATTACGACACCGATAATCAAAGCACAAATGCCTAACCCCATATTACCAGGCAGTTTGGCATCCCCCTCCATACTGGCATATATTATGGATCAAAAATATACCAACAGTATGCCGTTATATCGTCAGGAACAGCAGTTATCCCGTCTGGGAATAGAGCTGTCCCGCCAGACCATGGCAAACTGGGTTTTAAACGTTGCCGACCCCTGGTTAAAGATAATTTACGACCGCCTGCATGTGGAGTTGCTTGATAGAGATATCCTGCACGCGGACGAAACAACCTTGCAGGTATTAAAAGAACCGGGGCGTTCAGCCGAAACTAAATCCTATATGTGGTTATATCGTACCGGAAGAGATGGACCACCAATTGTCCTGTACGAATATCAGACCACCAGAGCCAGTAAACATCCGGACCGATTTCTGTCTGGTTTTAAAGGATATCTACAAACTGATGGTTACAGTGCCTATGGTAAACTGACCGGCATAACGCTGGTCGGCTGCTGGGCGCATGCACGCAGAAAATTCACCGAAGCCCTTAAAGCATTGCCGGCTGCCCAAAAAGATAAACCGGTAGCAGCCAGTGTGGGGTTGGAATACTGCAATAGATTATTTGCTATTGAACGTCAGTTAAAAGATGTATCTGATAAAGAACGTTATGATAAACGGTTGGAAAAAAGCAAACCGTTACTTGACGAATTCTATATATGGCTTAAAAAGCAAAAGCAACAAACCCTTCCCAAAAGCACCTTTGGTCAGGCTATTACTTACTGCCTGAACCAGTGGGATTGTTTAAACAGCTTCCTGCTGGATGGCAGGTTGGAGATAGATAATAATCGTGCCGAACGTTCAATTAAACCCTTCGTAATAGGAAGGAAAAATTGGCTGTTTACAAATACCCCCAGGGGTGCTAGAGGCAGTGCAATTATATACAGCGTAATTGAAACGGCCAAGGAGAATAACCTAAAGCCTTACAATTATATGTTTTATCTGTTTGAGCAGTTGCCCAATGTTGATACGGGTGATCAAGCTGCCATTGACCGCTTGTTGCCCTGGTCTGATACACTGCCCGAGGAGTGCGGAATGCCCCAGGAGAATATTACCTCAAGTAGTTCCTGAGGGCTAGGTGTGCGCTATTTGACGGTTACGTTGTCAGTCGTTGTTGGCCATCGACAATGTTATACTTTCCGTTTTCTTTATGTAAAATTACTGAACCAACTCTATATTCTTGTAAACCTTCATGGTATGCATTATAAGTATCTTGAAAAAGCGTATTTGCAGACTTCACACTCCAACTATACGGGCGCTGATATGGTGGTAAAGCCAATTTCATATGAAGTAATTCATGAATCTTTCTTATTTTTAATTCATCTTGAAGCAAAGCCACCTGCAAGTCCCCCCCTGACTACTCAAATCTCGATTATGTAATATTTACGACCGTCACTTAAATCCTGCCAGATAAAATCATATCTGCTTGTCAATGCAATGCTATCTTTATTTTTTCCTACACCTGTTGGCTTAAAAATACAACCGTAAACAGAATATTCTTCTCTAAAAAACCTATATATACCTTCATTGTTGCGCCCTTCATAAAAAGGTCTATCTGAAACAAGAGCAACAGCAGCTGTTCTAGTAAATCCTCGGTTCTTAAGCTCCTCCATAAATTTAATATCCTTCACGAATGAATACATCTGTTCTGGATACTGGCCATTTAATGGGCACTTAAGTTCAATTGCATACTTCTCCGATTTATCTTCATTAAATATAGTGATATCTATTTCTTTTTTTATAGTTTTATTGTCTGGTGTGAAGTATGATACATTTCTTTCAAATTGAATACGATAGTCCGGAAGCTTTTCACGTAGGAATATCCCCAGCTCATGCTGGAGGCTAAACTCATTATAAATTTCAATACTCTTAGACTGCACAAACAAGAAAAAGTCATCTACTAATTGCCTTAAATTAAGCAAAGCATCCACCCCATCCACCCTTATATAATTTATAATTCTTTATTACTTTTCATAATAGTTTTACCATATCCTCAAACCTTCTGATACCTCTGTTGATTAGATGAAGTCTTTTCAATAGCCTTTATATTACCTTCCATTTTATTTACGTAGTTTAAAAATAAAGTCCCAAGCAGAAGTCGATCCTTTCTGGGTATTCTATTCCATACATAACCCTTGAACAAATCTTTAACAAGAAAGACTTCACCTTCATTCAAGTTTTCAGTTTCCTTAATAGCTTCTTCTAGTAACTCATTAACATCACCCATGTTGTCATCTCCTTATCAATAACAATATCAACAACATTGTTAATAAGATTATATGCCTTTTACCAATTCCAGTCAATGAAAGAAAACCACCAATCAAGAGAATATATCTCCTGAATGGTGGTCATTCATGAAGGTTATGTTTATACATCTACTTCTACACCAGATTTAAATTCAATAGTTAGTTTATCATCATAGACCGTTATTTTCTCTATAAGTCTCCTTACTAGCTGCTCATCATATTCCTCAAGGAGGGTGGATTGTTCATTAAGGAATTTTTCCATATCTTCTAGCCTTTGCTTGGAACCTTTTTTGCCTGCTTCTTCTGCTAAAGCCTTATGCCTTTCCTCTCTGAGCCTGTAAATCTCATCAGCTATATCGTTATAATCTTCTTTAGAATTGGCCAGTCGCAAAAGATCCTTTTGTAATTCCTCTAGCTTTTTATCTATCTCGAAAACAATATTATTGTCCGCTTCACTTATCACTGTTTCTATATTTTCCTTTAAGATAGTTAAAAAGCCATCCTTTTGCCCTATTAGTTTATTAATTGCATCCACCGTAGCAAGGCCTATCATATCCTCCAGCACAGTTCGGGAATGACAAGTTAACCCTGTATTCTCAAGCCTACTGACGCATCTCCAAACAATCGATTTTTTACCTCGGTTATTCCAATGAACTCTACGGTATATTTCGCCACACTGTTTGAAACCGCGAATTTTCACGCGTTACCCCACGCCCGTTTCCGGGGCAAAAAGTGGTGGAGATTTAGACCCCCCTACCCCAGAAACTGCAGAAAATCTCAAAAGTTAAGCTAATCTTAGGATTTCGTGAGATTTTTTGCATCTATATAAAACCGTTAATCGGCATAGTTTTCAAATTTGAGTATTAACCCTTTTCTAGAAAAGAGGTGAGTATTTTAATTTATCTGTCGGTCAAGCGAATGATCTGACAATTGGCTGTTATTCTATCTAACAGAGTCTGACAAAGATGTTTGTCTTCCACTACATCTAACCATGTAGATATTTCTCGATTGGTAATAAAAATGATACTTCTTGTTTCATTAAGAAAAGTAACTGCTCGATAAAAAGCCTGCAACTCTGACCTGGTTGGTTCTAGATAAAAAACATCATCAATAATAATCAAGTCGCATTCCCGCATATAGGAGAAGGTTGCGCCTGCTTTTGGGTTTATATCTTTGTTCTCTAGAATAGATATAAAAACATCAATGGATGCATAGTAAGTTTTATGTCCATTGTCGATCGCTGTTTCTCCAAGATGAACTGCAAGACTAGTTTTGCCTGTCCCGCATTTACCAAGTAGAATAACGTTTTGTTCTTCATTGAGCCACGTCAAATGGGATAATTGTTTTATCTGCCATTCCAAACCTTTGTTTAAATTTGGTAATTCAAATACCTTGTTGGGAAGTTTGCTTGCCCTTCTTAGCTTGATCTGTTTTTGTCTGGCTCGTATCTCTAGTTCTTTATGTAGTATCATCTGAAGATAATCTAGGTTGGACAGTTTCTCATCATTCAAATCAATATATCCCCTGGAAATATTCCATAGATTTAGCTTCTTAGCCAACTCGCGGATTTCAGTTATATCAGCCATCGATTTCCCTCCTTATCTCCTTGCTACGTGTCAGATGGTTGAAATACTGTTGATTTGGTAAGAACTTCTTTGCTATCTGCTCACCATGCTTATACATTATGTAAGCCAAAAGTTCATAGGCATTGCAGCGTTCAGTTTCAATGCAATATCTTACCCCATCAAGCATTTGCTCCATCGAATAAAACTTCGTCATGCGATTTAAGCGAATACAATGGCTATTAAAATATTTTGGTTGTTCCTGTTCCATCCGCCGTATAAATTCCTGAGCTATTTCATGCTCTGCAAAATATTGTTTTATAAGAGCATGAGAAACCCTGTTTCTGTTGTTTTTTTCCTCAGCTTTGAATATCTGTCCAGTATCTTCTGTTACTGGATACTTAGCTAATAATTCATTAGTATCAGTATCATAAAATAGAAGTATTTTACCATCATCCTCAATACGTATACGTTGATGTGCATCCATCACACCGACATCAATCTGATAACGATTCCCTTTATAGCTGACCACTCCATTGGAATCAAAGGATGCTACAGTACTTGATACCTCTGAATATGGTTTAACATGAAAAAGCTGTTTTTGTTCTTCAATAAACATTTCTCGTGGCACTTTTCTAGTCACAGTATGAACTCTCCCGTTGCCTTCTCTATCCAACCATGCAAGAGCTGCACTGTTAAGACTGTCAATTCCGGTATATACCCTCCCCTCCAGAAAACTTTGCTTAACATATCCAATTACCTCTTCTACCTTACCTTTACTCTGAGGATCTCTTGGCCTGCATAATGAAACACTGTAGCCGATACGCTTTACATATTCTTCAAAGGCCGGTACAAATATAATATTACCTAGATTTTCGCTACCCACATAGACCCTATCAAGATCATATAGAATTGTCTGTGGCCTTCCTCCAAAGTACTGGAAAGTGTTTATGGCACAATAAAAATACAGCGAATGGCAAGTTAAAAATACAGCAGTAAATTGGAAAAAAAATCATCGCCAGCACCCCCAAAATATACTACCCTTTTTGTTGAAGAGACAAAAGGAGGTAGATAAGAAAGGATGCTAACGATGATACAACAATATCATATCAAACACTTAAACTTTCATAAAGGCAAATCCCTTAGGAGTATTGCCGAAGAGACCGGACATGATTTCAGGACTGTAAAAAAATATGCAGAGCAAACCGATTTCAATGAAATCCGAAAACCTAAAAGAGGACGACCTTCGAAGCTTGACCCGGTAAAACCGATAATTGACGCCTGGCTTAAAGAAGACCTGAACCGGCCAGTTAAACAACGGCACACTGCTCGGCGCATCTACGACCGGCTGTGTGATGAACATCAGGATATATTTAATGCTTGTGAAAGAACTGTTCGCACTTATGTATCTGCCAGAAAAAAAGAACTATACGGTGAAGAAGAAGGCTACCTTCCCCTGGAACACCCAGCAGGAGAAGCGCAGGTAGACTTCGGCGAAATCGTCATGATTGAGCAAGGCCAGAAAGTCAAAGGATATGAATTAATTCTTTCGCTGCCGTATAGTAATGCTGGGTATCCCCAGATATTTCGGGGTCAGAACCAGGAATGCCTGTTAACCGGACTAAAAGACATATTTGAATATTTAGAGCATGTTCCCCGGATAATCTGGTTTGATAATATGTCAGCGGCAGTTGCTGGTATTGGGGAAAAAGGAGAGCGGAAACTAGTAGACCAATTTTACCGCTTCGCCCTCCACTACGGCTTTAAGCCCCAATTTTGCAACCCCGGTAAAGGGCACGAAAAAGGCCATGTTGAAAACAAGGTGGGTTACAGCCGCAGGAACTACTTTGTACCCGAACCCAGTTTTAGTGATATTGAAGAATTTAACCAGGGACTTTTTGCCGTGGCTGAAAAAGACCACTGCCGGAAACATTACCGTAAAGGCCGGGTAATAAATGAGCTTCTCCAAGATGACCTTACAGCCATGCTACCCCTGCCGGCCAAACCATTTACGATCGGCCGTATGCAGAAATTATCGGCCAACAAATACGGCAAAGTCTGTGTTGATACAAACGTATATTCCGCATCACCCCAGGTGGCAAATAAAGAACTATATATGAGGCTAGGTGCCCATCAGGTGGAACTATTAAACGAACAATACCAGCCTATCGTAAAACATAAACGATTATATGGCCAGAATCAGGAACTAATGGATTGGCTGCCTTACCTAACTACACTGGCCAAACGCCCTAATGCTTTGAAATATACTGGATTTTATCGCGAACTACCTGACCCCTGGCAGGACTATTTTAATAATCTGGATTACGCGGAAAAAAAGAAGAGCCTAAATCTTTTAGTACGTATGATAACCGAAACAGATATGGATACAGCAACCATATGCTTGCTGGAGACATTAGATTCCGGCAAAGCAGATGCTGACAGTATCCTGTTAAGCTACCGCCGATTAACCGAACCAACCTTTAATGATTTTTTGCCGTTATTATCTGCCGGCATAAATTCACCGGCAATATATACTCCTGATCTGACCTGCTATGATACTTTCCTGAAAGCAGGTGAGTGCAGATGAAAGAATTGATTAAAGACTATTGCAAGCAATTACGCTGGGGGAACAGCATAGTACAGAACTATGCAGATATTAAGGCTGATACCCACGAAGAGTTTCTGGCTAAACTTTTAGAAATAGAGGTTAAGGGACGGGAATTAAACCGTAAAAACCGCTGTTTAAGACAAGCCGGTTTTGATGTAATAAAAACCTTTAATGGCTACAGTTTTGATCATATTGAGATACCGGCATCAATACCATTAGATGATTTGAAAACTGCAGCCCTCCTAAAAAACAGGGAAAACCTGATTCTATATGGCCCGGTGGGAACGGGCAAAACCCATATGGCTACCGCCATCGGTGTAGAAGCCTGTAATCAAGGAAAGAAGGTGGGATTTTATAGAACATCAACCCTGGTCAACGAGTTAAATGATGCTCAAAATGCTGGTAATCTGGGCAAAATGCTAAAGCAACTGGCGAAGCTGGATTTACTAATTTGCGATGAATGGGGTTATATTCCCCTGGATCGCCAGGGTGCGCAGCTACTCTTTCAGGTAGTAGCTGATTGCTATGAAAAACGCAGTATTATTATCACTACCAACTTAGAGTTTAGTAAATGGAATGGCATATTCTACGATGAGAAGTTAACCAGTGCGATTATTGACCGCTTAATCCACCATAGTCATCTACTGGTTTTTGGTGGACAAAGCTACAGACTTACACATTCCACGATAAGGAAATAGTGGAAACTGGGGTGCTGGATTTATTTTTTGCCGTTTGATGTATTTTATACTTGCCAAACACACTGGAAAGCATAATTGTGAACTTTTATGCCTGTTTTGGTTGTGAAGGGATCCGGTGAAAAGCAAACAAATTTCATTCTGCTATAACTCAGAACCATACAAAAGAAATATACCCTCACAATTCGTCCATACATATCTTTAAGTTTATATTGACCAAAATCAGCCTGAGCTTCATATCCTGGTGGCGAGACTTCACGTGGCGAGATTTTCCGCTTACTGGTATGCTGATACCCATGCTGTTCCCTTAAGGCCTTCATATAGCGGTAGAATGTAGCTCGTTTAACTTGTAAATCGGGAAAGGCTTCCATCAATTTAAGATAGACATTTGTGTCCCGAATTTGCGGGCATATTTTCAATTGCTCTAATATGTACTGTCGATAATTATCCATATGATACTTTTCCTGCTCAGCTTCCCTTACATAATCTTCTTCGCTCATATTCCAGTATTTGCTGACAGAAGAATAGGTTATCCCCAGTGCTTTAGCAGTCTTGGTCTGGGCGAGTCCAAGTTCTTTGTACTCTTGGATTTTTTGGTATTGCTCGATACCTATCATGTTTTTCCTCCTTTAGTTTTGTTATCGAAGTAATAATTTCTGTATCAGTGCAAGCATAGGCATCACCCCTTGATTAGCTTATATAAGGTAGTATTTTTGCTTTAGAAATAAAAATAAAGGCTTTCAAAGTCATTTTAACTATAAAAGCCTTATTTCTATTAATTCATTTTACTTTTTATTGTTCTAATGGTGCACATCTACACATCTAACAGTATAGTAAACACTGTAATTCACTAACTGAAAACTCTTTATCACTGCAACTTATCATATCTTCATTTTATGAAAGGATGAAACCTCTTGTCTTTAGGACATCATTTAAATAATCAATAACTTCCCTGCAAACCATCTCATTAATTTCCTCGGATTTAAGACATAATTTGGCATGTACCAAATTTCTTTTTTGGCGAATAAAATGAGCTTTATCTGCTTCCTCCATCCAGGCAGGCTTCTGAATTTCTTTTATTATATTAATATAATCAATAAGATCAGCACGTTTGCTCCTACCATTTCTATCTTGTACATATAAGTCTTCGTTAAAATAGTTTTTTCTATGTTTTTCACTAACCCAATCGATTAACACTGCTTCAAGAATTGAACCACAGAGAATCAACGTTGCTTTATATGCTTTTGCTCGGAAACAAGCATTAAGTTCTTTTAGATCTTCCTCTAAAAACTCCCTAATTATTTCTCCTTTATACAGCCTTACATTTTTCACCATCTCTATGTTCAAAATATCCTCGACACTATGTACATCAGGATCTTGTGAAAAAAAACTAAAAAAATCATTGTATTCCGATACTGATTTCTGTTGATAATGCTGGAGTCTAAAATACTTTTCATATTCAATCAAAGATTTCTTTGGTAATATAACCGGGATATTCTCCCAATCCCTCTTTGCCATACGCGGTAGAACCGTGCCAGTTGTATTGGCACTTATAACAGTTCTACCAGTTTCGCTTTTAATATAACTATATATATAGGCAGCTTCCTCTGTATTATTTGGACGTATTACGGTATCATTTGCACCAGCATAAATTTCTCCACTTAGCTCATCTAATAATAGGTAAAG